>DATMJK010000069.1:0-31936 GCA_035553915.1 Candidatus Limnocylindrales bacterium | reverse complement strand
AGCAGAGTGGTCTTGCCGGCGCCGTTGGGGCCGACGATGCCGACCCGCTCGCCGCGCGTCGCCACCAGCCGCGGGACTGACACTACCGGCCGGCCAGGAAAGCCCGCGACCAGCTCCTCCAACGCCACGACCATGTCGCCCGAGCGTTGCGGACCGCCGCCCAGCAGAGCGTTCCCGCCCAGCACGAGCGTCTGCCGGCGAGAGGGGCCCTCGACGCGCTGCTCGGCCAGTGCCTCGCGGCGGCGCTCGTGCTCGTGCATCTTGCCGAACTTGCGGTGGCTGCGGTAGCGCTGGATCAGCTCGTCCTCGCGCTCGATCTGCTGGCGGATCGATTCGGCGTCCAGCTGCTGGCGAGCGTCGCGCTCCTCGCGCTGCCGGTGATAGGCGGCGTAGTTGCCACGGAAGGGCGTCAGCCGGCGGTCGCGCAGCTCCCAGACGCGCGTCACGACAGCGTCGAGGAAGGCCCGGTCGTGAGCGGCCACGAGCAGCGCACCGCGGCGGGCGACAAGCGTCTGCTCCAACCACTCGATGGCGCTCACGTCAAGGTGGTTCGTCGGCTCGTCGAGGAGCAACAGGTCCGGATCGGCGACTAGCAGCCGCGCCAGCGCGGCACGCGTCTGCTCCCCACCGGAGAGCTCCGTCGGCGGGCGCTGCCAGTCCGCGGCGTTGAAGCCCAGCCCTGACAGTGCCGCCTCGACCCGAACGTCGAGCGAATAGCCGCCCGCGATGTCGAACTGCTCGCGCAGGCCGGCGTACTCAGCCGACTCGACTGCTGCGGCGCCGTCCTCCTCGAGCCGGCGCAGCCGGGATTCCACCTGTTCGAGCTCGGCTGCGCCGGCGCGCACGGCGGCACGCAGTGTCGGAGCGGCGGCAAAGGAGCGGTCGAGGTTCGCCTCCTGTGCCAGCAGCCCGACGGTCAAGCCGCGCTTGCGGTTGATCGTTCCCCGATCCGGCTCGTCGCGGCCCGCACAGATGCGCAGCAAGGTGGTCTTGCCCGCCCCGTTTGCGCCCACCAGCCCGATCCGCTCGCCGTGCGCGATGGCGGCCGTGATCGCTTCGAGGATGACGAAGTCGCCGACCTCACGGTGAATGCCGTCCAGACGCAGGATTGCCACGCCGCCAGCCTAGCGCGCGATGTCCGACCCCGGCCGCGGCCTGTCTGCGGCGGGCAGCCGCTGGCACCACGAACAGAAGTGCGTGCTTCGCGCGTTGATGACGATGCGCCGGATGGGGCGGCCGCAGCGCGGGCACGGCCGGCCGGCACGGCCGTAGACGTTGAGGAAGTGCTGCATCTCGCCCCGGCCCTCCGGCGCCAGGTAGTCGTCGACCGACGAGCCGCGCCGCGCCACGGCTTCCGACAGGACCTCGCGCAGGGCGTGGTAGAGCCGGCGCGCCTGGACCGCGTTCAACCCGGCCGCGCTGCGCAGCGGGTGCAGCTGCGCCCGCCACAGCGCCTCGTCGGCGTAGATGTTGCCCACGCCGGCGACGAATGCCTGGTTCATTAGCAGCGTCTTGAGCCGACCGCGGCGTCGTCCGAGCAGCGCCCGCAGGTCGCGTGCGCGGAAGCCGTCGTCGAGTGGCTCCGGCCCGAACTGGGCGAGGAGATCGGTCTCGTCGTCCGCGCCAAGCAGCCGCCCGGCCGCGTCGCGGCGGTAGACGCCCAGCCGGCCGAACTTGCGCGTGTCACGCAGCCTCAGCTCGCGGCCGTCCTCAAAAGACAGCACGGCGTGGACGTGGCTGTCGCGCGGCTCCCCGGCGGGCAGGACCAGCAGCTGGCCGGTCATCTTGACCTGTACGGCCAGGACGGCAGACTCGGAGAGCTCGAAGATCAGCCACTTCGCGCGCCGCTCGACGCCCAGGATGCGCCGGCCGCGAAGCGCGTCAACGAACAGCTCCGGCGCCGGATGCTTGATCTGGTTCGGCCAGTCGAACCAGGCGTCGCGGATCAGCGCGCCGCTGACCAGCGGCCGCAGCTCGCGCGCGATCGTCTCGACCTCAGGCAACTCCGGCATTGGCCGTAAGGTAGCCCGGCCGGCCGGTCCCCGCGCTGCTCACCGGGTGGGCGACTGGGCAGTGATGTACGACGCTGTGTTCGCTTCGGGTGCGGTCTGCTCATCCGGTGAGCGACCGGGAACAACATGGCTCCAGAACGTGCGCCCGTGGGCAATAGATTGGCTCACTCGCTATGGCGGGAGCAGAGCGTGCCTGAATCGCCCCGCCGCACGCGAAGCGTGCAGACTCGCTCGCTCGGCGAGCAGCCTGCCGCCTAGGGCGCTGGCGTCGACCTCTGCACTACTCCCGCGGCAGCGGCGTCATCGACTCCCAGTCGTCGCCCGTCTTGAGGTCCACGTCCAGTGGCACGTCCAGCTGGAGCGCGTCCTCCATCACCGCCCGGACCTCGGGCGCCAGGGCGGCGACGTCCGCGCGCGGCACTTCGAGCAGCACCTCGTCGTGGACGGAAAGCAGCATCCGCGCATTGGTGTCGAGCTCGCGGATGCGCCGGTGCAGCCGGATCATGGCGATCTTCATGATGTCGGCGGCCGTGCCCTGGATGGGCATGTTGATTGCCATCCGCTCGCCCGCGCCGCGCAGCGCGGAGTTGCGCGCCTCGAGCTCCGGGATCCAGCGCCGCCGGCCGAGCAGCGTCTCCACGTAGCCCTGCTGCTTCGCCAGGTCCTTCATTTGGATCATGTAGTAGGCGATGCCCGAGTAGGCAGCGAAGTAGGAGTCGATGAAGTCGCGCGCCTGCTCGCGCGGGATGCCGGCCCGTGATGCGAGGCCCCAGTCGCTCATCCCGTAGGCCAGCCCGAAATTGACCATCTTGGCCATTGAGCGCTCGTCGGCCGTGACCGAGGCCGGATCCTTGCCCAGCACGCGGGCGGCCGTCTGGCGATGGATATCGGCGCGCTGCGCGAACGCTTCGCGCAGGTGGATGTCGCCGCTGACGTGGGCCAGGATGCGCAGCTCGATCTGGGAGTAGTCGGCCGCGAGCAGGACCTTGTCCGGGTCGCCGGCCACGAATGCCCGCCGGATGCGCCGGCCGAGGTCGCTGCGAATCGGGATGTTCTGCAGGTTCGGGTCGGTCGACGAGAGCCTGCCCGTCGAGGCGACCGCCTGCTGGAAGGTCGTGTGCAGCCGTTCGGTCTGCGGATCGAGCAGCAGGGGGAGCGCGTCGACGTAAGTAGAGCGCAGCTTGGTGTAGAGCCGCCAGTCGAGCAGCAGCGGGATCATCGGGTGCGCCGGGCGGAGCTCCTCGAGCACCCCGGCGTCGGTCGAGTAGCCGGTCTTGGTCCGCCGGCCGCGGGGCAGGTTGAGCTCGTAGAACAGCACCTGCTCGAGCTGCTTGGGCGAGCCGAGGTTGAACTGGTGGCCAACCGAGGCGAATATCTCCTCCTCGAGGCGGCCGATCTCGCGCCCGAACTCCTCCGACAGCTGGCCAAGGGCCGGCCGATCGATCGCCACGCCGGTCGCTTCCATGTCAGCCAGCACCGCGATCAGGGGCAGCTCCAGCTCGTCGAGGATGCGCCGCAACGCCGGCCGCTCGGCGAGATCGGAGGCAAGCGAGTCGCGCGCGGCGGCTACGGCCAGCGCCTGGACGGCGGCGTGCTCCGGCCCACGCAGCTCGCCCGCCTTGGGCAGCTCGATAGCCAGCCGCTCGGCGGCGATGTCAGCCAGGCTCTGGCTGCGCAGCGCGGCATTGAGGATGTATGCCGCGATCTGCGTGTCGAAGCCGGTCGCCGGGAGCTCGGCTGCGGTTGCCTCGGTGGCGCTGTGGTGGGCCGTCGGATCGCGCCGGGCCAGCTCCCAGACGAGCAGCTGCTTGACCTCGTGCCCGACCAGCGGTCGCCCCGCCGCCAGCAGCGCCGAAACGAGGGCAGGCGCGGTCGACACGTCGCTCGTGATCAGCCGGCCGTCGCTGCCGGCCACGGCCAGCCCGAGGAGAGCGCCGCGACGCGGCCGTGGATCGTCGAGCGCCAGACCCACGACCAGCGACTCTTGGCCGGCCAGCCAGCCGACGTCCGCACCCGGCCCGAATCGCTCAGCCCCTTCCACTGCGGCGCCGTCGCGCAGCGAGGCCGCCAGCCTGGCCGCCGCGTCATCGCCGGGCAGCGGCTGCACGCGGGCCGCCCCCGTCGGGGCAACATCGTCGGCAGCAGGCTCAGCCACGGCCACGGGCGGGCTGGCGAAGTCCAGGCTCAGCTGCAGGCCGGCTGCCTGCTCCGGGCGCGCCGACTTGAGCACCCTTCCGGGCACGAGCGCGGCCGGCACAGGCCCTGCGCGATCCGCCTGGCGGAGCAGCTCGCCCGGTGCGCGCTCGTCTTCGCCGGCCAGCTGCGGTATGCGCTCGACCAGCGTCCTGAACTCGTACTGGCGGAAGAGCCTGAGCACCTCCTCGCGGTCGTAGTCGGCAAGCGAGGCGTTCGCCAGGTCGAGCGTGATCGGCGCGTGGCGGTCGATCTCGACCAGCCGGCGCCACAAGAACACGTCGTCGCGCTTCTCGGCCAGCACCGGTCGGAACCTCTCCGGCTTGATTGTCGCCAGGTTCTCGTAGACGCCATCGAGAGTGCCGTGGTCCTGGAGCCACTTCGCGGCGGTCTTGTCGCCGACCCCCGGAATGCCCGGGATGTTGTCCGTCGCGTCGCCCTTGAGTGCCTTGAAGTCGATCATCTGCCGCGGCTCGAGGCCGTAGCGTTCGCGGATCCTCGGCGGGTCGTAGATGACCGTCGAGGCCACGCCCATCCGAGTCGTCATCAGGCTGGTCCGCTCGCTGACCAGCTGCAGCATGTCGAGGTCGCCCGAGACGATGATCGACTCGAGGTCGCCTCGCTCTTCGGCTTGGCGTGTCAGCGCGCCGATCAGGTCGTCCGCCTCGAAGCCCTCGAGCTGATGGATCGGGATGCCGAACGCGCCGAGCGTCTCGCGCACGATCGGGAACTGGTCGCGCAGGTCGTCCGGCGTCGGCCGACGAGTGGCCTTGTACTCGCCGTACTCGTCGGCCCGGAACGAGCGGCCGACGTCGAAGCAGCACAGCACGTAGTCAGGCTTAACGTCCTGGAAGCCGCGCAGCACGATGCTCCAGAAGCCGAAGGCGGCGTTGACGAGCTGCCCCTTGCTGGTCGAAAGGGGCGTCTCGATCAGCGCGAAGTAGGCGCGATAGATGAGGCTGTGCGCGTCCAGCAGCATGAGCCGTTGCACACGGCCGAGTGTAGCCGCGGCCGGCCCCTGGTCTGCCAGCGAGCCGTCCGCGATCGGTCAGCGCAGCAGTGGGTCGTTCGCGCGGCGGCGTGCGAGCAGGATCAGCAGCAGAACGCCCAGGCTGGCAAGCGCCAGGGCCAGGCCGGCGTAGATCAGCGGCTCGCGCATCTCGGCTGCGGCAGCCTGCGCCGAGTCTTGGGCCCGCAGCCTGGAGTTCGCTTCGCCACCAGCTGCCTGTCCCTTGATGCCGCCGAGCTCTCGGTTGACCTGGTCCGGGGGCGCCTCTGGCGCGCCCGGTGCGTTGGCCATCGCCGGCGAGGCCTCCGGCGTCTGGAGCTGCTGGACGTGGTCTGCCGCCACATCACCGAACACCGCGGCGTCACCACCCGCGGGCATAGCCGCGCCAGCGACGACGAGCATCAGCCCGATCGACAGCGCAACCCCGGCCAGCGGCCGTGCCGGCGCGAGGCCCGGCCCGGCAAGGCGGCGCAGGAAGCGCTCGAACGCAGAGCCGCGCAGGCGCTCGGCCTGCTCAGCCGTGATGCGGAAGTCGCGCGGGCGAGCGGGCGCACCCAGGCGCGACGTAGCTGCGCTGAGCGCGCGAATGTCCGTTGCCAGCGCGGCGCAATCGGCGCACTGCGCGATCAGGGCGCGGGCCTGCTCTACCTCGCCAGGATATGAATCGTCGGCGGCGTGCCGGGACACGAGCAGCCGATCGTGATGGGCATGGTTGGCCGGGATCCCGGCGCCGTTCGTCACGCTCACTGGACGTCACCCATCGCGCAGCAGTTCCATGTCCGAGGCCAGCAGGTCGCGCAGGGCCAGCCGGCCGCGGTGGATGCGCGACTTGACAGTGCCCAGTGAAACCCCCGTCAAGTCGGCGATCTCCTGGTAGTCGTAACCCTCCACGTCGTAGAGCACGATCGCCGTCCGCTGGTCGTGAGTGATGCGCTGCAGGGCGGCGGCCAGCAGCCGGCTCCGATTGCGCTGGAACGCGACGCGCTCAGGTGACTCGCTGTCAGGCGCGGGCGGCTGCCAGGCATCGTCCTCCCACTCGGGGAACGGCTCCGAGGGGCGGCGCTTGCGGACGCGCAGCACGTCCGTCGCTGCATTGAGCGCGATCCGAGTCAGCCAGCTGCGGAAGGAGTCGCCGCGGAAGCGGCCGATGTTGCGGTAGGCGCTGAAGAACGCCTCCTGGACCGCGTCAGCGGCCGAATCGCGATCGCCGACCACACGCACCACCAAGGCGAAGAGGTAGTCCTGATAGATCGTGACCAGCTCGTTATAGGCGTCCGGGTCGCCGTTCCGCGCCCGTTCCACCAGGTGTCCGTCGCGCGCCCGCTGGAGCTGGTCAGCTGGGGAGCGCTGGGGGGATCCGTCGCCGCCGGCCATTGCCTCTGCCGGCTCAGCGCCGCCCCCCTCGGGCCGACCGATGGCATCAGACCGCTGCATGATCTCCTCCACCGGTCTCGAGTGCCCTCTTCGCCGCTTGCCCTCGCGCGGAGTCGCTCCTGCGCCGGGCCGAGTCTAACGGAGTCGAGCGACTACCCGTGGTGCGGCGGGTGGGATTCGAACCCACATGCCCTTGCGGGCAGCAGGGTTTGAGCCTGCCCTGTATACCGTTCCAGCACCGCCGCGCAGAGCCACTATATCGGAGGACCTGGCGACCGTATAGAACGGACGTTCAGGCCGAGGGCGGCTGCTGCAAGGACCCTGCCATCGTGCTGATCGTCCGGGCCCTCCGCGCGGACGGCGCGCTGCCCAGGCACCCAGGCCGCCACCGTCTGGCGCGGGCAGCGCCCGGCCGGTAGTCTTCCCTGCCATAGCGGCCTCTGGGCCGCGGGCTGGAGGACGCTGCTGATGGACCTGCGGATGGAAAGCTGGCTCGGAGCGGTCGTGCAGCATCGGCACGGCGACGAGTGGGTGCAGATGGAGGACCGCACGCCGGCCCACAACCCGACTGACCAGGAGCGTGGCTGGGGCCGCGGCCGGATCTTCTACTGCGCGCAGTGCGAGGAAGAGATTCGCGTCGAGCCGCCGACATCGAGCGGGCGCTGAGTCGCTGCTCGGATCCGCTAGGCGACGGGCGCGGCCTCGTCGATCAGGCGCAGCTCGAGCAGCTGCACCCCGATCTCCCGACGCAGGGCGGCCAGCAGCTCAGCGTCGTAGGCGACCCCCACCCGTAGCTGCATCCGCTGCTCGCGCGCGGGTCCGGCCGGGATGCGCAGGATGACCGACGTGTCGCCAGCGTGGGCGTGGATCAGCGCCTTCAGCGCCCCGAACGCGCGCACGATCTCGTCCGGTGGCGCGGCCCGGAAGCGGATCTCGAGGGCCTGACCGGGCAGCGCCTCGACAGCCAGCGTGGGGGCATGGTCGGCAGCGTCGAGCTCGCGCCGCGCCTCGTCCGGCAGCGGCGCTTCATCGTGGTCGGCGACGACGGCGCCGACAGAGACGGGTTCCGAAGCCTCCGACCGAGGGACCGGCGGCCGCGGTACCTGGCCGCGCCGCAGCACGACCTCGATCGTGCCCTCGACAGCGCCGCCGCGCAGCGGTGAGACACGTGGCACCTGGCGCGTCACGGGGGTTGCGCTGACGACTACCGGCACGCCAACGGGGACATCCAGCGCAGCGCCGTTGCCACCCGGCCCGACCGGCACCCGCGGCGACGCATGGCCGTTGCCGTTGCCGCCTGCCCAGGCGTTGCTGCGGCCGTTGCGCCGGCCGCGATCCGTCCGGGCGACCGCCTCGGCGAAGCGGGCCGGACCGAGGGCCTGCGCGTCGTCCCACGACCACACGGCGTCGGCCAGCAGGACGGTCTCCTCGCCCTTGTGATCAACCCGGCCGGCGACGAGCAGGATCGCGTCGTCCGTCCACGAGCCAGCCGTCTGCTCGAGCACCTTGGGAAAGACGATCACCTCGATCGTGCCCTGCAGGTCCTCGAGGGTGACGACGGCCATCGTGGCCTTTGCCTTGGTGATGACGCGCCTGGACTCCGCGACCACGCCGCCGACCACGACGCGCTGCTGGTCGAGCTCCTCGCCCAGGTCGCCGCTGTAGGCGCCGACGTACTGGGCCAGCTCGGTGGCCAGCTCACCGAGCGGGTGATCGGAGAGGTACAGCCCGAGCAGCTCCTTCTCACGACGCATGCGTTCTCGCGACGAGGCTGGTGGCACATCCGGCAAGGTATCCGTCGGCTGCTCGGCGAACAGCTGATCGAACGCCGACAGCTGGCCGCTCGATCGCAGCAGCTGGTCGGCCTGCGCACCGGGCAGGATCGTTGGCAGCGCGGTCTCGATCTGGGCAGGATGGCCGAACTCGCTGAGCGCGCCGGCCCAGTTGAGGGCCTCCAACACGCGTGCGTTGACAAGTCGGAGGTCGGTGCGCGCGCACAGGTCGCGCAACGACGCGAAGCGGCCGCCTGACTCGCGCGCGGCGATGATCGACTCGATCGAGCCGGCACCAACGTTCTTGATCGCCAGCAAGCCGAAGCGGATGGCCTCGTCCTCAACGGTGAAGTGCAGCCCGCTGCGGTGCACGTCCGGCGGCCGGACCTCGATGCCCAGCCGCCGACACTCGGCGACGGCGGCGGCGACCTTCTCGGTGTTGTCGCGGAAGGCAGTCAGCACGCTAGCCATGTACTCGACGGTGTAGTTCGCCTTGAGGTATGCCGTCTGGTAGGCGATCAGCCCGTAGCAGGTGGCGTGGGCCTTGTTGAAGCCGTACCGCTCGAACGGCTCGAAAGCCTTGAAGACGGCGTCGATGGTGTGCGGCTCCACTCCACGCTCGGCGGCCTGACGGACGAACTTGTCCTTCTGTGCGCGCAGGACGGACGACTTCTTCTTGCGGATCGCATAGCCGAGCGTGTCCGCCTCGGGCCCGGTGAAGCCACCGAGCGCCATGGCGGCGGCCATGATGTCCTCCTGGTAGACGAAGATGCCGTACGTCTTGGCCAGGTACGGCTCGAGCAGCGGATGGAGGTAGGTGACCTTCTCCTGGCCGTGCTTGCGCCGGATGTAGGCCGGGATATTGTCCATTGGGCCGGGACGGAAGAGCGCGACCATCGCGGCCAGGTCGTAGACCGAAGTCGGGCGCAGCTCCTTGACGTAGCGCCTCATGCCCGGCGACTCGAGCTGGAAGATCCCCGTTGTCTCGCCCGTCGACAGCAGCTCGAAAGTCTTCGCATCGTCAAGCGGGATGTCGTCGAGGTCGATCTCCTCGCCGCGGTGATCGCGGATGGTCTCGACCGCCTGGCGCAGGATGGTCAGGTTGGAGAGGCCGAGGAAGTCGAACTTGAGCAGCCCCAGCGCCTCGACGCCATGCATCTCGTACTGGGTCATCAGCCCGTCCGAGTTGGTCGCCCGCTGGAGCGGCATCAGCTCGGTCAGCGGCTCGCGGCTGATGACCACGCCCGCGGCATGCGTCGACGCATTGCGCGCGACGCCTTCGAGCTGACGCGCCATCTCGAGCAGCCGGGCCACGGACGGATCCGCGTCGCGCATCTCGCGCAGTGGCGGCGAGGTATCGATCGCCTCGTCAAGCTTGATGCCCAGCTGGTTCGGCACGGCCTTGGCGATCCGGTCGACCTCGCCGTAGCCGAAGCCGAGCACGCGGCCCACGTCGCGGATCGCCGCCCGCGCGAGCATCGTGCCGAAGGTGATGATCTGGGCGACGTGGTCCGAGCCGTACTTGTGCGTGACGTAGCGGATGACCTCGTCGCGGCGGGCGTCCTCGAAGTCGACGTCGATGTCCGGCATGGTCACCCGGTCGGGGTTCAGGAAGCGCTCGAAGGGCAGCTCGTACAGGATCGGGTCGACCGGCGTAATGCCGAGGGTATAGGTCACGATCGAGCCCGGCGCCGAGCCGCGGCAGGTGGTGGCGATGCCCTGCTGGCGGGCGAAGCGGGTGAAGTCGGCGACGATCAGGAAGTACGCCGCATAGCCCATGCTGATGATCACGCCGAGCTCGTAGTCGAGCCGCGCCTGGAGCTGCGGCGTGACCTCGCCGTAGCGCTCGCGCAGTCCGTGCTCGCACTCGGCGCGCAGCCACGACTCGACGGTGTGACCCGCCGGCACCGGGAAGTCGGGCAGGCGCAGCTGGCCGAAGGGCAGCTCGAGGTCGGTCATCTCCGCGATCAGCCGCGTGTTGCGCAGCGCCTCCGGCACCTCGCCGAACAGATTTGCCATCTCGGCCGCGGACTTCAGGTAGAACTCGGGCGTCTCGAACCGCATCCGGTTCGGTGAGTCCAGGTTTGAGGCCGTGCCAACGCAGAGCAGCACATCGTGCGCGTCTGCCTGCTCTCGCCGCACGTAGTGCAGGTCGTTGGTCGCGACGAGCGGAATGCCCATCTCTGGTCCCAGGCGGAGCAGCTGCTCGTTGAGCCGCCGCTGGTCAGGCAGGCCGTGGTCCTGCAGCTCGAAGAAGAAGCTGCCCTCGCCCAGGATGTCGCGGTAGCTCCCGGCGATCCGCTTTGCCTCGTCCCAGTCGCCGTTCTCCAGGGCGCGGGGGACCTCGCCGTTGAGGCATGCGCTCAGCCCGATCAGCCCTTCGGCATGGCGAGCCAGATAATCGCGGTCGATGCGTGGCTTGTAGTAGTAGCCGTCCAGATGCGCGTCGGTCACGATCCGGCACAGGTTCTGGTAGCCGGTCCAGTTGCGGGCGAGCAGCACGAGATGGAAGGGCTGGGCGTCTGCCTTGCCCTCGCGATCAGCCATCGAGCGGCGGGCGATGTACGTCTCGACGCCGACGATGGGCTTGATGCCTGCGTTCTTGGCCGCCTGGACGAAGGCGACGGCGCCGTAGAGCGCGCCGTGGTCCGTCAGCCCGAGCGAGTCGAAGCCCAGCGCCTTGGCCTGATCGACAAGCTCTGTGATCCGGCCGAGGCCGTCGAGCAGGCTGAACTCGGAGTGGACATGGAGGTGCGTGAAGTCATTCGGCGCCAGGGACATGCTCCTCCCGACCGTACCGCGCCAGCCGCCGGTCCGGCCAGCGGCCTATCCACGAACTTCGTCCACGATCGGGCGGCCGATGTGGACAGGGCGCGGCCGCTGGCCATTATAGAACATCTGTTCTGGCTCGCCCATGGGGCCGCGCCACCTCGGGTTGCCTTCATTTCCTCAGCCTGCCGCACTTGGGCCGCGTTCGGGGGTCAACCCGAACGGCGCGCCGGCTGTTCCACGCTCGATCAGGCGGCCGGCGCGTGGCGCATGTGGCGCATTTCGCAGCTAAACGCGCGCGCTTGAGGATTTGGCGGAAACAGCGTGCCGACTCGCGGCGCCGCTTGTCGACGCCCCGTGCCGGTGCCCCGAGGCTAAACCGTCTTCTCCCAGCGGATCGAGCGGCGCTCCGGCTTGAAGCCGAGGCGCTCGTACAGGCCCATCGCGCCGGTCGGGTTCTCGGTGTCGACGTCGAGCATCGCGTCCTGCAAGCCGGCGTCATGCATCAGCCGCATCGCCTGGGCGATCAGCGCGCTTGCCACTCCCCTGCCCCGCCACTCGCGCAGCGTCCCAACCTGTCCCAGCCAGCCCTCGAGCCGGCCCGTCACCTTCGCGTCCTCCGGCGCGTGATAGCCGATGACGTAGCCCACGAGCCGGCCATCTGCGTCGACGGCGCCGACGGTCAGCTGCGGCCGGAACATTGGCGAGCCCGTGAAGCGCGTGTGCCACTCATCCGGCGTCAGCGGCTCGGAGCCCCAGTGGTCGTCAAAGGCAGTCACGTGGGCGACGCGGTAGGCCTCGTCGGTATCTGGCGTCCAGCTGACGATTCGCAGGCCGGCCGGCAGGCTCGCGTCCGGAATGGCGACGGCGAGGTCGCGGCGCATGTCGGTGTACCAGCGGATGGGCCGGTAGCCCCGCTTCTCGTACAGCGCCCGGTGGCCGGCCAGCCGCTCGTCGCAATACGTCTCGAGGTAGGCCGGCACGCCGTCGTCGCCCTCGCTCACCCGCCTCTCGGCCAGCCATTCGCGGCTGCGCTGCTCCGTGAAGGCCATCAGCGCATCGCCCAGCCCCCGGCGGCGCCACTCGGGGTGGACGTAGCCATCCTGGTAGATGATCCGGCGGCGCACCGCGACCGATCGCGCGCGGGAAGCGCCGAAGCAGACCAGCCGGCCGTCGTCGGTGAAGCCGCCGACGGAATCGCGCGCGAGGTCCAGGCGCTTGTCAGCCAGGGTGTGCTCGAGCTCCTCCATGGTCATCACGTACGGCTGCTGGTCCGCGGCATCAGACGCCAGGATGACCGCGAGGATGCCCGGCGCATCGCTCGATGCCAGGTGGCGCCAGGTCACGCCGCCGCGTGGCTCGGGCAGCGGCGTCTGACCGGCCTCAGTCAATGTCGTGCGGCGCCCTGATCGGGCGCTCGACCCGGCGACCGCCGTACCAGATCAGCGCGCTGACCAGCACGAAGCCCAGCGCGGCCAGGCCCGCCATTGCGCCGAAGCTGGCGACATCGGGCGGCGCGAGCAGCGCGCGGTCGGCGTCCTGCCACGGCCACAGCGCACGGACTGAGCCGATCATCAGCCCGGTCAGCACGGCCATCGTCATCGCGTGGCGGTGGACGAGCAGCCATTCGAGCACGCGCGCAAAGCTGCCCAGGCCGACCACCGCGCCAGCGACGAAGACACCGACGTAGGCCAGGTCAAGGTTGCGCAGCGCGTCCAGCGACGTTGTATAGATCCCCAGCACGTGCAGCAGGAAGGCGCCGCTGACGCCGGGCAGGATCATCGCGCAGATCGCGACGGCCGCCGACAGGAAGACGTACACCAGCGACGGGTCGGCGATCTCCTGCGGCGGGATGCCGACGAGCACGAACGCGGCTACCGCCGCAAGCGCCACGAGCAGCACCTCCGTCCGGCCGACGACCTCGATCCGGCGATACGGCACCACGACCGAGCCAACGATCAGCCCGAAGAACAGCGCGTAGACCGGCTCCGGGTGCTGCTCGAGCAGCGGCGGGATGATCCGCGCGCCGATGACCAGCGCGGTCAGGATGCCCGCCCCGAGCGGCAGCACCAGCAGCCACTCCACCTCGCCGAACTTGCGCCGGGCCTCGTCGATGTCGAGCCGAGCGGCACTGAGCATCGCCGACGCGCCAAGACGGATGGCGTGGATCAGCCGTTCGTAGATGCCCACGATCAGCGCGACCGTGCCGCCGCTGACGCCGGGGATGACATCCGCCCCGCCCATCAGCAGGCCACGCGCGTAGTTGCCGATCAGTCGTCGAACAGGCATGGCCGGTGGATGCTACTTCAGCCGCTGCGCCCGCGGGCGTCGACCGGCCACCGTCCGACCGCCATCCCGGAGCGGGTCGCGACGAACGAGTCGTAGAGGTCGATGACCGGGCAGGCATGGTTGGGCACGACGGCCACGACCTCGCCCAGCGCGGGCCGCGGAGTGTCCGCCGGGAAGGCCACCACGCCGTGGTAGTCGGAGACGCGCTCGATCGTGCCGGCGGGGTAGGCGGGCAGCCAGCCGTAGCCCGCGAGGTATGCCGGCAGGTCCTTGGTCAGCGACTTGGCGCCGGCATCGATCACCACCTGGCCGTCGACGGCGGTGCTGACCACCGTCGCCGCGACGGCTAGCGCGACACCCTCTGGCGGCGACGCGCCGAGGGCCACCTGCTGCCGATCGCCGAGCAGGTACGTCCCCGGACGCATCTCGGTCACCGGAGCAGCGGCGGCGGCCCGGGCCGTTGGCGAAGAGCCGGCGCTCAGGACACGCGGCTCGATGCCCACCGCGCGGAGGGCGTCGGCTGCGACGGACAGCGCCGCGATTTCGTCGGCCGCCGCCGCGCCAACGCGCTCCAAGCCCGCATAGGCGTGGCCGCCGTGGGTGAACGCGCCCTCGACATCTAGCCCCGCCGCCTGCGCGGCCGTCGCGACCTCGGCCGCACGCGCAGGTGCGACGCCCGTTCGGCCGTTACCTGGATCGACCTCGACCAGCACGCGCAAGCTGCTCTGCGGGCCTGCCGCCCGGGCCAGCTGGAGCGCCCCATCGGCCGAGTCGACGCCAACTGACAGCCGCAGCCCCGGCCGCCCGAGGAGCGCGCGCAGCCGTTCCGCCCTGGGCCCGGCGGCCCACAGTGGGTAGGCGATGAAGACGTCCTCGATGCCGCCGGCGGCCATCACCTCGGCCTCGCCGAGCGTGCC
This sequence comes from Candidatus Limnocylindrales bacterium, assembly GCA_035553915.1. Classification (GTDB taxonomy): domain Bacteria; phylum Chloroflexota; class Limnocylindria; order Limnocylindrales; family CSP1-4; genus JALYGJ01. The sequence continues at coordinate 17,601 of DATMJK010000069.1, read as the reverse complement.
GACCGTGACTCCGATGGCGCCCGCGGCCAGCTGCAGCTGAGCCAACCGGACACTCTTGTGCGTCTTGGCGTGCGGCCGCAGCGCGATGCCCCGCGCTGCCATCGCGGCGGCCATCCGCGCCGCGTTTGCCTCGACGACGTCGAGGTCTATGACCAGGCACGGCGTTTCGAGGTCAGGCGGCAGGCTGATCGCCACTGGCGCGCCGCCGCTCATCCGCGCAGCATCACCGCGGCCGGCTTGATCAGCACGTCGTACGGCCGGTCGGCGCGGTGGTCGCCAGGAACCTCCACCACGTCATCGCCGACGTGCAGCGGCAGGCCCTCGACCGATCGCAGCCGCACGTGCCGGCCGCGCTCGACGGGCAGCTCCGGCATCTCGGCCGCGGCCTCGCGCAGCCGGCGGCCAACGTACTCGAGCAGCAGCCGGCGCTCCTTGCTGCCGATCAGCACCAGATCCAGCAGGCCGTCGCCCGGATCCGCGTCAGGCGCGAGCGGCACCTTGGGCCCCACGAAGCGCATGTTCATCGCCTCGATGGCGACGTAGTCACCCGAAAGGTCGCGGCCGTCCAGCTCGATCTCCCAGCGGCTGGGCTCAGCCTCCTCGAGCACGTCCTCCAGCACGGCCAGCGCACGGTCGCCCTTGGCCCCGGTCATCAGCCGCAGGCTGTCGTCGCCGGCGCTGGCGATTAGCCGCGCGAAGACGCCGCCGCCGACCGATTCGATGAACCGGTACTCGCCCCAGCTGGCGCTGACGACACCTATGTCCAGCGCCCGTGGCTGCGCAGCCTTCCACCGAGCGGCGATCTCCTGCGCGCTGCCGACCAGGCCGAGGGCACGGGCGACGTTGTTCGCCGTGCCGAGCGGCAGGATCGCGAGCGGGATGTCCGCGCCCTCCAGCTCGAGCGCGACGCGCGTGACCGTGCCGTCACCGCCGGCGGCGATGACCAGCTCCGACTTCTCCTGATCACGCAGGCCCTTTTTCCAATCTTCCTCGCGCGAGCGATAGCGCACCTGAAAGCCGGCTTCGGAGAGCATCTCCTTCAGGGCCGACTCATCAAGCTCGGCATCACCCGCCGAAGGGTTGTGGATCAGCGTTGCGCGCATCGAGCGAGGTAAGCGGGCACCGACATGCGAATCCTTGTCTCCAACGACGACGGTATCTACAGCCCCGGCCTGGCCACGCTGGCCAAGGTGGCCCGCCGCTTCGGCGACGTGCGCGTGGTTGCGCCTGATGTCGAGCAATCGTCGGCCAGTCACGCGATCACGGCCTCGAAGCCGCTGCGCTACCGGGCGACGAAGATCATCGACGGAGTCGAAGCCTACCGCGTCAACGGCACGCCGGCCGACTGTGTGGCGCTTGGTTCGTACAACTGGGAGAAGGTCGATGTCGTGCTGTCGGGCATCAACCTTGGCCCGAACCTGGGCAACGCACTGTGGCACTCGGGCACGCTGGCCGCCGCCAAGCAGGCGGCCCTGCTCGGCTTGCGCGGCATCGCCTTCAGCACACCGGTCGAATCGGACGATCCCGACCTGAGCCCGCTGGCGGAGTGCGTCGAACGGGTGCTCGAGATCCTGCTGCCGCAGGACGAGCTGAAGCTGATCAACGTCAACTTGCCGCCCCGGCCGCGCGGCATCCGCTGGACGCGCCAGGCCGTGGAGCAGTACGACGGGCGCGTCCTGCCCGGCGACGACCCGATGGGCAGACGGCATTACTGGTTCACGGTCGTGCCGCTCGACGACCCGGCCGAGGGCACTGACCTGTGGGCGATGAGCCAGGGCTACATCTCGATGACGCCGCTGCGGCTCGACCTGACAAATCACGCCGCCCTTCAGAAGGTCGAAGCCGACACGCCCGTCGTCGAGTTCGATGCGACCATGGGCGGCGATGGAACCGACCAATCCGACGCAGTTCGACGAGCTGGTGGCGAGGGCGCTCGCGCGCCTGCCTGAGCCGTTCCGGTCACGCCTTGACAGCGTGGCCATCGTGATCGACGACGAGGCCACGGCCGAGCAGCTCGCGAGCGTGGGCGTAAGCGGCCTGTTCGGGCTGTATCAGGGCGTGCCGCGTACCGCCTACGGTGCCAGCGGCGCGCCGGTGCCGAGCAAGATCACGCTCTTCCGGCGGCCGCTCGAGCGCTATCACCCTGACCCCGAATCGCTCGCCCGGGCGGTCGAAGACACGCTCTTCCACGAGATCGCCCACCACTTCGGCATCAGCGATGCGCGGCTGCGCGAGCTGCGCCGTGGCTGAGCCGGTCGCGGCCCTCGATCTGGGCGGCACGCACCTCCGCAGCGCGGTCGTTGACGGCGCGCGGATCGTGGGCCGGCGGCACTGGTCGAGCGAGGTCGAACGCGGCGCGGACCATGTCGTCGAGCGCTGCGCCGCGGCCGTCGCGGAGTCGCTGGCGGAGCACCTGGCGGGTGGCGGTGCCGCGCCGCGCGCGCTCGGCGTGTCAGCGCCGGGGCCGCTCGAGCCGGGGCCAGGCGTGCTGATCGACCCGCCGAATCTGGGCCCATCCTTCGCTGGCTACCGACTGGCGGACCGCCTTGCAGCGCGGACCGGGCTGGCCACGTTCGTCGATCGCGACACGCAGCTGGCCGCGCTGGCCGAGGGTAGGTACGGGGCGGCGCGCGGCGCCGCCGACTATGTCTACCTGACCATCTCGACGGGCGTGGGCGGCGCGATCTTCAGCGACGGTCGCCTGCTGCGCGGCAGCCGCGGCCTGGCCGGCGAGCTCGGCCATCTGCAGGTCGACGCAGATGGGCCTGCCTGCGGCTGCGGCGGCCGAGGGCACCTAGAGGCGTATGCCTCAGGGACGGGCATCGTGCGCACCGCCCGCGCGGCCCTCGATGGCGGCCGCACCTCGACTCTGAGCGGCGACCGGCTCGTGCTCAGCGCCGCCCGAGTCGCGGCCGCGGAGGAGGCCGGTGACGAGCTTGCCGCAGAGGTGATGGAGGCAGCGCGGCGGGCGGTTGCGGTGGCACTGGTCACGATCGTCAACGTCTTCGCGCCGCAGCGCGTCGTGATCGGCGGTGGCGTGGCCATCGGCCAGGGGGAGCGCCTGCTCGGTCCCGCTCGAGAGGCGGTCGCCAGCCTGGCGTTCAGGGCTCAACGAGAACAGGTCGAGATCGTGCCGGCGCAGCTGGGCGACGACGTTGGCCTGCTGGGCGCGCCACTGCTCGTCGCGGAGCGAGTGGGCGACTGAGCAACTACTCCTCGAGCCAGGGCCGCTCGTTGAAGACGTCGGTCAGCCAGCGGCCGAAGGGGCCGGGCGGCGGCTCCCCCTCGACGCCCTCGAGCAGGCTCTCCATCGCACGCGTCACCTCTGCGGTGACTGCGGCGACGTTCCCGCGGTCGGCACGTCGACCCTGCGTCTCGATCGCCGGCCCGAAGCGCAGCGTCACGCGCTTGCCGAAGCGCAGCCAGCGGGTGCCGATCACCGCCAGCGGAACGATCGGCACCTGGGCACGGAGCGCGAGATAGGCGGGGCCCTCCTCCAGCGGCACGATCGCACCTTCCTCGTCCGACAGGCGACCTTCGCCGGCGACGACGAGGGTTCCGAGGCGCAGCGCCGACATGGCGCGTTTGGTGGTGTCGATCAGGTCGCGCGCGGATGGCTTGAACGGCACGGCCATGCCTGACCAGCGGATCAATCGGTTGCGCCCGCCGACCCGCATGTCCCGCTCGCGCGGGCCGAAGATGAAGACCCGACGGCGGTCCGGCCAGTGAGCGAGGATCACCAGCGGGTCCACCCAGTTGGGGTGGCTGAAGTTGACGAGCAGGGTCTCGCGGGCCGGCACCAGCTCAGCGTTCTCGACGCGAACCCTCAGGTAAGCGCCGAGCACGACCCGCAGGCTGTAGCGGATGAAGTAGCGCTTCAGCCGCCCAGGTGGCCGGAGCTGGTAGGCCTCGCCCATTGACCCAGCTCAGGTGGCCGCGGGCGGCAGTCCGGGCTCGGCGTGGGCCACCGCCGGCAGCTCCACGGGCGGCGGGATGCCCTGCGTGTCGCGCTCGAGCTCGTCGAGGAAGACTGGCACTAGCTCGGGGTCGAACTGGAGGCCGCGCAGCGAGGTCAGCTCGTCAGCGGCCACCCCGTGGGCCTTTGCCGGCTGGTACGGCCGGCCATGGACGATCGCCTCGTAGGCGTCGGCGATGGCAACGATCCGGGCGCCGAGCGGGATGGCATCGCCGCGCAGGCCATCCGGATAGCCCCGGCCGTCGAAGCGCTCGTGGTGATGGCGGATGATCGGCGCGAAGCCGCGCGAGGCGTTGAGCGGCTGGCAGATGCGCTCGCCGATGACCGGGTGGCGACGCATGAGCTTCCACTCGGCCTCGCTCAGCGGTCCCTCCTTGCGCAGCAAATGCTCGGGCACGCCGATCTTGCCCACGTCGTGCAGCAGCGCGCCATAGGCCACCGCCTCCAGCTCCTCGCCGCGCAGCCCAACCGAGACGGCCACGCGCGCGGCGTGGCGGGCCAGCCAGCGGCAGTGGTGAACCAGGTTGCGATCCTTTGCCTCGACGGCATTCGCCAGCGCCGCCACGATCTGCGTCGCCCGCTCGAGGCTGTTGATCGCCGATCGCAGCCGGAACGCGCTGCGCATGCGCGCCAGCAGCTCCGCCTGCTGGAACGGCTTGGCCAAGAAGTCGTCCGCGCCGGCGTCCAGGGCAGCGACCATGTCGTCGGTCGAGGTATGGCCGGTCAGCACGATCACCGGCAGCGTCGCGGTGAGGGGGTCGGCGCGCAGCTGGCGACAGACCTCGAAGCCGTCGAGCCGGGGCAGGTTGAGGTCGAGCAGCACGAGCTGCGGCTGGTGCTCGACGATCGCCCGCAGCGCCGTCTCACCATCAGCCGCGGCTACTGTGACGTAGCCCTCCTGATCAAGGATGCGGCCCAGGATCTGGCGCTGCGTCGGGTCGTCGTCGACGACGAGGACCAGCGCGCCGCCCCCGGCCCCATTGCCCGGCCACCAGCCGGCCTTGGCGTTATCCATATGCCCTCCCGCGGCGCCCGGCCGTGGCACGTCGGCTCGCGCAGGTCAACCGCCTCCGCGGCGGCATGGACGGGTTCCGCGAGGGCACGCGCGGAACTCGGGCGGAGTATAGCCATCACGGATGGGCGCCGACTGCCCCTTCCAGCAGCTTCACGAAGCGGGGCCTATCTATCGTCAGCCCGACATGCGCGTTGGCCGGCCGGCCGGTCAGCCCGCGCAGGTCGACCACGGTCCGGCCACGCGTCAGGTCGCTCTGCGTCTCGACATCGACCCGGAACGGCCGCGTCTCGACCAGCCCAAGGTCGAGCACGTGGGCGATTGCCACTGCATCGTGAATCGGCGAGCCGTCCCAGCCGTAGCGTTGCTCGTGGAAGCGCGCGAAGTAGCGCAGCAGGTCCGCGAAGACGAGGCCGGTCCGGTTGCCGCGAGTCGCCATCCGCTCCGCGTCTGCGCCCGTCATGATCGCTTGGTGGGTCACGTCCAGGCCGATCATCGTCACCGGCCGGCCGCAGTCGAAGACGATTGCCGCCGCCTCCGGATCAACCCAGATGTTGAACTCGGCTGAGGCGGTGATGTTGCCCTCACCCATCGCGCCGCCCATCAGGCAGATGTGGTCGATCCCGCCGAGCAGCTCGGGGTGGCGGCGGATGAAGTGGGCGATGTTCGTCAGCGGTCCGGTCGGCACGAGCGTGACCGGCAGGTCGCTCTGTGCCACGGAGCGGGCGATGAAGTCGACCGCGCTCTCCTCGACCGGCGAGAAGGCGGGCGCCGGCAGCTCTGCGCCTTCGAGGCCACCCGCGCCGTGCACGTGAGCAGCGGTGACCAGGGGCCGACTCAGCGGCTCGGCCGCGCCGACGGCCACCGGCACGTCCATCCGTCCAACGAGCGTCAGCACGGCCAGCGCATTGCGCGTGACGTTGTCCAGCGTCGCGTTGCCGGCGACCGTGGTCACGCCAAGCAGCCGCACCTCCGGCCGGGCGAGCGCGAGGAGCAATGCCAGCGCATCGTCGTGGCCCGGGTCGCAGTCGAGGATGATCGGCCGGGGATCGGCGGGTCGCGCCGCCGCGCTCATTCCTTCTTGTACGGCTGACCGTCCGCGGCCGGCGCGCGCGCCCGACCGACCAGCCCGGCGACGACGATGATCGTCACGATGTAGGGCAGCGAGCCCAACAGCTCGGAGGGTATCGGGATGCCCAGGATCGAGGTCCGCGCCTGGATCGCGTCGGCGAAGCCGAAGATGAGGCCGGCACCCGCCGCGCCGAGCGGGTTCCAGCCGCCGAAGATCATCGCCGCGAGCCCGATGAACCCGCGGCCGGCGGTCATCTCACGCTCGAAGCCCACGCCCGAGCCGATGGTGAAATACGCCCCGCCGAGGCCGGCCACCAGGCCGCCCATGATGACGTTGCGGTAGCGCACGAAGTAGACGTTGATGCCCGCCGTGTCGGCCGCCTTGGGATGCTCGCCAACGGCCCGTACGCGCAGCCCCCAGCGGGTATAGAAGAGCCCGACGAAGATGACGATCACGAGGATGAACAGCGCGTACACGAAGATGTTCTGGCGGAAGAGGATCGGCCCCAGGATGGGGATGTCAGACAGCAGCGGAATCGGCGCGATCGTGAGCCGCGGAGGCGTGTTCAGCTGCTGGTTCTGCTGCAACACCCGTGTCGCCAAGAAGCCCGTCAAGCCGATCACCAGGATGTTGATCACGAAGCCGGCGACGATCTGGTCGACCATGTAGCGAATGGCCAGCACGGCCAGCAGGGCGCCGAGCAGGCCGCCCACCAGGACCGCCCCCAGCACACCGATGCCTACGTCGCCGGTGATGCTGGCCACGACGGCGCCGACGAATGCGCCTGAGAGCAGCATGCCCTCGATCGCGATGTTGATCACCCCTGCTCGCTCGCACAGGATGCCGGACAGCGCACCGAAGACGATGGGCACGGCCCGTTGGACCGACGTCTGGAGCAGCCCGGTCAAGCTCATCGACTGCCCCGCCGCGACCCAGACCAGGAACGCGAACACGAAGGCTGTCGCTACCAGCCCCAGAACCAGCGCCCAGCGCGCGCCGAAGCCACGGGTCAGCTGGATCGCGCCGGCAAAGGCAGCGACCAGCGCCATGAAGTACAGCGTCCCGGCCGACGGCAGCACCAGGTCGGGGATGGCGAACGTGACCGGCGGCAGGTTGAGCACGAGGCGCGACTGGGTCGCACCGTCGATGGGCAGCGCGAAGTAGATGACGATGACGGTCGCCGCCAGCAGGTAGACGGTGCCCAGGATCCGCTGTCGCCGCTGCAGCGTGCGCTCGCTGGCGGTCATCGTCCGGCCACCGGCGGTGGCGGTCTCGGCGCTCATGCGCCCCAGCCTTTGGCGAACGCCTCGGCACCGGTCTGTCGCTCGGTCCGGATGCGATAGATGGCCCTGACCAGCGCCGGCGCGGCGATGAACATGATCACCAGCGCCTGGAGCACGACGACGAGGTGGATCGGGATGCCGGTCGCTGCCTGCATCGGCGTCGCGCCGGCGCGCAGCCCGCCTATCAGGAATGCCGCCGCCACGACGCCCGCTGGCCGCGCCCGCCCGAGCAGGGCGATGGCGATGCCGTCAAAGCCGGCGCCGCTGGCCAGTCCAACGTTCATCGTCCGCGTCGTGCCCAGCACCACCGCCGCACCGGCCAGGCCGGCGAGCGCGCCGGCGGCCATCATGCTCAGCACGATCGTGCGGGCGATGCTCATGCCGGCGTAGCGTGCGGCACTGGCGTTGAGCCCCACCGCGCGGAACTCGAAGCCGCGCGTCGAGCGAAAGAGCAGCCACGACACCACGACAGCCGCTATCAGCGCGACGACGATCCCCCAGTGGGCCCGCAGCAGCGGATGGTCGATGAACTGCGGCAGCGTCGCCGAGGGCTCGACGATCTTCGAGATCTGGTCGGCGCGGCCCGGGCGCTGGTAGAGCGGCGTGCGCAGCGTGTAGTCGACCAGCCGGAACGCGATGAAGTTGAGCATGATCGTGGTGATCACCTCGTGCGCCCCGGTACGTGCCTTGAGCAGGCCGGGAATGAAGCCCCACAGCGCGCCACCGATGGCCCCGCCGATCAGTGCCAGCGGGAGGTGGATGAACCACGGCACGCCGGTGATCCCGAAGCCGACGAGGACTGCGACGAGTGCTCCGACCTGGAGCTGGCCCTCGGCGCCGATGTTGAACAGCCCGGAGCGGAAGGCAAGCGCCACCGCCAAACCGGTAAGCACGAGCGGCGTGCTGGAGAGGATCGTCTCCGAAATCGGGTTGAGCGAGCGGTGCAGGGCGTTGAGGTCAAGGTCGACGATCGCCTGGCCGATCTGAACCGGATCGCCGATCGCCCCGCGCAGCAGCGCCCCGTAGGCGGCAAAGGTCGTCGAGATACCCATGCCGAGCGCGCCCAGCGGGTCGGTGCCGAACATGTTGATCACGCGCTCGTCGCTGGCGATGATCACGATCGCGCCGACGAGGAAGGCGCTGACGAGGGCGAGCCCGGGCAGCAACAGGGGGCCCAGCAGCCGGGGCAGCCGGCCTGGGCCCCGCGCCGGTGGCTCGGGCTGCTCGACTGATTCCAGGTCGCCGTAGGCGTGGTGTGCCGCGGCAGCGGCACCCTCGGTCGTGCGCGCAAGCTCTTCGGTCGGCGGGATCGAGCGCTTCTCGTCGGTCACGCGTTGGCTCCGGCGCTGGCGGCAGCCAGCGCTTGCTCGGCGGCGCGCTCGTCCTCCGGGTGGGCGCCGCCCATCAACAGCCCGAGCCGCGCGAACGTCGCCTCCTGCGGGCTGAGGATGCCGACGATCCGGCCCTGGAACATGACCGCGATCCTGTCGCCGAGGGCGACGATCTCGTCGAGCTCTGTCGACACGATGAGCACCGCGGCGCCGGCGTCACGCTTCTCGACGATACGCTTGTGGATGTACTCGATCGAGCCCACGTCCAGTCCGCGCGTCGGCTGGACGGCAACGAGCAGGTTGATCTCGCGCGAGAACTCGCGCGCCACGATGACCTTCTGCTGGTTGCCTCCGGAGAGGTTGGCGATGTCGTTGAAGACCGACGGCGTGCGCACGTCGAACTCGCCGACCTGCTCCTGCGCCCGGCGGGCCATGACGTCGCGGTCGAGCCGCATCCCACGCCCAATGGGCGGCTGCCAGTAGTTGTTCAAAGCCATGTTCTCGGCGACGTTGAAGCCGGGTACGAGGCCCTCCTCCAGCCGGTCCTCTGGCACGTGGGCCACGCCGGCGCGGTAGACCGCCCGCGGGTTCGGTCTGACGTCCTCGCCCAGCACCCGGATCGAGCCGCTCTCGAGCTGGCGCAGCCCGGTGATCGCCTCGGCAAGCTCGGTCTGGCCGTTGCCCTGGACGCCGGCGATGGCCACGATCTCCCCGCGGTGGACGACCAGGTCGAGGTCGCGCACCGCCGGATGGCCCCGGTCGTCGCGGATGTTCAGGCTGCTGATCTCGAGGACGGGCTCGGCTGGTCGGGGCGGGTCCTTGTCGACGGTGAGCTGGACCGGACGGCCGACCATCATCTCCGCCAGCTTCTCCTTGTCAGCCTCGGCTGGGACGACCGTGCCAACGACCTCGCCGCGCCTGAGGACCGCGATCCGGTCGGCGACCTCGAGCACCTCGTTGAGCTTGTGGGTGATGAAGATGATCGACGTGCCGCCCTCGACCAGCGAACGCATGATGACGAACAGCTCTTCGGTCTCCTGGGGGGTCAGCACGGCGGTCGGCTCGTCGAGGATCAGCACCTTCGACTGTCGGTAGAGGGTCTTGATGATCTCGACCCGCTGGCGGACGCCCACGGGCAGGTCCTGGACGTACGCGTCGGGGTTGACGTGCAGGCCGTGGCGCTCGGAGATCTCGACGACTCGCCGCCGAGCGGCCGCGGTGTCGAGCTGGAGCAGTGGGCCCTTGGTCGATTCGACGCCCAGCATCACGTTCTCGGTGACCGTGAACACCGGCACGAGCATGAAGTGCTGGTGGACCATGCCTATGCCGGCAGCGATGGCGCCGGCGGGCCCGCTGAACCGGACGGCTTTGTCGTCGAGCAGGATCTCGCCCTCGTCCGGCCGATACAGGCCGTAGAGGATGTTCATCAACGTCGTCTTGCCGGCACCGTTCTCGCCGAGCAGGCCGAGGATCTCGCCGGGCTGGACGACGAGGCTTACGTCACGGTTTGCCACGACGCCCGGGAAGCGCTTGGTGATGCCCCTCAGCTCGAGCTTCACGTCCCCTCGCTGGATAGGCAGACAGGCGGCGTCCGAAGACGCCGCCTGTCCTGGTGGCTCAGGTCTCGTTCGACTCCGAGGTCACGGAGCCGAGTAGTAGTCCGACGGGGAGACCTCGCCGGCGATGATCGCCTGCCGAAGGGCCTCGATGCCGGCCTTGACCTCGTCCGAGATCTGGTCGTCGTAGTCGTGGAACTCGCCCAGGCCCACGCCGCCGTTCTCGAGATCGCTCACGAAGACCGGTGCCGGGGGTGTGCCCTGCATCGCGCGCTCGATCGCCTGGAAGACCGAGACGTCGATGCGCTTCAGGATATGGGTCAGCATCAGGTGGCTGAACTCCGGCGCGGTGCGCGTCCAGTCGACATCGACGCCCAGGCCAACGGCCTGGCCCTCGAGGCCGAGCTCCTCGATCGCGGCAAAGGTGCCGAGACCGATGGGGCCGCCGACCGGCAGGATCACGTCAGCGCCTTCCTGCAGCATGCCGACGGTGACCGCGCGGGCATCGTCAGTGCTGTCGAAGTTGTTGGTGAAGGTGCCGGATTCGGGGTTATTCGGGTCGCGGCCACCAAGCACGCGGACCGTATCGCCCTGCTCCTGGTTCCAGTAGTTGGCGCCGGCGATGAAGCCGTCCATGAAATCGGTCACCGGACCGCCGATGTTGATGCCGCCGAAGGTGCCCATCGTCTTGTTGGGCGACCACGAAGCGGACGCGTAGCCGGCCAGCATCGCCGCCTCGGCGGTGTTGTAGACCAGGCCCTCGACGTTCGGCAGCGCCGGATCGTAGGCGAAGTCGACGATCGCGAAGCGCTGGTCCGGGTTGGCCTCGGCTGCAGCCTGGGTGGCGTCGCCCAGCAGGAAGCCGACGGTGATGATGATGTCGCAGCCGTCAGCGATGTGCTGGTTGATATTGCGGGCATAGTCCTCGGCGACTGCCGACTCGAGGAATTTGATCTCCACGCCGTGCTGGTCGCGAGCCTGCTCCATGCCCTCCCAGGCGTTCTGGTTGAAGCTGCGGTCGTCAATGCCGCCCGTGTCGCTGACCATGCAGGCCAGGAAGCCCTCCGGCGCGTCAGTCGGCGCGTCAGTCGGCGCGTCGGTCGCGGCTTGGGTCGGCGTCGCCGCCGGTGTGCTTGCCGGCGTTGATGCCGGCGTTGGGGACGGTGACGCCGCTGGCGTACACGCCCCGATGATCAATGCCATCGCCACCATCAAGGCGACGGGCAGTGCGATCTTGCGCAAGTTGTCCTCCTCCAATAGCTCTGCCAGCCAAGTCCGTGCCACGTGTGACGGGCCTCAGGCGGCCCCGAACCGCGTGACGACGGCGGCAGAGTCGTGCACGGTGAGTATGCACAACTCCTGGCCGTGCGTGCAATGATCCACCCCATGCCCGAGGAGCGTGCGTGGGAGGAGGTCGAGCTCGAGCGCCACCGCGCACGCGAGATGCTCGACCTGCATGAAGGCAGCGGCCAGGTGCCGGTGCTCGACGCAGAGGCTGCGCTCGACGTGCTGGACCGCTCACGGCGGATCTGCGTCGTTGGCGCCTCGCCCGACCCGCTGCGCGCCTCGCACGGCGTCATGCGCTACCTGATCCAGCAGGGCTACGAGTGCGTGCCGGTCAACCCGAACGCGCGCGAGGTGCTCGGCTTGCCCACGTTCCGGACGGTCGAGGAGGCTGCCGCCGAGACCGGTCCGTTCGACATCGTCGATGTCTTCCGCCGTGCCGAGCACACGCCTGAGCTGGCACGCAGCGCAGTCGCCATCGGGGCGCGGGCACTCTGGCTGCAGCTCGGCGTGGTCAGCTGGACCGCGGCGCAGATCGCGCACGACGGTGGCCTGGCCGTCGTCATGGACCGCTGCACGGCGATGGACCACCGCCGGCTGCGCGAGCGGCGACGCGCCCAGGAGGGGTGAGGCCGTGGTAGCCGTCCTGTCGTGGGACGGCACCAACGACCGAATCTGCGACCCCAATTGACCAGCTCGTGCCCGATCGCGGCCGGATGTGCCGCCTGGCGGCAAGCTCAGCCGCGTAGACGTCGCGATCGGATCTCCCAACGAGGACCTGCGGTCGATAGTGCCGTGGGACGGCAGCGCCCGGTGTCCCTAGCGCAGGACGAAGCCGGCCACCAGCATGAACACGCCCGCCGCGCCGACGGCGACCCACAGGCGAACCTGGCGGCGCAGCATGTCGCGCATAAGGTCGGCGCCGCTCGGGCCGTCCGCTCCGACGGCGGTCTTGCGGCCGCCGCGCCACGAGTCGTAGCGCGACGCATTCTCGGCCAGCCGATCCAGCTCGCCTAGGCGAGCCTGCGCCGGCCGCGCGCGCCAGATGGCGAGCCCGATCAGCACCAGCCCGGCAGCCCACAGCCCAAGCGCGACGATGCTCACTCGGGCGCGTCCCCGCCACCCAGCCGCCGCTCGATCAAGCGCTGGACCGTGGCCGCATTTGCCTGGCCGCGCGTCTCGCGCATGACCTGGCCGGTCAGGAAGCCGATCGCCTGGCGCTTGCCGGCACGCACGTCCTCGACGGCGGCCGGGCTCGCGACCAGCACGCGCTCGACCGCCTCGAGCAGCGCCGACTCGTCGCTGATCTGGCGCAGGCCCCCCTCGGAGACGATCGCGGCTACCGGCCGGCCGGTTGACCAGTGTGTCTCGAAGACCTGCTTCGCGCTCGTGCCGGACAGCTCGTCCGCCTCGACCATCCTGACCAGCGCCGCCAGGTCTGCCGCCTCGGCCCGGCCAGCCGCTCCCGCCTTGGCCAGGCGAAGGTATTCGCCGCTGACCCAGTTGGCCAGCCGTTTCGGCGGCAGAGTGGGATCGGCCGCCAGCGCCCCCTCGAAGAGTGCCGTCGCATCGGCGTCTCCAACGAGCACGCCCGCGTCGTAGGCGGACAGCCCAAGCTTGGCCTGGTAGCGCGCCCGCCTTGCCGCGGGCAGCTCGGGCAGCCTCCCCCGGATCTCGTCGAGCCAGGCTGGATCGGTGCGCAGGGGCGGCAGGTCGGGCTCGGGGAAGTACCGATAGTCCTCCGACTCTTCCTTCAGACGCATCGTGTAGGTCACGCCACGGTCATCGTCCCAGCCGCGCGTCTCCTGGACGAGCGCCTCGCCAGCGTCGAGGGCGCGTGCCTGGCGCTCGATCTCGTAGCCGATCGCGCGCTCCACCGAGCGGAAGGAGTTCATGTTCTTGACCTCGACGCGCGTGCCGAACTCGCTCGCCCCCGGTCGCCGGAGTGAGACGTTCGCCTCGACCCGCATCTGGCCCTGCTCCATCTGTGCATCCGAGGCACCGATCGTCACCAGCAGCAGGCGCAGCTCTTCCGCATAGCGCCGCGCGCCCTCGGCTGAGCGGATGACCGGCTCGGTCACGATCTCCATCAGCGGCACGCCCGAGCGGTTGAAGTCGACTAGGCTGATACGGCGGCCCTGATCATCTGGCTGGTGGATCAGCCGCGCGGTGTCCTCCTCCAGATGGGCGCGCGTGATCGCAACCTCGAGCGATCCCTCGGAGGTCTCGACGGTCAGCGTGCCGCCGGCGGCCAGAGGCAGGTCGTATTGGCTGATCTGGTAGCCCTTGGGCAAATCCGGGTAGAAGTAGTTCTTGCGATCCCAGCGCGTGACCTCGGGAACCTGCGACCCGATCGCCAGGCCGGTCGCCAGCACGTGCTCGACCGCCCGGCGGTTGATGACCGGCAGGGCACCGGGCAGCCCCAGACAGACCGGGCAGGTGAGCGAGTTTGGCGGCGCATTGGCGACGGCCGTCGAGCAGCCACAGAACATCTTCGACGCGGTGCGCAGCTGGACGTGGCACTCGATGCCGATGACGACCTCGTAGCCCGTCCCCGCATCCAGGGCTGCGCCCGCTCCGCTCACGGCCGCAGCATCCGCTCCAGGACGCCGTGCGTGCGCTGCGAGACCAGCTGAGGCGCCTCAGCGGTATGCTCCGATCGGTCGGGTTCAGCTGTCACAGGCGTGGGCGGGCAGTGGCTACGGGCTGGGCGGTCACAACTGTTCCTCGCTCGGTCGTTGCCGGGCGAGTATAGGGTCAGCCGCCGAGGTGGGCGATCAGCTCGTCGACTAGGTTGCGGATCTCGAGCTGTGCCGGACAGCTGACGATCAGGTCGTCGCGGTCTGCCTTGGAACCACAGCCATCCACCTGCCGGCGCAGATTCGCCAACTGGCGGACGGCGATCGCGTTGCGACCGGCGTCAATGGATCGCTGCGTCTCGGTCAGGCGTGACACCAGTGCGTCGCGGCTGCCGCGCGCCTTGAATGCCGACGTCGGCAGAGACTCGACCGCGTCGGCGATCGCGGCCGCAGTCGGATCGCCAGCTCGCAGGGCAACGACCGACCAGAGGCTGGCGTGGCTGCTCAGAATAACGAGCTTGAGGTTGCCATCACCATCGATCGTCCGGGAATAAACGCATGGATCCGGATCCGCCACCAACCCGCTGGCCGAGCAAGCTCCCGCAGGCTCACCGTTGCGCAGCACAGTCACTGACGCCGGGTCGATCGGCTCGTCGTTCTCGTAGTCGTACAGCAGCGCGGAGTGAAGCAGGAACGTAAAGACCATCGGATCGTTGACGCTCGCAGGGTTTTCCGCCTCGACGATGTAGCTCTGCCCGAGCACGATGTAGCTTGATGACTGGCCAGAAGAAGCGTAGGTCCGCGTGATCTCGATTGTCCCGCCGGCCGGGTTGCTGACGGAGACGGCGGAGGGGTTCTCCTCATCAACAGCGTCGCCGGTGGAAGCCTCACCATCCTCACCCACCACGTCGGGCACCAACCACTCGAGGATCGAGGTGGCAACAGCGCAGTTCTCGGTGAACATGCTCGAGCCGAGGCAATACAGGTTCACGCTGGCTGACGCCCAACCGGCCACCGTGGTGGTGGCTTCGGGCGACTCGATAGTTGCCTCGTATTGCAGCTGGATCACTCCCACGCCGAAGTTGTACGAGAGCCCGTCGTCCTCCTCGAAGCTTGTCCCACAGTGCCCATCCGCGGTCCCGCCGGGATAGCTGGCACTGCCCGTCACGGTGGTATCGCCTGACAGTATGGTGAACTGAACGTCGAACGCCTCCACCAGGTCGCCCTGGAGCGCCACGTGGACGGACTCCGTGAAGGTACCCGGGTAGGGCCCATACGCGTTGCCGGCCACGTCCATGTCAAGCACCGATAGCGCCCCACAGCTGAATGAGCCGCTGGTGGTTCCTTCGAACGAACCGATGGAGCTGCCCATGCTGTTGCTGACGACCATGTAGGGCGCCGGCGGGACGTACGGCGGGGTCGTAGGCGGCGGCCCGAATGTCAGGAAGATCGACCCCTCACAAAAAAGACTCAGATCGTCGGTCCGCTCGCCGCAATCAAAGCCGATGCTGGCCCGCATCGAGCCTGACTCCGAGGCTTGGCCGCCCGCTCCATCGAACTCCGCGGAGTAGCTGAGCTCGACCGGCTCGGACAGCCTGAGCTTGGTGAAGACTTCGCCATCCTCTTCGTCACTGGTGCAGGTGACCTCGACGTAGTTGCCCGCCCACGAGGCGGTCCCTGACACCGTGGTGTCGTCAGCTTCGATCTCGAAGTCGAGATCGAACTGACCGACCTCGCCTCCCATCCACGCGAAGGTCAAGGCGTGGCTGAAGGAGCCTGGATAGGGGCCGTAGGCATTGCCACCCTCGACGGCGGCCTCAAAGCTGCCCGCAGCACAATCGAACGAACCGGTGAGGCTACCGACATACGACTCCTCGTCGATGCCGGAAGCTCCAGGCGCGTACCACAGTCGCTCGCCGGTCAGCAATTCGCCGGCGGCGGCTACAGACATGGGCATTGGCAGCGCGCCCACCAGCAGGGCCAGGGCCGCGACCATGGCCCCGGCGAGCGACTTGGTGCTGCGTCGAGTAATCGGCGTCATCGGGGGACTGACCTCAAGCTGGAGCTGCGCGCTCCGAAGGGTCTCCCCCGGTCGGCGTACGCCTAAACGCACCTTACACCCTGAATCGGCGTCGTGCGCACCTACTTCGGGCTGCTTAGCCGTTGGCCGGTTGGCCGCTGGCGACGCCCATCAGCGGCGGTTGGCGGCCACGAAACGGCCGATCCGCTCGAGCGCTTCCTGGAGCTGGTCGTAGCCGGTGGCGAGGGTCATTCGCACATGCCCCTCCCCTGAGGGACCGAACGCCGAGCCGGGCACCACTGCGACCTTCTGCTCGAAGAGCAGCCGCTCGCTGAACTCCTCGCTCGTCAGGCCGGTCGGGCGAATGCTCGGGAAGGCGTAGAAGGCGCCCTTGGGCTCGAAAGTTGGTAGCCCGGTCTCGTTCAGCCCGGCCACGAACATCCGGCGCCGGCGGTCGTACTCCTCCACCATGCGCTGGACATCGTGCTCGGCGCCCTGCAGCGCCACCACGGCGGCGTCCTGGGCGGTCGTCGGCGCCGACATGATCTGGTACTGGTGCACCTTGACCAGCCCTTCGAGTAGGTCCGCGGGCGCGCATGCGTAGCCGACCCGCCAGCCGGTCATGGCGTAAGCCTTCGAGAAGCCGCCCAGCGTCACCGTCCGCTCGCGCATGCCCGGCAATGCGGCGATCGGCACGTGCCGGTGGTCGCCGTAGACGAGCCGGTCATAGATCTCGTCGCTGACCACCAGCAGGTCGTGCCGGCGCGCGATCTGGGCGAGCGCCTCGAGCCGGTCGCGATCGAGCACCGCGCCGGTGGGATTCGCCGGGTAGCCCAGGAACAGCACCTTGGTCCGCGATGTGACCGCCCGCTCGACCGCCGCCGGGTCGAGCTCGAAGGCGTCCTGCGCGCTGGTGGCCACGAGAACCGGCGTCCCGCCGTTGAAGACGATGGCGGGCAGATAGGCGACGTATGACGGCTCGTGCAGGATGACCTCATCGCCCGGATCGACTAGCGCGGTCATGGCCACCGCCAGTGCCTCCGACGCCCCGACGGTGATGCAGATCTCCTTCTCGGGCTCATAGCTGAGGCCGTACAGCCGCTCGAGGTTGGCAGCCAGCGCACGGCGCAGCTCCAGCGTCCCGTAGTTGCTGGTGTAGTGCGTGCGCCCGGCGCGGAGCGAGCGCACGCCCTCCTCGACGATCTGCGGCGGCGTCGTGAAGTCTGGCTCGCCGACGCCCAGGCTGATCACGTCGGGCATCGTGGCGATGACGTCGAAGAACTTGCGGATGCCTGAAGGTGGCACGGCGCGCACACGCTGCGACAGGCGCTGGCGGGCGGTCATCAGGGGTTCAGCGGACATCGGCCACCTCGGCTGGCACTTGCCGGCCGAGTATACGGTCAGCCGGCGGCGGTGCCGTACTCGGCGAGAACGTCGCTCAGCCGGCGGCGGTCCTCGCGTTGCCCGAACAGCGGGATGTCAGGGGCC
>DATMJK010000068.1:0-17575 GCA_035553915.1 Candidatus Limnocylindrales bacterium | reverse complement strand
CTCGACGTGGGCGATGGCGATGGTGATCCCGCGCTCGCGCTCTTCTGGCGCATTGTCGATCGAATCGAAGGCGCGGTACTCGGCCGAGCCCTTCAGCGCGAGGTACTTGCTGATCGCCGCGGTGAGCGACGTCTTGCCGTGGTCGATGTGACCGATCGTGCCGATGTTGACGTGAGGCTTGTTGCGCTCGAACTTCTTCTTGGCCATCTGCGTGGCTCCCTCCGCTGCTGGTCGGTTGGTGTGCTGGTTACCTGGCGGTTCCGGCGCGCGCGGCGCTCTTCTGCGCGAGCTCGCTGGCGATGCTCGCGGGCACCTCGGCGTAGTGGCTGAACTCCATCGAGTAGGTCGCTCGGCCCTGGGTCATGCTGCGCAGGTCGGTCGCGTAGCCGAACATCTGGGCGAGTGGCACGAAAGCGCGCACGACCTGCGTCCGGTGCCCGTCGCCCGTGCCGCGGGTCTCCATGCCCTCGATCTGGCCGCGCCGGCTGTTCAGGTCGCCGATCACGTCGCCCATGAACTCCTCGGGCATGATCACCTCGACCCGCATGATCGGCTCGAGGATGGTCGGATCGGCCTTGTCGACAGCGTCCTTGATGGCCAGCGAGCCGGCGATCTTGAAGGCCATCTCGCTCGAGTCAACGTCGTGGTACGAGCCGTCGACCAGGGTGACCTTGACATCAACCATCGGGTAGCCGGCGTAGATGCCGGTCTGGAGCGCCTCCCGGATGCCCTGGTCGATGGGCTTGATGTACTCGCGCGGGATGGTGCCGCCAACGATCTTGTCGACGAATTCGTAGCCCGACCCCTTTTCGGCCGGCTCGACCTTGATGACCGCGTGGCCGTACTGGCCCTTGCCGCCCGTCTGGCGGACGTGGCGCCCATTGCCTTGAGCCGCGCGCCGGATGCTCTCACGGTAGGAGACCTGCGGCTTGCCGATGTTGGCCGCAACCTTGAACTCGCGGGTCATCCGGTCGACCAGCACGTCAAGGTGAAGCTCGCCCATGCCGGCAATCAGCGTCTCCCCCGACTCGGGGTCGGTCTTGACGCGGAAGGTCGGGTCCTCTTCGGCGAGCCGGCCGAGCGCGATCGCCAGCTTGTCCTGGTCGGCCTTGGTCTTGGGCTCGATCTTGACCTCGATGACCGGCTCGGGGAACGTCATCGACTCGAGGATGACCGGCTTGTCCGGGTCGGCCAGCGTGTCGCCGGTGAAGGTCTCCTTCAGGCCAACGGCGGCCGCGATGTCGCCGGCGTAGACCTCCTCGATCTCCTCGCGATGGTTGGCGTGCATCAGCAGGATGCGCCCGATGCGCTCCTTGGTGCCCTTGGTCGCGTTGAGGACGTATGAGCCGGACTTGAGCGTGCCCGAATAGACGCGGAAGAAGGCCAGCTTGCCGACGAATGGGTCGGCGGCGATCTTGAAGGCCAGGGCACTGAACGGCTCGCTGTCGTCCACCGTGCGCAGCACGTCGGCACCGGTCGATGGGTGCTGGCCGATCATCGGCGGCACGTCGAGCGGGCTGGGTAGGTAGTCGATGACGGCGTCGAGCATCGGCTGGATGCCCTTGTTCTTGAGCGCCGAGCCAGTCAGCACGGGCACGAACTTGTTCTGCAGCGTGCCCAGGCGAAGCCCTCGCCGGATCTCCTCAGGCGTCAGCTCCGCGCCCTCGAGGTACTTGTGGGTCAGCTCGTCATCCATCTCGGCGGCCGCCTCGATCATCGCGTGGCGATACTGCTCGGCCTGCTCGAGCAGCTCAGCCGGCACGTGGCCCTCGACGATCTTGTCGCCGAGGTCGCTGCCGTAGGTGATGGCACGCATGTTGATAAGGTCGACCACGCCGCGGAACTGATCCTCGCTGCCGATCGGGATCTGCACCGGTACCGGCTTTGCACCCAGTCGCTCGGTGATCGAATCGACGCAGCGCCAGAAGTCGGCGCCAGTGCGGTCGAGCTTGTTGATGAAGCAGAAGCGCGGCACGTTGTAGCGGTCGGCCTGGCGCCAGACTGTCTCCGACTGGGGCTCCACGCCGGCGACCCCGTCGAAGACGACCACCGCGCCGTCAAGCACGCGCAGGCTGCGTTCGACCTCGACGGTGAAGTCCACGTGCCCGGGCGTATCGATGATGTTGATGCGATGGTCGCCCCAGAAGGCGGTCGTTGCGGCGGCGGTGATGGTGATGCCGCGCTCCTGCTCCTGGGGCATCCAGTCCATCGTCGCCGCGCCCTCGTGGACCTCGCCGATCTTGTAGATCTTCTTTGTGTAGAAGAGGATGCGCTCGGTGACGGTCGTCTTGCCGGCATCGATGTGGGCGATGATGCCGATGTTGCGCGTCTTGGCGAGGGATACCTGGCGTGCCATGTCAGTCCGTCCCGCCTACCACTTGAAGTGGCTGAAGGCCTTGTTTGCCTCAGCCATCTTGTGGGTGTCCTCGCGGCGCTTGACGGCGGCACCCAGGCCGTTCATCGCGTCGACCAGCTCAGAGGCGAGCTTCTCGCTCATGCTCTTGCCCTGCCGCTTGCGCGCAGCCTGGACGAGCCAGCGCACGCCGAGGCTCATGCGGCGGTCGCCGCGGATCTCGACCGGCACCTGGTAGGTCGCGCCACCGACACGGCGCGGCTTGACCTCGATGATCGGCGTGGCGTTGCGCAGTGCCGACTCGAGGACCTCAAGGCCGGGTCGCTTGGCCGAAGCCTCGGCCCGGGCCAGCGCCTGGCGCAGGATACGCTCGGCCAGGCCCTTCTTGCCCTCCATCATCAGCTTGACCACGAAGCGGTCCGTGGTGCGGGCGAGGGCCGGGGCGTACTTGGCCTTGCGGGGGATCTGGGCGCGTCGCGGCATTGGTCGGTCTACTTCGGCTTCTTGGCGCCGTAGAGCGAACGGCCCTGCTTGCGATCACGCACGCCGGCCGCGTCGAGGGTGCCGCGGATGATGTGGTACTTGACTGACGGCAGGTCGCGCACGCGCCCGCCACGGACGAGCACGACCGAGTGCTCCTGCAGGTTGTGGCCGATGCCCGGGATGTAGGCCGTGACCTCCTGCTGGTTGGACAGCCGGACGCGGGCGATCTTGCGCAGCGCCGAGTTCGGCTTCTTGGGGGTCATCGTGCGCACCTGGAGGCAGACACCGCGCTTCTGCGGGGCGCCGGGGATCGCCTCCTGCCGCTGGCGGAGGCTGTTCCAGTTCTTGCGCATGGCTGGCGACTTAACCTTCTTGAGCGCGGGCTTGCGGCCCTTGCGCACGAGCTGGTTGATCGTCGGCACGAAAGATGACTCCTTGTCCAGGCCCTCCCCCGCGGGCCGCTCGGCACGCGCGGCGAGGGAAAGTTTTGTGACTCTGAGTGGGTGGCGCCCGTTGGTCGACGCGGCCGATATTCGAGGCGGCGCCGCCCCCGAGCGGGGACGTCAGCGGCTCACAGGCCGCGACTGGGGAGTCTAGCAAAGGCGCGCCCATGACGCAACGGCGGCCAATGCGCTTCACTCGCCAATCCCAGTCGAGCAGGGGCCGGACATGCGTCAAGATCGCGGAAGATCGCTGCTAACCGCCGTCATCGCGGCGCGGTTGGCTCGTTCTCCCGGCGTGAGATAACGGTCAAGAAGCACGCCTGATGGACTTGCCGGCGGCTCGGCAGCCGATCTCGGCAGCGTCCTGTTGTCGCCGCGCGAACAGGCAGCTATCGCAGACGGGTGGCTGGAGCGCAGCTGGCCGTTAGCTCACCGGGGGCGAACAGGCGATCCTGGACGCCGCGAGCAGTGACCGCGGCCGCTACTCCGCGCCGTCGCCCTCGGTGGCGGCCGCTGCCCGAGACCGGCTGCGGGCCGGGACCGGGGCAGTGGTTACCGAGGCAGTCGTCGCGCCGGCGTCGGCGTCGGCGTCGGCGAGGAACGGGTTGTCCTCCTCGTCGTCATCGTCCGGCTCCGGCTCGGCCTCGGGCTCCTCGAGGAACGGGTTGAGCGCCATCTCCCGAGCGCGTGCCTCGTCCTCCTCAGCAGCGCGCGCGGCCTGCTCGGCCAGGAAGATGTTGATCTCCTCCTCGCCGAAGTCTGCCGGCAGCTCGCCACCGGCGAGGGCCTCGGCTGCCGCGCGCCGGGCGGCGGCACGAGCCGCGGCCAGGTTCTGCGGCGCGCCCGTCCCGGCCGGGATGAGCTTGCCGATGATGACGTTCTCCTTAAGCCCGAGCAGCCGGTCCTTGGCGCCGTTGATCGCGGCCTCGGTCAGCACCCGAGTGGTCTCCTGGAAGGAGGCCGCGGCCAGGAACGAGGAGGTGTTGAGCGAGGCCTTGGTCACGCCGAGCAGCACCGTCTCCGCGGTCGCCGGCTCGCCGCCCTCGGCGAGGACCTCGTTGTTGAGCTCCTCGAAGTCGAAGCGATCAATCAGCTCGAAGGGCAGCTGCTCAGCGTCGCCCGGCTGGTCGATGCGCACCTTGCGCAGCATCTGCCGAACGATGATCTCGATGTGCTTGTCGTTGATCGTCACGCCCTGGCTGCGGTAGACCCGCTGGACCTCCTTGACCAGGTAGCGCTGCACGGCATCGCGGCCGCGCGTCTCGAGGTATTCCTGTGGGTTGATCGGGCCGTCGGTGATCGGGTCGCCGGCGCGCACTGGCTGGCCGTTCTCGACGAGCAGCTTGGCGTTGTGCGGGATGGCGTACTCGCGCTCGACGACATCCTCGCTGCGGATGCGCAGGCCGTCCTTGCCCTTGGCCAGCTGGCCGCGGTCCGGGGCGCGCACCTCGTCGACCTGGCCGTCCTTGGCCTCGTGGCGCGCGACGACCTGGTTCGCCTCGATGACGTCGCCCTCGGCGACGAGCAGCTCGTGCTGCTTGCCGATGCGCAGCGGGGTGTCGAACTCCTCGCGGCTGGTGACCTTCACCCGCCGCGCGCCGCCGTCGCCGACGATGATCTCGACGACGCCGTCGATATGGCTGATCTCGGCCTTGCCCTTGGGCATGCGCGCCTCGAACAGCTCCTCGACGCGAGGCAGGCCGGCGGTGATGTCCAGGCCGGCCACACCGCCAGTGTGGAAGGTGCGCATCGTCAGCTGGGTGCCCGGCTCACCGATCGACTGGGCGGCGATGATGCCCACCGCCTCGCCGATGCCGACGAGCTGGCCGGTGGCAAGGTCGCGGCCGTAGCACGCGCGGCAGACGCCATAGCGTGACTGACAGGTCAGCGGCGAGCGGACCAGGACCTCGTCGATGCCGGCGGCATCGATCCGCTGCGAGATCTGCTCGCTGATCTCCTGGCTGGCCTCGACGATCGCCTCGCCGCCCTTCTTGGCGGCCGGATCAGCGATCGGGCCGGCGGCAAAGCGACCGATCAGCCGGCGCCGGAAGGCGTCCGGCTCGGTCGGCGCGAACTCTTCCGTCTCGCGGCGCGTGATCCACGTGCCTTCCTCGGTGCCGCAGTCGTCCTCACGGGTGATGACGTCCTGCGCGACATCGACCAGGCGCCGGGTCAGGTAGCCCGAGTCGGCCGTGCGCAGGGCTGTGTCGGCGAGGCCCTTGCGCGCGCCGTGTGTCGAGATGAAGTACTCGAGCACGGTCATGCCCTCGCGGAAGTTCGAGCGCACGGGCACGTCGATGATCCGACCGGTCGGGTCAGCCATCAGGCCGCGCATGCCGCCCAGCTGGCCGATGTTGCCCTTGTTGCCGCGGGCGCCGGAGCTGGTCATCATCGTCACGGCACCGGTCGGGTCGAGCGAATCCATCATCTCGTCGCTGACCTTCTGGGTGGCGTCCTTCCAGACCTGCACGACGCGCTCGTAACGCTCGTCGTCGGTGATCAGGCCGCGCTGGAACTGGCGGTCGATGTCGTCGACCTTCGAGTCGGCATCGCGCAGCAGCTCGGTCTTCTTGGCCGGGATGGTGATGTCGTCAACGGCGATGGTCATGCCGCCGCGCGTGGCGTAGTGGAAGCCGACCTGCTTGATGCCGTCGACGAGGTGGGCCGTCTCGTTCGAGCCGAGCAGCCGGTAGCACTCGCCGACCAGGTCGCGCAGCGCTGCGCGGTTCATGGTCGCGTTCTTGTAGCGCAGCCGATCGGGCAGGATCTGGTTGAAGACCACGCGCCCGACGGTCGTTCGCACGAGCGCCTCGACTGGCGCCTCCGTGGCCTCGTCCCACGTCTGGACGACGACCTCGATTGGCGAGTGGAGATCGAGCCGCGGCACCCTGTGGTTGGGCATCGACTCGGCAACGTCGCGCGTGTCTATCCGGCCGACCTCGTAGGCAAGCAGCGCCTCGCGCTCGTCGCTGAAGCTGGCGATGGGCGGCTGCTCGGCCTGGTCCTCGCGCTCGAGGGTCAGGTAGTAGCAGCCCAGGATCATGTCTTGCGTCGGCGCGACGACCGGTCCGCCGTCAGCCGGCGAGAGCAGGTTGGCGGTCGAGAGCATCATCCGCCGTGCCTCCTCCTGGGCGGCTCGGCTGAGTGGCACGTGGACAGCCATCTGGTCGCCGTCGAAGTCGGCGTTGAAGGCGAAGCAGACCAGCGGGTGAATCTGGATCGCCGAGCCCTCGACGAGGACCGGCATGAACGCCTGGATACCCAGGCGGTGGAGCGTCGGCGCGCGGTTGAGCAGCACCGGGTGGTCCTTGATCACGTCCTCGAGGACGTCCCAGACCTCCGGCCGGACGCGCTCGACGATGCGCTTGGCGCTCTTGATGTTGTGGGCGAAGCCCTTCTCCACCAGCTGCCGCATGACGAACGGCTTGAACAGCTCAAGAGCCATCTTCTTGGGCAGGCCGCACTGGTGCAGCTTCAGCTCCGGGCCGACGACGATGACCGAGCGGCCCGAGTAGTCGACGCGCTTGCCGAGCAGGTTCTGGCGGAAGCGGCCCTGCTTGCCCTTGAGCATGTCCGACAGGCTCTTCAGGCGGTGGTTGCCGGTGCCGGCGATCGCGCGCCCGCGACGGCCGTTGTCGATCAGCGCGTCACACGCCTCCTGGAGCATGCGCTTCTCGTTGCGGATGATGATCTCCGGCGCGCCCAGCTCGAGCAGCCTCTTCAACCGGTTGTTGCGGTTGATCACGCGGCGGTAGAGGTCGTTCAGGTCGGACGTGGCGAAGCGGCCGCCGTCGAGCTGGACCATCGGGCGCAGGTCGGGCGGGATGACCGGCAGGACGGACAGGATCATCCACTCGGGATGGTTGCCCGAGCGGCGGAAGGCCTCGATCAGGCGCAGCCGCTTGATGGCCTTCTTGCGTCGCTGGCCAGACGTGGTCCGGACCTCGCCATGCAGCTTCTGGGCGAGCTCCTCGAGGTGCATCCGCTGGATCAGCTCGCGCACCGCCTCTGCGCCCATGCCGGCGCCGAACAGGCGGGCGCCGCCGCGGACGCCGGCGCCGTACTTGCGGTCGAGGTCGCGGTAGTTCCAGCCGTCGAGCGATGCCTCCGGCAGGAGCATGCCCGGCTGCAGCTTCTGGATCTCGTCGCGCGCGCGGCGGATCTCCTCCTTGGCGCCCTCGGCCTCGCCCTTGAGCCGCTCCTGCTCGGCCTCGAGTGCCGAGTCCATCTGCAGCCGCAGGTCCTCGACCTGGCGGCGGACGTTCTCCTCCTCCAGCGCCTCGCGCTGCTGGATCTCCGAGTTGACACGCTCGATCTCATCGGCGGCGGCCTTCTTGAGCTTCGCCTGGGCGGCCTTGTCGGCGGGCTCGCCGGCGGCGACGATGACCTCCCCCGTAGGCTCGAAGACGATCGCCTCGGCGGCGGGCTGCTTGCCCAGCTCCTTCAGCGCAGCCTCGGCCGCCTGCTGGCGCTCGACCAGCTCTGCGGTGCGCGCGGCGCGCGCCTCCTCGAGCTCACGCTTCTGCGTCGCCAGGCCCTCGTTCAGCTCGTCGCTGCGCCGGTTGAAGTCGCCGCGCAGCTCGTCCTCCATCTCAGCTAGGGCCTTGCCGCCCCGGCCACCGCGGCCCTCCGCCTCCTCCTCCAGCTGGGCAAGCATGCGCGCGCGGGCGTCCTCGTCGACCCAGGTGACGATGTAGAGCGCGAAGTACAGCACGCGCTCGAGGTTGCGTGGACTGATGTCGAGCAGGATGCCCAGCCGGCTGGGCGTGCCCTTGAAGTACCAGATGTGGCTGACCGGGCTGGCCAGCTGGATATGGCCCATCCGCTCGCGCCGGACCTTGGCGCGCGTGACCTCGACGCCGCACTTGTCGCAGATGATGCCCTTGTAGCGGATGCGCTTGTATTTGCCGCAGTAGCACTCCCAGTCGCGAGACGGGCCGAAGATCCGCTCGTCGAACAGGCCATCCTTTTCCGGCCGCAGGGTGCGGTAGTTGATCGTCTCGGGCTTGGTGACCTCGCCCTTTGACCAGTCACGGATCTGCTCGGGCGACGCGAGCGCGATGCGGATGGCGTTGAAATTGTTGACCTCGAGCATGGTTCTCCTTCGTCAGGCGCGGCTGTGCCGAGCGGCTCGCGCGCGGCTCACACGACCCGAGCGGCGGTGCATGCCTGCCGGCGTGACAGCCGCCAGGCGATCTGGGTTCTCGATCAGTCTTCGAAGCCGGCGAGGTTGATCCCGCCGAGATCAGGCAGTGGGTAGGCCGAGGCGTCCTCGGCGAACTGGATCTCCTCCTCGTTCTCGTTGAGGATCTCGACGTTGAGGCCGAGGCTCTGGAGCTCCTTGATGAGGACCTTGAACGACTCGGGCACTCCGGGCGGCTGGATGTCCTCGCCCTTCACGATCGCCTCGTACGTCTGGACCCGGCCCATGACGTCGTCCGACTTGACCGTCAGCAGCTCCTGCAGGATGTTGGCCGCGCCGTAAGCCTCGAGCGCCCAGACCTCCATCTCGCCGAAGCGCTGGCCGCCGAACTGCGCCTTGCCGCCCAGCGGCTGCTGGGTGATCAGGCTGTAGGGGCCAGTCGAGCGGGCGTGGATCTTGTCCTCGACGAGATGGTGCAGCTTCATCATGTAGATGTAGCCCACGGTCACCTCGCGATCGAACGGCTCGCCCGTGCGGCCGTCGTGGAGCATGACCTTGCCCGACTCGGGCAGGCCGGCGGCGGCCAGCTCCTGCTTGATCTGGTCCTCGTTGGCGCCGTCGAAGACGGCCGTCGCGGCCTTGATCGAGGTCCCGCTGTCCTGGCTTTGCTTCATCAGCGCCCAGCCGAGGTGGGTCTCGAGGATCTGGCCGATGTTCATGCGCGAGGGCACCCCGAGCGGGTTGAGCAGGATGTCCACGGGCGCGCCGTCAGGCAGGAAGGGCATGTCCTCCTGCGGCAGGATCTTGGCGACCACACCCTTGTTACCGTGGCGGCCGGCCATCTTGTCGCCGACGCTGATCTTGCGCTTGGCCGCGACGCTCACCCGGATCAGCCGGTTGACGCCGGGCAGCAGCTCGTCGCCGCGCTCGCGGTTGAATTCGCGAACGTCGACGACCTTGCCCCGCTCGCCATGCGGCAGGCGCAGGCTCGAGTCCTTCACCTCGCGCGCCTTCTCACCGAAGATCGCGCGCAGCAGCCGCTCCTCCGCGGTCAGCTCGGTCTCGCCCTTGGGCGTGATCTTGCCGACCAGGATGTCGCCCGGCTGGACCTCGGCACCGATATAGATGATGCCGTCCTCGTCGAGGTCCTTGAGCGACTCCTCGCCGACGTTGGGGATGTCGCGGGTGATCTCCTCTGGCCCGAGCTTGGTGTCGCGCGACTCGATCTCGTGCTTCTCGATGTGGATGCTGGTGTAGAGGTCCTCGCGGACGAGTCGATCGCTGATCACGATCGCGTCCTCGTAGTTGCCACCCTCCCAGCTCATGAAGGCGACCAGGATGTTGCGCCCAAGGGCGAGCTCGCCGTTGTCCGTCGAGGAGGAGTCGGCGATCGGGTCGCCGGCCTCGACGCGGTCACCGACCTGGACGGTCGGGCGCTGGTTGATGCACGTGCCCTGATTGCTGCGTACGAACTTCTCGAGGCGGTACTCGTCGAGCTCGCCGGCCTTGCCGTCGAAGGGCTCGACGACCAGCCGCTCGGCGGTCACTGACAGGACCACGCCGCCGCGCCGGGCGACGAGCACCTGGCCCGAGTCCTGGGCGGCCTTGGCCTCCATGCCGGTGCCCACGATGGGTGCCTCCGGCTCGAGCAGCGGCACCGCCTGGCGCTGCATGTTCGAGCCCATCAGCGCGCGGTTGGCGTCGTCATGCTCGAGGAACGGGATCAGCGCCGTGGCCACCGAGACGACCTGCTTGGGGCTGACATCCATGTACTCGATCTGGTTCGGCCGGGCCTCGGGGAAGGCGTCGCGGAAGCGCGCCGGGATGCGGTCCTCGACGAAGCGGCCTTCCTCGTCGAGCGGCGCGTTGGCCTGCGCGACGTGGTGCTCCTCTTCCTCCTCCGCATCGAGATAGACGATCTCGTCAGTCACGCGCGGCCGGATGGGGAAGGCGCTGACCTTCTGCTTCTTGAGCTCGGCGATGGCCTCCTTGGTCATCTTCTGGCCCTTGCGCAGAACGATCGAGCCGGACTTGGTGGTCACGTCGACATCGGCGACCTCGTTGGCGATCTCAGCGTCGTCGTGGGCGACGGTCCGCTTGACGCGCCGGTAGGGCGTCTCGATGAAGCCGTACTCGTTGATCCGGCCGTAGGTCGCGAGCGAGCCGATCAGGCCGATGTTCGGGCCCTCAGGGGTCTCGATCGGGCAGATGCGGCCGTAGTGGCTGTGGTGCACGTCCCGGACGTCAAAGCCGGCACGGTCGCGCGACAGGCCGCCCGGGCCGAGCGCCGAGAGGCGGCGCTTGCTGGTCAGCTCGGCAAGCGGGTTGGTCTGGTCCATGAACTGGCTGAGCTGGCTGCCGCCGAAGAACTCCTTCATGGCGGCCACGACCGGTCGGATGTTGATCAGCGCGTTGGGTGTGGCCTTGTCGACCTCCTGGATCGACATCCGCTCGCGGACCACGCGCTCCATGCGCAGCAGGCCGACGCGGAAGGCGTTCTGGATGAGCTCGCCATTGGCCCGGATGCGGCGGTTGCCCAGGTGGTCGATGTCGTCCGGGCGACCCTGGCCGTTGTTGCGCTCGATCAGCAGGCCGACGATTGCGGCGATGTCCTCCTTGCTGATGATCCGCTCGGTTGAGAGGTTGAAGCCCAGCCGCTCGGCGACGCCGGACAGCTTCTTGTTGAGCTTGTAGCGGCCCACGCGGCCGAGGTCATAGCGGCGGAAGTTGAAGAACAGGCTCTCGACCAGCTTCTCGGCGTTGTCGCCGGTCGGCGGATCGCCGGGGCGCAGCTTCTTGTAGACCTCGATCAGCGCCTCCTGGCGGGTCGAGGTGCCGTCCTTCTCGAGCGTGGCCGCGATGTACGGCGTGTCGCCGGTGTCGATCGGCCCGAACAGCGCTGACATCTCGTCGTTCGACTCGTAGCCGACGGCGCGCAGCAGCTTGGTCGCCTCGAGCTTGCGCTTGCGATCGACCTTGACGTACAGCTGGCCGCGGGCGGCGGTCTCGAACTCGAGCCAGGCCCCGCGGTTGGGGATGACCTTGGCGCTGTACAGCGGCCGGCCCGTGGCCGGGTCCTCGACGCTGGTGTAGTACACGCCGGGCGAGCGCACCAGCTGGCTCACCACGACACGTTCGGCGCCGTTGATGATGAACGTGCCCTGGTCAGTCATGAACGGGAAGTCGCCCATGTAGACGCGCTGGCGCTGGATCTCGCCCGTCTCCTTGATCAGCAGCTCGACCCAGACGTAGAGCGGCTTGGAATAGGTCAGGTCACGCGTCCGGCACTCGAGCTCGGAATACTTGGGCTCTTCGAACTCGTAGTCCTTGAAGCGCAGCTCCATAACCCGGCCGGTGAAGTCCTGGATGGGGCTGATCTCATCGAGCAGGTCGCGCAGCCCGTTCTGGATGAACCAATTGAACGACTCCAGCTGGAGCTCGATCAGGTTCGGGACGGGCAGGACCTCTGGGATCCGGGCGTAGCGCTTGCGCTCGGGGGCGCCGAGCGAGGCACGCCGGGACGGCTCGGTGAGGGACATCATCAGCAGGCGCTCCTAGAGAAAACGGGCGATCGTCGCGTGACTGGCTGGGGTATCGTTGACGGCGGGCACGGGGACGCGCCGACAGGCAGGCATACCCGTCGACGGGGATCCAGGACATGTGGAGGCCGCGCTCACCGAACGGGCATTGTACGCAGCCACGCCCGGGCTGTCAAACGCGCGAGCATCCAGTGCCGATTCAGTCTGAGCACGGACTGACGTCGACGGGTTCGAGAGGCTCCGCGAGACTGGCTCAGCATGATCTGGATCGGCTGGACCGCATATCGTCAGAGACGGTGCGTTCGGGGTAGCAGCCCCAAACCACTGGCACGCCCCTGACGGCCACTGGTGAGTGGTAACGAGCGAGCGCTACCGTTCGGAAGTCAGACAGCCCAGTCGGCAGCCGCGCTGTTCACTGGCTGTGAGCTAACGACCAACTCGCCGCCGAGCGCGTAACCAGCTTGCCCGTTGCGCGGCCGTTTGTTCGTCGTACGTGAACAATGGGCTCAGAAACGGCGCCTGGGGACGCCCGGCGCGGCTTTGCTTTGTCGTTACCTCACCGAGTGTGAACAGACGCACGTCGCGGGTCGGCGGTGGCCGCCTCAGGACTCCCCGTTGTCGCGATCCGCCGATCCAACGCCCGGCGCACGGTCGTCCGCATCAGCCGCCGCCTCCGTGTCGTCGGCAGACTCCGGCTCCACCGGCGGCGGCTCGACGCCGACCGGTGGCGGCTCGGTCTCCGGCGGTGGCGGGTCGTCGCTCAGCCGGGCGAACAGGTAGCGGTAGACGGCCATCCCGACCGCGGTCAATGGGATGGCCAGGATGGCGCCCATCAGGCCGGCGATGGAGCCGCCGACAATGAGCACGAAGATGACCACCGAGGGGTGGAGCTGGACAGCGTCGCCCTGGATCCAGGGCACCAGCACCGCGCCCTCGACCTGCTGGATGGCGGTGTAGAGCACGAGCGTGGCGGCCACGGCGACGAGTGGATCGGACGTGGTCAGCGCGACGAGCAGCGTCGGGATCATGGAGATGATCGGGCCGATGATCGGCAGCAGCTCCAGGATGCCAGCGATGACCGCCAGCAGGATCGCGAACTGGGCGAAGCGCGGATCGACCAGCCAGCCGAGGGCCATCAGGCCCAGCCAGGTGGCGAAGCCGACGATCAGCCCCAGCACCAGCTGGGCTCGGATCCAGCGTCCGAACACGCGCTCGACGATGCTCAGCACTGACCAGACGTCGTCCCTCCATGCCGCCGGCAGCGCGCTTGCGAAGCGCTCCGTCAGGCGAACCCGATCGCGCAGGATGTAGAACGCCCAGATGGGGATGATCACGAAGCCGAAGAACCCGGCGGCCGTGCCCAGGATGGTTCGCGCCAGGGGCAGCAGCGAGCCGAAGTCGAGGTCGCCGGCGCCGTCGCCAAGGTCGACCAGCGCACGATCGATGAACTCGCGGATCTGAGGTGGCAGGTCCAGCGACGTGTAGAGCTGGCTCAGCTGCGCCAGCGCAGCCTCCAGCGAGGCCATCAGCCGGGGCAGGTCGCGGATGTAGTCGAGCAGCTGGTTGATCAGCGGCGAGAGCAGTAGCGAGAGGGCCTCGACGACAACCACGAAGCTGATCACGTAGACGATCAGCACGGCCAGCCCGCGCGGGATGGTCCGCCGGCCGACGCGCAGACGCGACACGAAGCCAACGGCCGGGTCGAGGATGTAGACGATCAGCCCGCCGATGATGAACGGCGTCAGGGCGTGCCGGCCGAGGTAAAGCAGCACGCCCACGAGCACGGCCGTGACGATCACCAAAGCGACACGTGGCGTGGGCGGCGGGAGCCGGCGAGGAGGGCGGATGGTGACGGCAGCGTCGGTCATCGGCGCGAGCCTAGCAGCGCAGGCCGGGGAATCGAAAGGGCCCGCCGCATGGCGGGCCCTTTCTGGACGGGTCGCTCGAAGCTGGCTACTTGATCTCGACCTTGGCGCCCTGCTCCTCGAGGGCGGCCTTGATCTTGTCCGCCTCCTCGCGGGCGATGCCTTCCTTGACCGGCTTCGGAGCGGCGTCGACCAGGTCCTTGGCCTCCTTCAGGCCTAGGCCGGTCAGCTCGCGCACGACCTTGATGACCGGGATCTTGTTGGGCCCGACCTCGCTGAGCACGGCGCTGAACTCGCTCTGCTCCTCGGGCGCGCCACCGGCGGCGGCACCACCGGCAGCCGGCGCAGCAGCCGGCGCGGCAGCGGCGGCGGCCGGCGCGGCGGCCGTGACGCCGTAGCGCTCCTCGAACTTCTTGATGAACTCGGACAGCTCGAGGACGGTCATGCCGTCAATCGCCTCGAGCAGATCCTCCTGGGTGACCTTGGTGGCCATCTGGCTGGTACTCCTTTCGTTATTCAGATGAAGGCTAGGCTAGGGATCGTTGGCGGGGTCAGCTGGCCGCTTCGCGCTGGCCGGCCAGCTGCGAGAGGGCGTAGCCGAGGTTGCGCAATGGCGCCGAGATGACTGACGCCAGGCCGATCATCGGCGAGGCGATGCCGCCGGCCAGCTGGGCCAGCAGGACCTCGCGCGGGGGCAGGCTTGCCAGCCGAGTGACTTCGTCGCTGCCGATGCGTCGCTCGCCGATGACCGCGCCCCGAACGGCGACCGTCCGATACGGCCGGATCGCGTCGAGGAACGTCCTGGCCAGCGTGACCTCGTCGGTCGCACCGACGGCCAGGCCGGTTGGCCCGTCGAGCAGCTCGACGAGTGCCTGGCGTCCGGCCTCAGCCGCGGCGATCTTGGCCAGCCGGTTCTTGACGACCCGGTAGCGGATGCCCTGCTCGCGCAGCGCCCGGCGTATGGTCGCCAGCTCACCAACGGTCAGCCCGCGGTAGTCGGCGACGATGGCGGCATTGCTGCCGGCAAGCTCGTCGCGCAGCTCGGCCACCGTCGCACGCTTGGCTTCGGTGGGCATGCGGCCTCCTTTCTAGATGTTGGACGCCCGGCGCGCCGGACGACCCTGCGGCTTGGTTCCGCACTGGGTCAGTCGGCGCCGCGACACGGCGCTGGGCGGAGGCCCGATGACTTATCCCTGCCTCGGCGTGCCCGCCGGGCCCGGCAGAGGCCGGTCCGGCGATTTCAGTCCCTCACGGGAAACGCAGCGCTGTCTGCGGCGGAACGATCTTCACTTGTGGAGACGGCGCCCGGAAGGCCCGCCCCGCGTATGTTGCGCCCTAGGCGGCAGCCGCCTGAGCGAGCACGGCCGGTACGTCGACGCGGATCCCGGGACCCATCGTCGATGTGACCGTCAGGCTCTTGAAGTACTGGCCCTTGGTGGCGCTGGGCCGCGCCCTGCTGATCGCGTCGATCAGCACGGCCAGGTTCTCGCTCAGCTGGGCCGGCTCGAAGCTGACCCGACCGAACGGGACGTGGATGATACCCGCCTTGTCCACCTTGAACTCGATGCGGCCGGCCTTGACCTCCTTGACCGCGCGCTCGAGGTCGAATGTGATCGTGCCCGCCTTGGGGTTGGGCATCAGGCCGCGGCGGCCAAGGATCCTGCCCAACCGGCCGACGATGCCCATCATGTCCGGCGCGGCCAGGGCGACGTCGAAGTCGAGCCAGCCGCCCTCGATGCGCTTGGCGACGTCCTCGCCACCGACCTCGTCAGCCCCGGCGCGCAAGGCCTCCTGCGCCTTCTCACCCTGGGCGAAGACGACAACGCGGACACGCTTGCCGGTGCCGTGAGGCAGCACGACCGTGCCGCGGACCATCTGGTCGGCATGGCGCGGGTCGACGCCCAGGCGAATGTGCGCCTCAGCGGTGGCGTCGAATGAGACGAAGCTCGTCTCCTTCAGCAACTCGACGGCCTGATCGGGCCCGTAGAGCTGGCTGCGGTCGACCTGCGCGGTCGCCTGCTTGTACTTCTTGCCGTGATCGGCCATCTGTATGTCTCCTGCTGGCGGCCCGGTCAGGGCCTCCCCTCTCTGCCGCGGGGTGTGCGGGCGCCACGAGCGACGCTGCTTACTGGACGACCTCGATGCCCATCGAGCGGGCGGTGCCTTCGATGATCCGTGCCGCGCTCTCGACATCGTTGGCGTTGAGGTCAGCCATCTTGATCTGGGCGATCTCACGCAGCTGGCTGCGCGTGACCGTGCCCAGCGACTCGCGGCCGGCGGTGCCTGAGCCCTTCTCGATGCCGGCCGCCTTGCGCAGCAGGTCCGCCGCCGGCGGCGTCTTGAGCACGAAGGTGAACGAGCGGTCCTCGTAGATCGTGATCTGGGCCGGGATGACCTGGCCGGACTGGGCGGCGGTCTTCTCGTTGTAGCTCTTGGTGAACTCGACGATGTTGATGCCGTGCGGGCCCAGCGCGGTGCCGACCGGCGGGGCGGGCGTTGCCTTGCCGGCAGGCAGCTGGAGCGTCAGCACGGTGCGAATCTTCTTGGCCACGGGGCTGGGCGGTCCTTTCTAGAGCTTCTCGACTTGAAGGAAGTCGAGCTCAACGGGTGTCTCGCGGCCGAAGATGCTGACCAGCACCTTGAGCTTGTTGCGCTCGGGGTTGACCTCGTCGACCGTGCCGATGAACTCGGCGAACGGGCCGTCGGTCACGCGCACGCTCTGGCCCTTGGTGAAGGCGACGCGGTACTTGGGCGTCTCGACGCCCATCTGGCGCAGGATCTGCTTGACCTCGTGCTCCTCGAGCGGCACGGGCTCGTTGCGGCTGCCGGGGATGTTGCCGCCGCCGACGAAGCTGGTCACGCCGGGGGTGTTGCGTACGACGAACCACGAATCGGGGTCGAGGATCATCTCGACCAGCACGTAGCCCGGGTAGACCTTCTTCTGGACGGTCACCCGCTGGCCCGAGCGGATCTCGATCTCGTCCTCCTCCGGCACGAGCACCTGAAAGATCCGGTCCTCCATGCCCATCGACTCGATCCGGTGCTCGAGGTTGGTCTTGACCTTCTTCTCGTAGCCGGAGTAGGTGTGGATGACGTACCAGCGCTTCTCAGGCGCGCGCGTCGGGGTCTCGAGCTCGGTCATGTGATCTGCGCCAGCAAGCCGACCAGCTGGGTGAACAGCAGGTCGAAGACGGCGATGTAGATGCCGACGATGGTGCTGATCACGAAGACCAGCACGGTCAGGTTGCGAGTCTGCTCGCGGGTCGGCCAGGTCACCTTCTTCAGCTCGGACCAGGATTCGCCGACGAAGCGCCGGAAGCGGGTCAAGTGGATCTACCTCGACTGGGATGAGGTGGCAGGCGCGACAGGACTCGAACCTGCAACCGCCGGTTTTGGAGACCGGTGCTCTACCAATTGAGCTACGCGCCTAGGCCGCATCTATTTTGCCTCGCGATGGAGCGTATGCCTACGGCAGCGCGGGCAGAACTTCTTGAGCTCGATGCGATTGGGGTCATTCTTCTTGTTCTTCTCGGTCGCGTACGTCCGCTCCTTGCACTCAGTGCAGGCAAGGTGGATGACGGGGCGGTTCTCAGCCTTGGCCATGCCGTCCTACTCGTGGATCTGGGTGATCGCGCCGGCGCCGACGGTGTGGCCGCCCTCGCGGATGGCGAAGCGCTGGCCGGTCTCGAGCGCGATCGGGGTGATCAGCTCGACGTCCATGTCGACGTTGTCGCCGGGCATCACCATCT
>DATMJK010000067.1:0-11258 GCA_035553915.1 Candidatus Limnocylindrales bacterium | reverse complement strand
CGCGCGGCCATCGGCGGCCGCATCGACGCCGACCTGCCGAGCGGTCAGCGCGCCCTGGTCGCCGAGATCGTCGCGCCGCTGCTCGTCGCCAACTCGACCTACGACCCGGCCGCCACCGAGGCTGCGCGAGCCAATGCGGCGGCCGAGGTCGAGCCGGTCAGCTTCAACATCCGGACCGGCGAGATCCTGGTCTCACCCGGCCAGCGCGTGGATGAGCTGACCCGTGAGCGGCTCGACCTGTACGGCCTGCTCGACCCGCGGCCAGATCCCGCACGTGCCGCTGGCTGGCTGCTGCTGGCGCTGTTGATTGCCGGGCTGCTGCTGCTCTGGATCTGGCGCTACCGGCCGACGATCTGGCACCGCGACAGTGCGCTGCTGCTGATCGGGCTGGCGCTGCTGGTCGCGGCCCTGGCGCTCAAGGCGACCGGTGACCGGTCCGTGCTGCCCTACTTCATCCCGACCGCGGCCGTGGTCATGCTGCTGGCCGTGCTGCTCGACAGCGGCGCGGCGCTGATAGTGCTGGCCGTGCTGTCGCTACTCGCCGGCGCGATCGTTGGCACGGTCGAGTTCGCGGCGTACACCTTCCTCGGTGGCCTGGCCGCGATGATCGTCGTCCGCCGCGGCGAGCGGCTGTCCAACTTCCTGCAGGCGGCACTCGCGGCCGCGGCGGTGAACGTGATCGTGGTCACGCTATTCACGCTGCTCGGGGAGCGTGACCTGACCGGCCTGCTGCAGCTGCTGCTGGCGGGCTCGGTCGCGGCGCTCGCCTCGGCCGTGCTGGCTGTCGGCTCGTTCGCTGTTCTTGGCAACCTGTTCGGTATCACCACTTCGTTCCAGCTGCTCGAGCTGGCCAATCCGTCGCAGCCGCTCCTGCGCCGGCTGCTGCTCGAGACGCCCGGCACCTACCATCACTCGCTGATGGTCGGCAACCTGGCCGAGCGGGCGGCCGAGGCGGTCGGCGCCGACCCGCTGCTCGCGCGAGTGGCGGCCTACTATCACGACATCGGCAAGCTTGCCAACCCGCTGGCCTTCATCGAGAACCAGTCCGGCGGCGACAACGTGCACGATTCGCTGACCCCCGAGCAGTCCGCTGCGCTGCTCAAGTCGCACGTCGGCGACGGCATCGACCTGGCCTACCGCTTCCGCCTGCCGAAGGCGGTCATCGCCTTCATCCCGCAGCACCACGGCACGGCGCTGATGAGCTACTTCTACGCCCGTGCCCGCGACCGGGCGATCGAGGACGCCGGTGCCCGGCCGGGCACGTCGCAGGCCGTGGCCGCGGCGGCGACGGTCGATGCTGCTCGCTACCGCCATGCCGGGCCAAAGCCGCAGTCACGCGAGGCGGCGATCCTGATGCTCGCCGACAGCGTGGAGGCGTCGGTTCGCTCGCTGACCAGCCAGGAGGAGCCGGCCATCCGGGCAATGGTCGAGCGGATCATCCGCGAGCGGCTCGAGGACGGGCAGTTCGACGAGTGCGACCTGACGCTGCGCGACCTCGAGCAGATCCGCGAGGCGTTCATCGCGCAGCTGCTGGGCATGTACCACCGCCGGATCGAGTATCCGCAGAACAAGATCGTGGAGCTCGAGACCCGTCGGGCGGCGAACAGCGGAACCGGCGCCTGAGCGGAGCCCGAAGGCGCGCCATCTACCTGTCGCCGTGGCGGATCGACATAACGGTCCGGCGGGCGATTCGCTCGCCCGTGGCCTTGGCCGAGCTGGCCCGTCTGACTGCCCGGGCCCTCGATGCCGGCGGCGCGCGCGGGCCGGCGAGCATTGGCCTGATCATGGCCGACGATCGCGAGCTGGCGGCACTCAACGCCGAGCACATGGGCCAGCAAGGGCCAACGGACGTGCTCTCCTTCCCGCTGCTGCCGCCGTCCGCGTTCCCGGCTCATGCTGGCCAGGATCCGGCGATCCGCTCAGCCGGCGGCCCGGCGTTTGCCCTGCCGCCGGGTCGCCGGCCACACCTGGGCGACGTCATCGTGTCGGTCGAGCGCGCCGCTCAGCAGGCCGCTGCCGGCCGCGGTGGCCAGACCGGTGAGGTGCGCTGGTCGGTTGGCGACGAGCTGCGGCTGCTGGTCGTCCACGGCACGCTCCACGTCTGCGGCTGGGATCACGCCCGGCCGGACGAGGAACGCGAGATGCGGCAGCTCGAGCAGCGGCTGCTGACGAGCCGATAATCAGCCAATGGCTGACCGCCCGCCCGACGACAGCATGCCCGCGCCGCCTCCGCCCATGTGGCCGACTGCCCAGCAGCCCTGGCAGCCGCCGCCCGGCTGGAAGAATCCGGATCGAGGGCCGGGCAAGGTCATCGCCATCGTCGTCGTCGTCGCGCTCGTGGTGTTCGTCGGGCTCGGCCTCGTCGGTGGCCTGCTCGCCTACGCGATGAGCGGGCTGGCCGGGCGCACGCCTATCGAGCAAGTGCCGGTCGGAGCCTGCTTCGACGGCATCGGCCCGACGGCCACCGGTGGCGACTCATCGAGCGTCCTTGCGCTCTTCTTCGGCGTGAGCCTGGTGGACTGCGCCGAGCCTCACGACGCCGAGCTGGTCGGGCGCTTCGACTGGTCGGGGCCAACGACCGACTTCCCCGGCGAGCCGGCCCTGGCGTCGCACTCGGAGAGCGGCTGCCGGGAGCGCTTCCGCGAGTATGTCGGGCGCGATTTCGACCTCTCGGTCTACGAGCTGGTCTACACCTATCCGCCGGAGCCGCAGTGGCGGTCAGGGAAACGCTCTTTCGAGTGCATCGTCCACCTGCCCGCGGGCCAGCTGGAAGGAAGCGTCCACCACAGCCAGCGCTGAGCAGGCCGATTACCATGGCCTGGCCGGGCCACCTGCCGCCCTTGGCGGGCAGCGTGGCCGATCAGCGTGCCCGCCGGCAGCGACAGCCAGCTGCGCGAAGGAATCATGAAGATCGTCGTCGGGCTGGGTAATCCCGGCCAGCAATATGACCGCACGCGCCACAACGTTGGCTGGATGGTGCTCGACCGGCTGGCCGAGCGCGCCGGCTGGACCGGCCATGCCAGGGCGCGCGATGCGGCCGCGACGGTCCACGGCCGCTACGCCGGCCTCGATCTGATGCTCGTCAAGCCGACCACCTACATGAACCTCTCCGGCGTAGCCGTGCGCAAGGTCCTGGCCCGCCAGCGTGCGCCGCTCGAGGACGTGCTTGTCG
Source organism: Candidatus Limnocylindrales bacterium (assembly GCA_035553915.1). Classification (GTDB taxonomy): domain Bacteria; phylum Chloroflexota; class Limnocylindria; order Limnocylindrales; family CSP1-4; genus JALYGJ01. The sequence continues at coordinate 8,086 of DATMJK010000067.1, read as the reverse complement.
TGGTCGACGACTTCGCCCTGCCGCTAGGCCGGCTACGCCTGCGCGAGCGCGGATCGGCCGGCAGTCACAACGGCCTGCGCTCGATCATCGGCGAGCTGGGCAGCGAGAGGTTCGCCCGGCTGCGGGTTGGCATCGGCCTGCCTGAGATGCGCGTCGAGGGCGGCATGGCGCGCGCTGCGCGCGACCACGTGCTGAGCCGCTTCCAGCCGACCGAGCAGGCGCTGCTCGAGGAGGTGCTGGACGCCGCCGCAGAGGCCGTCGAGGAGTGGGCACGCGACGGTGTGTCACGGGCAGCCAATAGATGGAACTCGTGGCAGGCTGCCGCCCACGAGACGGGACCCGCGGCCGCCGCTGACGAGGCCGGGCCCGCGGCCGCCGCCGACGAGGCCGCGCCTGACGAGCAGGGCATCGTCCGCCGCCGCACCGGCTGGCGCAAGCTCCTCGGCTGGCAGGAGCGCGAGTGAGCGACACCGCGATCCGGAGTCGCGGCCGCCGGACCCGCGACCGGGGCCTTGCCGAGCAGGCCGAGGAGGCGGTTCGCCAGCGCAGGGTCCCTCGAGCCGCCGCTCCGGGCGAGCCGGCCGGCAGGGCCAGAGTCCCCGACCTGTCAGTCGTTGCCCAGCTGCTCGGCCGCAGCGGGCAGCTGTCAGAGATAGCAGATCGCTTCGTCCGCGCGCGGGATCCGCGCCATCGCGGCCTGCGCCATGTCACGTACGCCGAGATGCCGCATGGCGCCAAGACCTTCCTCGCCGCAGGCCTGCTCGCGGCCAGCGACGAGCGGCTGGTCTGGGTGGCGCGCGACGCGGAGGTCGCCGATCGAGTGACCGAGGAGCTGCTCGCCTGGCTGGGCGACCCGGCGCTGGTGGCGACGCTCGAGCCGCGGACGGCGCTGGCCTATGAGCGCTCCGAGCTGGTGCGCGACGAGAGCGCGGCCCGTGTCGCGGCCCTGGCCGCCTGGCGCTCAGGCGTGCCGCGGGTACTCGTGGCCAGCGTGCAGGCGCTCTTCCAACACACCCTCGGGCCGGCTGACCTGCCTGACCAGCCGCTCGAGCTGCGGGCCGGCCAGCGCATCTCCCAGCAGCGGGTGTTGCGCGAGCTGGTTGCGCTCGGGTACGAGGCGCTGCCGGAGGTCGGCGGCCGGGGCGAGCTTGCCCGCCGGGGCGGCATCGTCGACGTCTTCCCCGCCGGCCAGGCGCTGCCGGTGCGCGCGGAATGGTTCGGCGACGAGATCGAGTCGCTGCGCCTCTTCGATCCGACCAGCCAGCGCGCCATCGGCCCGGTCGAGTCGCTGCGCCTGCTGCCGGCGAGCGAGTTCCTGCTGCCACCGGCAGAGGACGACGCGGCAGGCGCGCTGCTGCGCGAGCGGCTGGGCCGCCTGGCTGCCCGCCTGCCCGAGCAGCTGGCCAGTGACCTGGCGCGCCTGGAGCAGGGCCAGCCGACAGATGCAGTCGAGGTCTGGGCCGGGCTGCTGGCGCCGGCAACGGCCCTCGACCATCTGGCTGACGAGATCCTGCTGCTCGACGAGCCGGCGGAAGTGCTGGCCAGCGCCCAGTTCCTGTGGAGCCAGGCCGACGAGCGACGTGCCGAGCTCGAGCGCGCTGGCGAGCTGCCCAGAGGGTGGCCGGGCGCATTCCCGGAGCCGCGTGCCTGGAAGGCGCTGCTGGTCGAGAAACGGACGCTCGGGCTCTCGTGGGAGAGCGAGCTGCCCGGCGCGCCGATCGGCGGCAACCCCTTTGGCTGGCACGAACCGGCGCTGCCTCCGACCGGCCTTGGCGAGCTGGCCGCGACCGTCCGGCGCTGGCAGGGTGAAGGCCTGCGCGTGCTGCTGGCCTCTGACCAGTCAGCGCGGCTGGCGGAGATCCTGGCCGAGGGCGACGTAATCGCCGCGCCCGTCAACCGCCTTTCCGCGCCGCCGCCCGCCGGTGGCGTGGCGCTCGTGGAGCGCAGCCTCAACGGCGGCTTCACCGGTGGACCTGACGGCATGGTCCTGGTCACTGACCGCGAGCTGTTCGGAGCCGTCCGCGTTCGGCGGCCGCGTGCCCTGAGACGGGCAACCCCCGGCGACTTGCTCGAACGGCTGGCGCCGGGCGATCTGGTCGTCCACATCGACCACGGAGTCGCGCGCTACGCGGGCCTGGTCCGTCGATCGGCCGGCGGCGATGGCCACGAGGAGCGCGACTTCCTCGAGCTGCGCTTCGGAGAGGGTGGGCGCATCTGGGTGCCGGTCGAGCAGATCGAGCGTATCTCGCGCTATGCCGGCGCCGAGAACCCGCAGCTCTCGCGTCTCGGTGGTGGCGAGTGGCAGCGCACCAAGACGCGCGTCCGCCGCGCGGTGACTGACCTGGCCAAGGAGCTGCTCGCGCTGTATGCCTCGCGCGAGGGCGCGCAGGGGCCGCGGGTCGGGCCTGACACGCCGTGGCAGGCTGAGATGGAGGCCGCCTTCCCCTACGAGGAGACTCTCGACCAGCTGCGCTCGGCGCTGGAGGTCAAGGCTGATCTCGAGCGCGGCCGGCCAATGGACCGGCTGGTCGTGGGCGACGTCGGCTACGGCAAGACCGAGGTCGCGCTGCGCGCCTGTTTCAAGGCCATCCAGGAGGGCCTCCAGGTGGCCGTGCTGGTGCCAACGACGGTGCTCGCCGCGCAGCACCATGAGACGTTCCGGCAGCGCCTGGCGGCCTACCCGATCACCATTCGGACGCTCAGCCGGTTCGTTCCCTCCGCCGAGCAGCAGGAGACCCTTGCCGGGCTCGCCGCCGGCTCGGTCGACCTGGTCATCGGGACTCACCGGCTGCTGTCGAAGGACGTCCAGTTCCGGGACCTCGGGCTGATCGTGGTCGATGAGGAGCAGCGCTTCGGCGTCGCCCACAAGGAGCGGCTCAAGAAGCTGCGCACCGAGGTCCACGTGCTGACCCTCTCGGCAACGCCGATCCCGCGGACGCTCAATCTGGCCCTCGCCGGCGTGCGCGATATGAGCGTCATCGAGACGCCGCCCGAGGACCGGCTGCCCATCCAGACGCGGGTGGCTGAAGCGTCTGCGGGACTCGTGCGCGATGCTATCCTGCGCGAGCTCGACCGCGGCGGACAGGTCTTCTTCGTCCACAACCGGGTCGAGACGATCGAGGCCCAGGCAGAACAGCTGCGCCGGCTGCTTCCCGCCGCGCGGATCGCCGTCGCGCACGGCCAGATGGCCGAGGGCGTGCTCGAGCGGGTGATGCTGGCGTTCGCCCGCGGCGAGCACGACGTGCTGGTCTGCACGACGATCATCGAGTCGGGGCTCGACATCCCGAACGCCAACACGATCATCATCGATCGCGCTGACGCGCTTGGCCTGGCCCAGCTCTACCAGCTGCGCGGCCGGGTCGGGCGAAGCAGCCGGCGGGCGTACGCCTACCTGCTATACCGGCGCCGCGGGCAGCTGTCGGATATCGCGCGCAAGCGGTTGCAGGCGATCTTCAACGCCTCGGAGCTGGGCGCCGGCTTTCAGATCGCGCTGTCCGATCTCGAGATCCGCGGCGCGGGCAACATCCTGGGCGCCGAGCAGCACGGGCACATGTCCGCCGTCGGCTTCGACATGTACACCAACCTGCTGGCCCAGGCGGTCGAAACCGAGCGAGCCGCGCAGGAGAATCGGCCACCACCGACGCCGGCGCTGGCAACCGTGATCGACCTGCCGATAGACGCCTACCTGCCCGACGACTACGTCGAGCACGAGCCACAGAAGCTCGAGCTGTATCGGCGCCTCGGCCGGGCAGCAACGGAATCGGAGGTCGCCTCCGTGCGCGCCGAGATGGTCGATCGCTTCGGACCCCTTCCGCCGGCCGTCGAGCGGCTGCTCGAGGTGGCCCGGCTGCGCATTGCGGCCCAAGCGGCCCACATCGCCGCGCTCTCGCGCGAGGGCCGCGAACTGGTCGTTCGTTTCGGACCGGACTGGTCACGTGCCGACACGATGCGCCGGATGGCGCCGACCTCGCCAGGCGACCGGCTGCCCGGCGTACCGCCCGGCGGCATCAGCTACGCATCCAACCAGGTGCGCGTTCGACTGCCGGCCGGCACCGATGCCGCGTGGCTGACGATCAGGGCAGTCGTCGAGCGACTCGGCCGGCCGGCGTGATGCCGGTCAGGCTTGCGGGTGCCACGGCCGCCGGTCCTCGCGCAGCAGCGAGTAGATCTGCACGTCGTTGCTCCGGCCATCGTTCCAGAAGGCACCGCGGGCGGTGCCCTCGAGGGTGAAGCCGCACTTTTCGGCGATGCGCCGGGACGCGTCGTTGCCGGGCACGATCACCAGCTGGATCCGGTTCTGCTTCTTCGTGGCAAACAGGTAGTCGCTGAGGAGCTGCACCGCCTGGGTCGTATAGCCGCGCCCCGCGAATTGGCCACCGTACAGCTGGTACGACAGCTCGAACGCATCCCAGTAGTTGACCGGCTTGAAGAACTCGATATGGCCTACCAGATCATCGTCCTGGTTGACCATCAGCAACATGCCCTCCTCGCGCTGCCAGAAGCCGTTCTCGGCGAATTCACGCCGGAATGCTGACTCTGACATCACCCCCATGGGGAAGAACCGTCCCCGGCTGGCCACGTCCGTATGGGCGGCGTAAAGGCACTCGAGGTCCGATTCGAGCGCTGTCCGAAGAGTGACCGATTCTCCGCGCAGCAAGTCCCACCTCCCTGAACGCCGATTATGGCTCCGGCGACGAGCGCGCATCAGGCCTGCGGTAGACTTTGCCGGCCCAAGCTCCACCTACCCGAGGTCAGCCAAGCCAGTGCCCGCCGACGATCTGCGTTCGCTGATCCGCGAGATCCCCGATTTCCCCAAGCCGGGCATCCTGTTCTACGACATCACCACGATGATCAAGGACGCCGGCGCCTTCAGCGAGGCGATCGACCTGATGCTCGAGCCATACCGCGAGACGAAGGTCGACGTGGTGGTCGGGATGGAGTCGCGCGGCTTCATCTTCAGCGCGCCGATGGCCGTCCGCCTCAACGCCGGCTTCGTGCCGGTGCGCAAGCTGGGCAAGCTGCCCGCCGAGACGGTCAGCGTCGAGTACGCGCTCGAGTACGGCACCAACACCCTCGAGATCCACCGCGACGCGCTGACGCCGGGGCAGAGGGTGCTCGTCGTCGACGACCTGCTCGCCACCGGCGGGACCGTGCTGGGCACGATCGAGCTGATCCAGATGCTCAAGGCGGAGGTCGTCGGCCTGTCCTTCCTGGTCGAGCTGCTCTTCCTGAAGGGCCGTGAGCGGCTGCGCGACCAGAAGGTGCACAGCGTCATCCAGTACTGACGATGGCCCCGGGCAACGGCACGCCCGATCGCGAGCAGGCCACCCGGCGCCAGTTCTTCCGCGTGTTCGGCCGCCAGACGGCGCACAGCGCCGGCAGCGTGCTCGCCGGCGTGGAGGCACTCAGGCGCAGCAGCCGTGATGCGCTTGACGACCTGCTGAGCGACGAGGAGCAGCCGCGCCGTGGCGCCCAGGCAATCGAGGCGCCCGAGCCGCCGGCCGTCCCCCCGACGGCCTTCAGGAGCCCATATCGCTTCCGCGGCCAGGCAATCGAGCTGCTCGACCAGCGCGACCTGCCCGAGCGCGCCGAGCTGATCTCCTGCGCAGCCGCGAGCGAGGTGGCAAGCGCGATCCGGCGCGGGCTGCTGAGCGGCGGGCCGGTGCTCGGGCAGGTGGCGGCCTACGCGCTGGCTATGGTCGCCCAGCAGGTCGCCGATCGGCCGGCGCCTGCGATGGCCGTGGCGCTGCGCGGCGCGGCAGACACGCTGGCCGTCGCCCGCCCGACGAGCCGCGCGCTGGCCGTGGCGCTGGACCGCGTGATCGCCCACGCAGAGACCGTCGTCGCCGCGGACGAAGGCCCGGCAGCCGCGGCGTCCATTCTGGCCGAGGCAGACCGCATCGCCTCCGCGGACGCAATCGATCTGAGTCGGCTGGGCCAGGCCGGTGCCGACGCTCTCCCGGCGCCCCGTGACGCCGCGGCCGGCGAGGGCAGGCCGCTGGCCGTCCTGATGCACGCCGACCAGGGACCGCTGACCGGCGGTCAGGTTGGCGCGGGCACGGCCCTCCTGCAGGGACTGGCCGCGGCTGGTATTCCCGTCCACGCCTGGCTCACCGAGGCGACCCCGCTTTACGAGGGCCGGCGTGCGGCCTGGCAGCTGGGCCACCTGGCGATACCGCACACGCTCGTGCCGGACACCGCACTGGGCTGGCTGCTCGAAGCGCGCCGGATCGACCTGCTGCTGCTGCGCGCCGAGTGGCTGCTGGCGAGCGGCGATGTCGTGGCGCCGCTGGGCAGCCGCGTCGCCGCGCGCCAGGCTCGCGAAGCCGGGGTGGTCGTCGCCGTCTGTGCCACGGCTTCGATCTACGACCGGGCGGCGGTGGACGCAGCCGCCGTGCCACTGGCCGGCCGGCTGCCTGCGCCCCAGGCCGGGCATGGATCGCGCATCGACCCGGCGGCGGACATCGTGCCCGCCGGTCTCGTCGACCTGCTGCTGACTGACCGCGGCGCCCTCGCGCCACCCTTCGCCGAGCAGCTCGCGAGGGTGGGGGACCACAGCTGATGGCCAGCGTCGCCCGCCAGCCGGCAACGGCCGTCGCGGAGTCGCGGCTGACCGTCACCGCTACCCGCGACCGGGCGCTGCTGCGCGCCTTCCTCGAGCGTGACCGATTGCGCGCGGCCTACGCCTTGTGCGACCTTGACCCGCGCGAGTTCGCGCGCACCCGTTGGGGTGTCGCCCAGCGCGGCGAGGAGACTCTCGCCGTGGTCCTCGAGTACACCGGCCTGACGCCGCAGCCGCTGTTCGCGATGGGCGAATCGGAGGCGATCGGCGAGATCCTGCGGCAGGTCATCCGGCCGCGGCTGGTCTACCTCGCCACCGACGCCAGCCACCTGCCCTCGATCGAGCAGGTCTACCGCATCGAGCCTGGACCGCCGATGCTGCGGATGGCTGTCGATCGGGCGTCTTTCCGCCCGCACTCGGGCGTCGCGCTGCGTCTCCTGCCGGTCGAGATAGCCGACCTAAACCGCCTCTACGGCTACGGTTTCACGGCGTGGCTGCCCGCCGAGTCGATCGCCAACGGCGTGTACTACGGCATTCGCGAGGGCGGCCGGCTGGTCGCCGCCGCGGGCACGCATGTCGTCAGCCCCGAGGCGCGGCTGGCGGCGGTGGGCAACGTCATGACGCACCCGGACTACCGAGGCCGCGGCTACGCCAAGCTGACCACGAGTGCCGTCACCCAGGAGCTGCTGCGGACATGCGACGAGGCCGTGCTCAACGTCCGCTCGGACAACCCCGCGGCCATCGCGGCCTACAGCGCGCTTGGCTACCGCCAGTACTGCACCTTCGAGGAGCGGCTTGCACGTCGCCGTGGGGCGGCATGGGATAGCATCGTGGGCGCGCTGCGCCGAGCCCTGTCGCGCCGACAGCCCGCCTGAGGCGACCGAATCCCTTACCAGGAGCCCCCGTGACCGCCCCGACAACGACTGATACCAGCCCGCGCCACGACGTGACCAGCCTCGACCTCGCCGCCGAGGGCCGGCGGCGGATCGAGTGGGCCGAGCGCGAGATGCCAGTCCTGCGCCAGATCCGTGAGCGGTTCGCCGCCGAGCGCCCGCTCGAGGGCACGCGCATCGGTGCCTGCCTGCACGTGACCTCCGAGACGGCCAACCTGATGCTTACGCTCGCGGCCGGCGGGGCTGACATCTCACTCTGCGCGAGCAACCCGCTCTCGACGCAGGACGATGTCGCCGCCGCCTTGGTCGCTGAATACGGCATCTCGACATTCGCCCGCCGGGGCATCGATCGGGAGGGCTACTACGCCCACCTCAACGCCGTCGTCGACAGCGGCCCGCAGATCACGATGGACGACGGCTGTGATCTCGTCTCGCTGCTCCATCGTGACCGGCGCGATCGCCTCGAAGGCGTCATCGCGGGCACAGAGGAGACCACCACCGGCGTCATCCGGCTGCGCGCGATGGCTGCCGACGGCGCGCTCGCCTATCCGGTTGTGGCCGTCAACGAGGCGATGACCAAGCACTTCTTCGACAACCGCTACGGGACCGGCCAATCGACCGTCGATGGGAT
>DATMJK010000066.1:0-57615 GCA_035553915.1 Candidatus Limnocylindrales bacterium | reverse complement strand
CCTTGACCCTGGCCCTGGCCTTGCCCCTGACCTTGACCCTGGCCCTGGCCTTGCCCCTGACCCTGACCCTGGCCCTGGCCTTGACCCTGGCCCTGACCCTGGCCTTGACCCTGGCCTTGACCTTGACCCTGCTGGCCCTGGCCCTGGCCTTGACCCTGCTGGCCCTGCTGACCTTGGCCCTGACCCTGCTGCCCCTGCTGGCCCTGCCGGCCGGCGCGAGCGAGATCACGTCGCGCCTGCTGGATGTCCGAGGCAGCGCCGGCGAGATCCCGATTGAGGTCGACCTGCTGCTGGCCCCGCTGGAGCGCTTCGCTCAGCCGATCCAAAGCGGCGGCCGCCGCGACATTGTCCTTGTTGCGCACGGCGCGCGCGGCGTCGGCCAGCGCGGCCTGCGCATCCCCGCCGGCCTGGCGGGCGACCGTCTCGAGGTCGCCCAGCTGGCGGGCCAGCTGCTCGCGCTCCGCGTCGGTCATCTTGGGCAGCCTTTCCTTCAGCTGCTCGAGATCCTGCTTGGTCTTGTCGGGGTCGCCGGCAGTGTTGCTGTCCGTGCCCGTCGACATGCGGCTCAATGATCGGGCGAGCGAGGTGATCGCGGCTGCCCGCTGCTCGTTGGCTGGATCGATGCGGCTGCGCAGCGCGTCCTCGAGAGAGCCCAGCCGGGCGAGGTTGCGATCAAGGTCCTCCGGCCGGTCGCGCAGCTCCTTGATCGCCTTGCGCAGCTCGCGGGCGATGTCGAGGCGCGGGTCCGGATCAGTCCGGCCGGCTTCGAGGCGCTTGGCCGTCTGGTCCAGCTTCTGCGCCTGCTGCTCGGCCGCGTCACGCATCTGCTGGCGCTGGGCGAGAACGTCATTCTGGGCGTTGGGCAGGACCAGCACAGGCACGAGCAAGGCGATGCACAGCGCGGTCGTTGCCGAGCTGCGTCGCGGCAGGCGCGGCCGGAAGGCGCGCGGGTCTGCGGTGGCGAGGCTGACCACAGCGTCTCGTCGCTGGCGGCGGACGAGCCGGGCGAAGCGCTGCTCGTCGGTCGTGGGCTCCTCGGCGCTGGCCTGGCCGATGGCCTCATCAGCCAGCTCCGGCCGGGCGACGGCGAGTGCCAGCGCGGTTGAGATTCGGTCTGACAGGCCTTGCTCGCTGTCGACGGCAAGGGCCGCCTCGCCGAGCGTGGGCCGCACGCGGACCGCGTAGACGGCGAGCGCCGCCAGGCCGGCGACGATGAGCCCCATCGCGAAATAGGCGTGCCACTCGAAGGGCATGAGTCGGGCGACGAGGGCCAGCAGCAGCTGACCGACGGCCACCGCTGCTGCGATGCGGGTCGCGCCACGGACCACGCGGCGCAGCCACAGCCGGCGATGGAAGGGACGCAGGTCACGTCGCAGGTCGATCAGCAGCGGGTCAAGACTCATCGGTTGCCTTCTCCGTTGGCGGGCCTTCGCCCGGCGCAAGCTCCTCGATTGATCCGGTCGGGGTCGCTCCGACCAGCGGCGCCACGGCGGCGCGCCGGAAGGGCCGACGGAACCTCAGACGCCGGGTGGGCGCCACAAGTTGCGCGGCTAGCAACGTCGAGAGCAGCCCGACGACCGTGAAGGCGGCGGCGCTCTTTGGCCAGAAGGTGTCGCGCGGAAAGCCGAAGGAGGTCGTGAGCGCCGGCTGGACGGCGATGTCGCCGCCGATCGGCATCACCGCCACCGCTGGGCACCCACGTCCGCCCGGCGGGCAATTGAAGTGGTCGATGAGCACGCCGCCCTCCATGCCGCTGTTGAACTGCGAGCCGAAGTACGGCCGGCCGGTGACCATGCTCATGTAGGCGCAGGTGATGTGGTACGAGCCCGGCGCAGTCGTGCACACCAGGTCCAGGTCAGCCACGAAGGGATTGAGCCAGAGCAGGGCCTCGGGCGACTTGTGCCGCTGCTGGGCGACGATCACATTGCCCGTCGGGCGGGACTGCGTGACCACGACCAGGAACTGGTGGATGCCGACGCTGCCAATGGTCAGCGCCAGCACGAGCACGTAGGTCAGCACCGTCGCCGTCTGGGTCCGCCTGACCAGGGCCGAGATGAGCAATCCCAGCGCACCCATGCCGAACGCCAGCGCGAAGAGCACGGCGTAGCCACGCACCAGGTCCTCCGGCCCGACCCCGCCGAAGACGAAGACGAGGCTGGCCAGCGGGATGGAGGCGATGATCAGTAGGAAGACGTAGGTCAGCGCCGAGATCAGCTTGCCGACGACCATGCCGAGGGTCGACAGAGGCGTCGTGACCAGCAGGTCGAGGGTCTGCTTCTCGCGCTCCATCGAGATCGCGCCGCTGGTGAAGGCCGGCGCCAGGACGAGCACGAGCAGCGTCTCGACCATCAGCAAGCCGCTGAACAGGGCGTGCCCGATGCTCGCCGACAGGCCGGCGTCGCCGTAACCGAGGAACGTCGGCAGGCCAGGCCGTGGAATGCCGAAGACCGGGTCGGTCGCCTGCCCCAGGGCGGCCGATTCCTTCAGGTAGGTGTAGATGCCAAAGGCAAAGGCTGACAGGAGCAGCAGGTAGATGGTGACCACGATGAACGCCCGGCGGCCGCGCATCCGGCCGCGCAGCTCCTTGGCCGCCACCGCCGAGACAGCCGAGCCCATGCCGCCGAGGCGCCGCCGCGCTGCGCCGCCGCGCCGCCGCACGCCGCTCACGAGCGCGCTCATGCTGCTACCTCCTGCACGCCGGGCATCACCGCCGATGGCTCGACATCGGTTATCTGAAGGAACAGCTCCTCGAGGTCGCTTGCGGCGGGGGCAAAGGCCGCCACGCGGACGCCATCGCCGACCAGCGCCGCGACCAGCCGGGCTGCGGCCTCCTCGTCGCCGCGCAGCGCGATCTCGAGCTGGCCGTCCGGCCGGCGCGCCACCGAGGCCACCTCGGGCAGGCCCGCGAGCAGCGCCTCGGCCGCCATCAGGCCAGCCTCGCCGATCGGTCGCAGCAGGTACACGCCGCCGGCGCGGAAGGCCTGGTGGATGTCTTCGACCTTGCCGCTGGCCAGCACTCGGCCGTGGTCGATGATCGCGAGCGAGGTGCACAGCTCCTCCAGCTCGGGCAGGATGTGGCTGCTGATCAGGATCGTCTTGCCCAGGGCGCGCAGCTCGCGCAGCAGCTCGCGCAGCTCCACCCGCGCCCGCGGATCCAGGCCCGATGCGGGCTCGTCGAGCAGCAGCACCTGCGGGTCGTGGACCAGCGCGTGGGCGAGGCACAGCCGCTGCTGCATGCCGCGGCTGAGGTCCTGCACGTAGGCTTCGCGCTTGTTGGCCAGGTCGACCAGCTCGAGCAGGTCGCCGATCATCTGCCGTCGCCGGCCGGCCGGCAGCCCGTAGCAGCGGCCGAAGAAGTCGAGGTACTCCCAGACGCGCATGTCGTCGTAGACGCCGAAGGTGTCTGGCATGTAGCCGATCAGCTGGCGCACGGCGTCCGGCTGGCGGCGGATCGAGTAGCCGGCGATGAGCGCGTCGCCGGCGCTGGGCACGAGCAGGGTGGCCAGCATCTTCAGCGTCGTGGTCTTGCCAGCACCGTTCGGTCCGACCAGGCCAAAGATCTCGCCCTGCTCGACGTTGAGCTCGAGGCCGGCGACGGCCAGACTGCCGTTGTAGCGCTTGGTCAGCCGGTCCACCTGCACCACGGCGCTCATTCGATCGTGCCCTCCATTCGCGCGGCGACCGTGAACCAGAGGGGCATCCCACGGTCGTTTCGATTCACGAAACGCAGCAGCAGGCGACCGCTGTCGTCGACCCAGCGCCGCGGCTCGGCGAGGCTGTAGCCACGCGCGTCGTTCATCTCAGGCAGCTCGTACCACAGGCCGGCGACGTGGTCGAAGACCTGGACCGCCGGCAGGCCGCCCCCTGGCCAGGGCTCGGAGGCGGGCTTGCCTGGGGGCTCTTCGCCGCCCCCGCCCGGCTGGTCCTGGCCTTCGCCGAGCGGGTCGTCTTGCGGCGGCTGCTGCGCGTCCGGCAGGGGCTCGATCTGCTGACCATTGCCGCGCAGGCTGATGAAGCCGCCCTGGCTCAAGCCCAGCTCAACGGAGCGGGCCGTGAACCGCTCGGCCAAGCCAGCCGGCCGCAGCTCGAGGGTCATCGTGCCCCGGTCGAGCGAGTAGCTGTTGCGCTCGCCCCAGCCCTGCTCAGCGCCCTGCTCGACTATCGCCCGCACGAGCAGCGCGTCATCAAACAGCGCCTGCCGGTCGTAGGTCACCGGCATGGGCACGACGAAGAGGGAATCACCAACGCGGTTCGGGCGCTCACCCTCGAGCTCGACGTCGAGTGCCACGCCCTCGCGCCAGCCGAGCAGCAGCGCCACGTCCGGTGACGTGCCGAGCAGCGTCGGGCCGTAGCCGGTGATCTGGTCGATCACCGCCCGCCGGGTATTGAGCTTGCGTTGGACCTGCGGGTCGCGCGAGAAAGAGGTGCCGAACATGCGCTCCGACAGGGCGTACCACGAGTTCGTCACCGGCCGCATGTCGACCTCCTTCGTCTCGCCCGGGCCGAGGGTGGGGATGGCGACGACGGCGTTGCCGAAGACGATCGCCACGTGCTCGAGCGGCCGGTCGGAGTCATTGGTCACGCTGCCGGTGATCCGCCCGCTGACCAGGCGCAGGTCAGCGCGGACTGCCGGCGTGTCTACCGGTGCGTCGGCGCGGAAGCCGCGGATCACGCCGTAGCCGACCTCGAAGTTGCGCAGCCGGGAGGTCGCGTCGCCGAGCAGCGCGTCGATCGGCTGTTCCGCCTGGCCGAAGCCGCCCTGCGACATCGGACTGGAGAGCAGCGCACCGCCGGGCACGCGGACGTCGAAGGCGCGCCGCGTCGGTGAGAAGACGCCGACGTAGACCTGGCCGATGCCGCGCGTCGAGCCCTGCCCGGCGCGCACGATGGCGACCTCGTTGATGATCACGTCGCTGCCCTTGATCGACGCGCCCAGCGCGTAGCTGCCGACGGCGAAGACGCCGACCAGCAGGGGCATCGTCAGCCAGGCCCACTCGCGCCGGTCGAGCCGGCGCAGGACGAGGTAGTTGACCGGCCCGATGAGCGCGATGTATGCCACCAGCAGGACGAACAGCTGGTCGATCGGCGGCAGCGCGACTGAAGGCAGGTTGTACAGCGCGTTCTGGAAGATGCTGTTCTCGTCGGGGATGTAGAACGGGTTCTGGAACTGTCCCTGGCCCATCGGCAGGGCGCGCCGCCAGAGCGAGCCGGCGGTGTCGCTGCGGGCCAGCCAGGAGCTGCCCGGGTCGATGCCCAGGATCGTCACCGCGCCCTGTCCGTGCGACAGCCGGGCCGCGTAGACCGCATCGCCGCTGCGCCCGAGGACCATGCCTTCGCGCAGCGTCCCGGCGAGCGCCGGCAGCCCCGTCGCCTCGTTGGGCAGCGAGCCGAGCAGCTCGCGAAGGTCAGCCGTCGTGACGTCCACCGTCCGGTCCGGGATGAAGGGCAGCAGCTCAACGGGCAAGCCGCGCAGGCTGCCCGGGCCCGTGGTCCCGCCCACGATGACCATCTGGCCGCCGGCCGCGACCCACAGCTCGAGCGTCGCCAGCTGCTCCCCGCTTAGGCGGCTGGTGTCGACGTCCTGCCAGATCAGCCGATCGAGCGAGGCTAGGGCTTCCACTCGCGTCGGCAGGTCCTCCGGCCGCAGCAGGATCACCTGCGGCTCGCTGGCAGCCGGGTTCCGCAGCGCATCCTGGACGTCTCGCTGGAACGCCTCCGGCCGCTCGGCGACGATGCCGACCAAGGCGATGTAGGGATCGCGCGCGCGGATCTGCACGTCGCGGGTGGCGATGACCGACTCGCCGCTGACCAGCTCGATCACCAGCCGGCTGCCAAAGAGCGGTGCCTGCGCATACAGCACGAACTGCTTCCGCGCGCCGTTGGGCAGGTCGGCCTCGACGGCGTAGATCGAGCGGCCCTGCTGCTGGCTGCGGATGCGCAGCTCGCCGCGCACGTCGGGGCCGTCGTTGCTGGCGTCGACGCGGACAGCCGCCCAGCCGCCGGCGCGGACGTTGCCGCCGAGCAGGGCAGTGGCCTCGATGGTGATCCCCTCGGCGCGCACCGCGCCGGCACTCGTGCCGAGCAGCACTCCAAATGCGAGCAGCGCGCAGGCAAACAGGCGGGCGACGGCGGTGACTGGTGACGGAACGCCGCGCGGTCGGTGCATCGGTCCTCTCGAGGGCAGCCTCGGCGGGCAGAGTACCTGACTCCGTCCGTGGGCTGGCTGCTAGACGCATGCGGGCGTCCGAAAGTTGCGTCAGCTGCGTCGGAGAGCCATCTCAGTGGCCGCCGCTACCATGGCCGGCAGTGCCCGAGCTGAGTCCGTTTCCCGCCCTGCGCTACGACGCGCGCGCTATCGGCGAGGTGAGTGCCGTGCTCTGCCCGCCGTACGATGTCATCGACCGCGCCGAGCGCGAGCGGCTGGCGCGCGGGCCGCACAACGCGGTTCATCTCGAGCTGGCTCAGGCCGGCCCGGCTGGCGACGCGTACGCCGCCGCCGCGCAGCTGCTGGGCGAGTGGCAGACGGCGGGGCTGCTGCGCATCGATGACCGGCCGCTGGTCTACGTCTACGAGCAGCATTACCGTGTCACCGGCCGGCCGGATGACGCCGTGGCCCGCGTCTCACGCGGCTTCTTCTGCCGGCTGCGATTGGAGGAGCCGGGGCGCGGCGTGCTGCGCCACGAACGGACGATGAGCGCGCCGAAGGAGGATCGCTTTCGGCTGCTGCGCTCGACGCGCGTGAACCTCAGCCCGGTGCTGATGCTGTATCGCTCCGCCGCCGCGGGAGCCGCGTCGGCGAGGCTGCTGGATGTGCTGACCGCGCAGCCAGCTGAGATCGAAGCAGTCGCGCTTGGCGGCCGTCAGCGGCTGTGGGCCGTCGATCCTGCGCAGGTGCCTGCCGCCGCCGAGCTGCTGGCCATCGCCGCTCACGGGCCGCTTGTCATCGCCGACGGCCACCATCGCTACGAGACCGCGCTCCGCTTCCGCGACGAGGTGGGCGGCCCAGGCTCGGACCAGATACTCGTGCTGCTCCACGACGCAGACAGCGGCGGGCTGAGCGTCCTGCCCACCCACCGGCTGCTGCTCGGCACGCCAGAGACGGAGAGCCTGATCGCGGCCCTGGCTGAGCTCTTCGAGCTCGAGGCGGTGGCAGAGGCAGGCCGCCTGGCGCAGGCGGTGGAGGCGCGCAGCAGCGGTTGGATGGGCGTCTGGACGCGCCACGGCGGCTTCCTGCTCCGGCCGCGTCGGGCGGCGATGGAGCTGCTGCTGCCAGCCGCCTCGAATGCGCTGCGCGAGCTCGATGTGACCGTCCTTGGCACGGCTCTCGAGCGGACTCTCGGGCTGGCGACGGCGCAGCTGGACGAACAGGGCAGACTGAGGTACATCAAGGATGCCGCCGCGGCGCTTGCGCAGGTCGACGAAGGTCTCGCCGACGCCTGCTTCCTGCTCAACGCCACGCCGGTTCAATCGGTCCTCGAGGTCGCGTCGGCGGGCGAGCTCATGCCGCCCAAGTCGACCTACTTCGTGCCCAAGGCCGCCACCGGGCTGGTCTTCAATCTGCTGTCGGCATAGGGAGCGCAGACGTGGAAGGCAATGGACACAAGGGGACCGGCGACGATCACGGTTCGCTGGCCGAGGGACTGGGCAACCTGACGGCGCTCGACGAGCGCCCGGCTACGAAGCCCATCCGCAAGGACGAGCGGCTGATCGCCGAGCGCGGCCTGTACGTCGAATCATGGCTGCCCGAGCGGCGCTCCCGGCGCAAGCCGCTGTTCATGCTCCACGGCGAGCTTGCAGGCTCCTGGGTCTGGCACCGCCTGCTCGGCCACCTTGCCGGCCGCGGCTGGGAGGGCCATGCCCTGAACCTGCGCGGACACTACTGGTCCGAGACGGCCGACTTCGCCCAGCTCGACTTCGATACCTACGTCGGCGACGCGCTGGCTGGCGTCGCGGCCGTCAGCCGGCCGCCGATCGTCGTCGGCCATGGCATGGGTGGGCTGCTGGCGCTGAAGGTCGCCGAGCAGCTGCCCATCGCCGGCCTCGTGCTGCTCAGCCCGGCCCTGCCCGCGCCGCTGCTGCCGCCACCACCGGCCCACGTCGTCCGGCTGCTGCCGCGCCAGTTCCGGCGCGAGCTGATCGGCTGGGATGGTGCGCCGGAGCTGATCCAGCGCCAGAACCCAGACCTAAGCCACGCGGATGTGGTGCGCATCCAGCACCTGATGGGCGTCGAGTCGGGCGCCGCCCGGCGAAGCATGCTCGAGGGCGTGCCCGTGTCGCTGGCGGCGCTGCCTGACGTGCCGCGGCTGGTCATCGGCGCCGGGCTCGACCGTCAGTTCCCTGAGGCGGACAGCGAGCGCCTGGCTGAGTGGCTGGGCGCCGAGTACCAGCCCTTCGGCGCCCACTCGCACTTCGGACTGCTGGCCGGAGAGAACAGCCATCGCCAGGTCGTGGAGGCGATTCGCGGCTTCCTCGAGGCCCATCGGCTGTGACGGTTCTTGCCCGCGCGGCCGATCCGTTGATAGACTTGGCCACGCCAAGCCGCATTCGTCTAGAGGCCTAGGACACCGCCCTCTCAAGGCGGAGATCACCGGTTCGAATCCGGTATGCGGTACCACTGAAGATTGCCGACGCCCCCGGACCGCGCCCTGGGGGCGTCTCGTTTTGTCCGCCGCCCGCGTCCGGGTGGGCGGGAGGCGGATGTGGAAAATTCGGTGGAGAAAGTCGTGGACACGCCTCCTTCCGCCGGCCGCGGGCCGGGCGTACAATGACCGGCACCGCCGCCGAGCCGCAGCCCAAGGGGACGTCCGGCGACTGAGGACCGAGAGGGCGCCGCTCCCCATCCGTGAACCGCGGGAGCAGCGCAAAGGGAGACGCGGAGCCGGTCGCGATCCGGTGTCGCGAGATGAGGAGAGGGAGTCGAGCGTGCGCGTCGACCGGCCGGCTGATCATGCCCCGCAGCCCAGTGGCGCTGCGCCAGCCCCCGCCGGTGACGAGTGCCTTGACTTCGTCCGCTTCTGCTATCGCCGGCGCCACGTCGCCTGGCCTGAGCTGTACGACGAGATGTGCCTCGTCGCTGCCCGAGGCGCCTATCGCGGCCTCGGCTATGCGGAACTCGCGGAGCGCGGGATCAGCTTCTGCCTGACGGACCTGCCGCGACTGGCCGCGCTTACCCAGCGCGTGCTGCTCGAGCAGGGGACCAGCCCCGAGCCGGCGCGCCACGAGGCGGCGGCGGCCGCCATGAGGCTCGTCGCGCAGCCCGCCCAGGGCTGACTACGCCGTCCACTTGGGCGGCGCATGAGATCCTTCACGGACGATGGCCAACCTGCGCGATCGCGATCGCGCCCGCCTGCCCGATGCAGCCTTCGCCTACGTTGATTCGGCGGGCCGGCGGCGGCTGCCGATCCACGACGCGGCTCACGTGCGCAATGCCCTCGCCCGGTTCGAGCGGGTCGACTTCGAGGACGAGGCGGCGCGCGATCGAGCCCGGCTGAAGGTCCTGCGCGCGGCTCGGCGGCACGGCGTCTCGACGATCGGCTTCCTGGCCGGCCAGCTCGAGCCGCACCGGCGTCTGCCGAGCGGCACCGTGACCTTCCTGCTGTGTGACATCGAGGCCTCGACCGAGCTGCTCCATCGGCTTGGCGACAAGTACGCGCGCCTGCGGACGGACCTGCGGCGCCTCGTTCGCTCGGCCGTCCGCCGGGCCGGAGGCCGCGAGGTGGACACCCGCGCCGATGAGTTCCTCGCCGTCTTCGGCGAAGCTCCTGGGGCACTCGTCGCCGCGCTCGAGGTGCAGCGCTCGCTGCCCGGACGGGAGTGGGCGGGCGGCGTGGCGCCAAAGGTCAGGATGGGCATCCACAGCGGCCGCCCGACGCTGACGAGCAGCGGCTATGTGGGCCTGGCCGTCCATGCCGCGGCGCGCATCTGCTCGGCCGGTCACGGCGGACAGGTCGTCGTCAGCCGGGCGGCCGCGCGGGCGATCGGTGAGCTTCCGCCGGGCGTCGGGCTGCGCGGGCTGGGCGAGCATCGCCTGGCCGGGCTGCCCGAGGCGATCGAGCTGTTGCAGCTGACCGGCGAGGGCCTGGCGGCGGACTTCCCGCCCTTGCGCAGCGCCTGACCGTCAGTCGCGCAGCTGGCGGCGGGCCATCTCCCACTCGATCTGGCGCTCAGCCTCGACATAGGTGTCGATCTCGTCGCGCAGCCTGTTCGCCTCTGGTGTGTAGAGGTGGACCTGCTGCTGCAGGATGTACGACAGCCGGCGGCTGGTCATGCGCGCGTGGTCGAGGTTCTTGGCCAGCACGAGCGGGTCCATCGCCGCCAGGTCATCGGGGTGGTACATCTGCTTGATCGCCATCGCGGTCGAGTATAGGCAACGTCGTGAGCGGCCAGCGGCCAGCGGCCAGCCGGGGGAACCTTTGCCAGCGCGGGTGCGTCGGGTCGCGCAGACGCCTGGTCCAACTGGACCGGCCGCAGGACGGAGGTGCGGTGATGCTCCGACGGATGCTGGCAGCCAGCTGCGCCGCGGTGGCGGCGATGACCGTGACGGTGGGCCCTGCGTTCGCCTGCGGTGGGTTGATCGGTCCCAACGGTGCGGTCAACCTCCTGCGCACGACGACCCTAGCCGGCTACCACGCCGGCGTGGAGCATTACGTGACGGCCTTCCAGTTCGCCGGCGGGGGCGGGGCGTTCGGCTCGCTGACGCCGCTGCCGGGCGTTCCATCAAGCGTCGAAAAGGGCGGCGATTGGACGCTCCAGCGGCTCGTCCGCGAGACGACGCCGTTTCGCCTCGAGGACACCGCCTTCGCTGCCGCCCCGGCTGCCGGCGAGGCCGAGATATTGATGAAGGTGCGCATAGATGCGCTCGACGTGACCGTGCTCAAGGGCGGCGCCACCGAGGTTGGCCGGTGGGCGGCCGACCACGGCTTCAGGCTGCCACCCGATGCACCGGAGGTGCTCGACTTCTACGCTCGGCGCAGCCCGATCTTCCTCGCTGCCGTGTTTGATGCCGATGCCGCAGCGGAGCGCGGGCAGGCGATCGGCGACGGCACGCCCGTGCACGTGACGATCCCGACGACCAACCCGTGGGTGCCGCTACGCATTCTCGCACTGGGCAAGACCGGCGACGAGCGCGTGGAGGCCGACGTCTTCCTGCTCACGGATCGCCAGCCGGCGCTGCTGCCTCAGCCGACAGGCCTCAACGGCATGCGTTTGGCGCACAGCGCACCGGCGTCTGACGAGTTGCTCGCCGACCTGCGCTCGGACAGCGGCATGACCTGGGTGCCCGGCAGCGGCTGGCTGACCAAGATCTCCCTCGACGGCACGGCCGACCAGTTCACCTACGACCTGGCCATTGATGCCAGCGGCTTTGGCACGCCGTCGCGCGTTGCGGCAGGCTTCGACCTGCTCCCGCCGCCCAGTGGCATTGACAGCGCCCAGCAGCTGGCGATCGTGGCACTGCTGGGGGCGGCTGCGCTTGCGTTCATGACGCTTGCTCGTCGGCGCGCCGTGGGGCTACCGGCGCCCTGGTGACGGGCTCGCTCCCCGGCCGTCGAGGCGGCGTTCGGATGCGTCTCGTCCTTGTTGTCGCGCTTGGCGTCGCCGTGGGGCTGATGGCGTTAGCGGCCGCCAGCCCTGGCGCGCGGACGACCGTGGAGATTGACGTCCGCTACTCGCGCTTCCAGCCGGCGGCAGTGCGTGTCCCGACCGGCGTGCCGGTGACCTTCGTCTTCCGCAATCACGACCCGATCGACCACGAGTGGATCGTCGGCGACGAAGCGCTCCACGCCTATCACCGCAACGGGACGGAACCCATTCACGGCGATCGCCCGACCGAGGTGATGCTGCCCGCCGCCACCACGCGAACGACGACGGTGATCTTCGCCGAGTCGGGCCGGCTGCAGTTCATCTGCCACCTGCCAGCGCACGAGGCCTATGGCATGGTCGGCGTTGTGGAGGTCATCCCCTGACCTTTGCCCGTGTGTGCCGTGCTGTGACGGCCGGTTAACATGGTTCGCGCGTCCCCGTAGCTCAGTGGACCAGAGCGGCTGCCTTCTAAGCAGCGGGTCGCAGGTTCGAATCCTGCCGGGGACGCCAGCACGTTGACCCCCTACAACACCCGTCGTACCGCCACTGCACACCCAAAGTACGGCTTGGCCGCCTCTCCTCCGGACGGCAGCATTCGGATCGTCACCCGGGCCGACTGCATCTTTCGGCCCAAGAACGAGCAGTCCGCAAGCAGGGAAGCGACACACGCCGATGCTGAACACAACCACTCCCAGGGGACCGATGCCGACGATGGCAGTCAACGAGATTGGCCCGATGCTGACCGCCAGCGAGGTTGCCGAGCTCCTGCACCTGCACGTCAACACTGTCAAGCGGCTGGGCGATCGCGGCGAGCTGCCGTTCTACCGAGTCTGCAAGCGCGGCGACCGCCGCTTCCGGCTCGAAGACGTGATGGACTTCCTCGCCCGCAACCGCTAGCCCCGACTCCGCGCCTCCTGCAAGCCGCCGGCCGTCAGGCCGGCGGCTCTGCGTTGCCGGGCGCACAGGCGCCACAATGCGGCCATGCCAATCGACCTGTCGTTGAGCGACGAGAACCGGCTGGTCCAGGAATCGGTGCGCGATTTCACCGCCGCCGAGATCACGCCCCACATCCGCGACTGGGACGCGCGGCACGAGGTCCATCGCGAGGTCTTCGAGCGGATGGGCGAGCTGGGCTTCCTCGGCGCGCCGATTCCCGAGCAGTACGGTGGCCCGGGCATGGACTACGTCAGCCTGGGCATCCTGTGCGAGGAACTCGAGCGCGCTGACACGGCCTTCCGGGTGGCGATGAGCGTGCACGTGGGGCTCAACTCGTTGACGCTCCTCCAGTGGGGCAGCGAGGAGCAGAAGCAGCGCTATCTCGTGCCGCAGGCGAGGGGCGAGAGGCTGGCCACCTTCGGGCTGACCGAGCCTGGCGTTGGCACGGATGCGGCAAACCTCGCGACGACGGCCCGCCGCGACGGCGACTCGTACGTGCTCAACGGCTCCAAGATCTGGATCAGCCTGGCTGACATCGCTGACCACTTCCTCGTCTTCGCCACGGTCGATCGCGCGAAGCGGCACAAGGGCATCACCGCCTTCATCGTCGAGCGCGGCATGGCCGGCCTCTCGACGCGCACGATCGAGGGCAAGCTGGGCATCAACGCCGGCAACACGGGCGAGATCTATCTCGACGACGTGCGCGTGCCGGCCGAGAACCGAGTCGGCGAGGAAGGGGAGGGCTTCACGATCGCGATGAGCGCGATCGACCAGGGCCGCTACACCGTCGCGACCGGCGCCGTCGGGCTTGCCCAGGCGTGCCTTGACGCGTCGGTCCGGTACGCCAGGGAGCGCCACACGTTCGGCCAGGAGATCGGGCGGCATCAACTGGTCAAGCAGATGATCGCCCGGATGGGCGCTGGTATCGAAGCCGGCCGGCTGCTCTGCCGGCAGGCTGCGTGGCTCAAGAATCGCGGCTTGCGCAACACGCGCGAGACGAGCCTGGCCAAGTGGTTCTGCACCGACCACGCCGTCCAGAGCGCGCTCGACGCGATCCAGGTCCACGGCGCCTACGGCTACTCGAACGAGTACCCAGTCGAGCGCTACCTGCGCAACGCGAAGGCGGCGGTCATCTACGAAGGCACGAGCCAGCTGCACACGCTCATCCAGGCCGACTACCTGCTCGGCTACCGCCAGGATGCGCCGCTGCGCTGTCCCCAGCCGCCGGCGCAAGGCTTCGAGCGCGGCTGATCAGCCGAGCGTCACCTCCGCCGCCCGGGGCACGCGCGTCGGCTCGAAGCCGGCCCGCCGCGCCTCAGCGGCGAAGACCCGCGCGTCGCGCAACGCGCACGCGCGCGGGTCGTTGTTGAAGTACACGTAGACGTCATCGGCGGCCGACCACTGAGCGGCCAGCCGCCCGGCCCACGAGGCCATCGCCTGACGGCCGTAGCACGGCGTCGGGTGTGCCCGCCCGGCGTGGAAGCGCAGGTACGTCCAGCCGGTCGTCCGCCACATCGGCGTCAGCACGCCGAACCGATCCGCCAGGCAGAGCGCCGCAGCGTGGCGCTCGAGCAGCGCGCGCACCTCGTCGCTGTACCAGCTGGGATGGCGGAACTCGACCGCCACTCGCCAGCCCGGCGGAAACTCGGCCAGCGTCGCGGCCAGCCGACCGGTGTCAACCTTCATCGTGGGCGGCAGCTGGATAAGCGCCGGTCCGAGCTTGCCGCCGAGCCGGCCGGCCCTGGCGACGAAGCGCTGGACGGCCTCGGACGGCTCAGCCAGCCTGCGGACGTGGGTCAGGTAGCGGCTGACCTTGACCGCCATCACGAAGTCCTCCGGCGTCCGCTGGGCCCAGGCGGCGAAGGTGTCACCCTCCGGCAGACGGTAGAAGGCGGCGTTCGATTCGACGCTCGCGAAGCGTGCCGCGTAGTACTCGAGCCAGCGGCCCTGGGGCACACCGCGCGGGTAGAAGGTCCCGCGCCAGTGGCGGTACTGCCAGCCAGAGGTGCCGATGATCAGCGGCATCGCCGCTCAGGGACCGACCGTCACCGTACCGCGCATCGTCGGGTGGATGGCGCAGAAGTAGTCGAACGCGCCGGCCGTGTCGAAGGTGTGCTCGAAGGTACCGCCCGGCGCGATGCTGCCGCTGTCCATGGCACCCTCGAAGGTGACCGTGTGGGCGACGTTGCCAGTGTTCGTCCAGACGATCTGGCCACCGGTCTGGACCTGGCTCGCGTCAGGCGCGAAACCGAAGTCGACAATCTCGACCGCGACCTCGCCCAGGGCCGGCGAGCCGGGCGCTTCCGGCGAGGCCGGCAGGGTCGTCGTCGGCGTCTGGGCCGGCTGGCCGCACGCACCGGCGAGCAGCAATCCGCAGATGCTCAGAGTGGCAAGGGTCTTCACGGCTAGCCTCCTTGGGGATGGCGAAGGACGGTGATTATCCGCCCCACGTCTCGTAGTGGATCATCTCGGCCAGCGGCCGCCGTCCGCCGCGGCGCAGTGGCCGCTCCAAATCGGCAGCATTGGCCGGATATCCGAAGCTGAGCAGGTATTCGCAGTGCTGGTCCGCCGGGTAGCCCAGGATCGCGCGGCAGAGCGCCTGGTCGTAAACCGTCGCGGGCACTGAGCCGAGGCCACGATTCCAGGCAACGAGGGTCATGTTCTGGGCAGCGCGGCCGAGGTCCCACATCAGCGAGTAGGGGTGATCGCGGGCCGGATCCGGGGTAAGCAGCGCGATGCTGAGCGCAGCGCCGGCGAGATGACCGGCATAGTCGCCGACCTTCGACAGCCGCTCGAGCCGCTCTCGATGAGTGACGACGATAAACGCCCAGCGCTGGGTGTTCTTCGACGAGCCCGTCCGGCGCGCTGCTTTCAGGATGGCCTCGACGTCGGCCTCCGGCACGGGTCGGTTGGCAAACGCGCGCACCACGCGCAGCCGGCCGATTGCCTGCTCGACATCCATCTGACGAGTCTAGCCTTGCCGCGCGGCATGCCCATTAGACTCGGACCGTGGCCGACCACACACCGGCGCCCATCCAGGAGCGCTTCCCGGAGCTCGTCGAGGTCGTCGTCGAGATTCCCGCGGGAAGTCGCAACAAGTACGAGTTCGACGAGCAGGCGGGCGTGATCCGGCTCGACCGTGTCCTCTCCTCCGCAGTCTTCTACAACTTCGACTACGGCTACGTCGAGCGGACGCGTGCCGACGACGGCGACCACACCGACGCGATGGTGCTCATCGCCGAGCCGACTTTCCCCGGCTGCCGCATCTGGGCTCGGCCGGTGGGTGGGCTGCGCATGCGCGACGACATGGGCGACGACTTCAAGGTGCTGTGCGTGGCGGTCGGGGATTCACTGTGGGATCACGTCGACAGCCTTGGCCAGGTCTCGCCCCATCGGCTGCGCGAGATCGAGCACTTCTTCGCCACCTACAAGCTGCTCGAGGACAAGCGGGTGGAGGTCTACGGCTGGTCGGACCGCCAGCAGGCGCACGATCTGCTGCACGCTGATCGCGAGCGCTGGCTGCGCGAGCAGTCGGCCTAAGGCTCGACGTGCCGGCGCGCAAGGTCGAGCTCGAGCTGGCCGGCCGATCGGTCACGGTCAGCAACCCGGACAAGGTCTACTTCCCGACGCCGGGCTACACCAAGCTCCAGCTGGTCGAGTACTACGTCGCGGTCGCCGATGGCGCGCTGCGCGGCGCCGGCGGCCGGCCGATGGCGCTCAAGCGCTTCGTCAACGGAGCTGAGGGCGAGTTCTTCTTCCAGAAGCGGGCACCCGAGTCGCGACCTGACTGGATCGAGACGGTCGAGCTTGCCTTCCCATCTGGCCGGACCGCGGACGAGATCGTCCTGCGCGATTCCGCTGGGCTGGCCTGGGTCGTCAACCTGGGCTGCATCGACCTCAACCCGCATCCGGTGCGGGCTGACGACCTGGACCACCCCGACGAGCTGCGCGTCGACCTCGATCCGGTGCTCGGCGTCGCCTGGGATGACGTCCGCCGGGTGGCGCTGGTGGCGCGCGAGGTGCTCGCCGATCATGGCCTGGTGGGCTGGCCCAAGACGTCTGGCTCGCGCGGTATCCACGTCAACGTGCGCATCGAGCGCCGCTGGGTCTTCGACGAGGTGCGGCGGGCGGCGCTGGCGCTGGCGCGGGAGGTCGAGCGGCGCGCGCCGCAGCTGGCCACCAGCAAGTGGTGGAAGGAGGAGCGCCACGGCGTCTTCCTCGACTACAACCAGAACGCCAAGGACCGCACCGTCGCCTCGGCCTACTCGGTCCGGCCGACCAAGGACGCCCGCGTCTCGATGCCGCTGCGCTGGGAAGAGGTGGCCGACGTCGAGCCGGCCGACTTCACGCTCGCCACGGTGCCCGCCCTGTATGCCGCGCGCGGTGACGTGCACTCCGGCATCGACGAGGCCGCCGGCTCGCTCGACGGGCTGCTCGAGCTGTCCGCTCGTCACGAGGCGGCAGGCGAGGGTGACGCGCCGTGGCCTCCGCACTATGCCAAGCAGGCGGGCGAGCCGCCCCGCGTCCAGCCCTCGAAGCGACGCGGCCAGGGCACAGGCCGGCGCGTTCCGAGCAAGCCGCTCGTCGAGGTCGCGCGGGCCGCGAAGAAGGACGAGGCGCTGGCCGGCCTCGAGGCCTGGAAGGAGCGCCATCCGGCTGTCGTGCCCCACCTCCAGCCGGCAGACGTGCTGGTCGACGCGATGCGCGGCCGCAGCACGACCTGGACGCGCATCCGCGTCAATCTCGAGCACGTGCCAGAGGGGCTACGGCCGGAGCAGGAGAAGCTCGAGGTGGACTACCACCCATGGGCCGAGTGGGCCGGCCCGGACCGCTCAGGCCAGCCCGAGCGACCGGCTCGTCGGCGGGCCTGACCGGCCGCCGCCAAAGGAAAGGCCGGCCGCCCTGGCGGGCGACCGGCCGATCAGCGGCTGATGCCGAAAGCTTTGATCAACGCCGGTAAGAGAACCAGGCGTTGGCCTTGAGCAGTGCCCAGGCGGTCAGCGCGTAGGCAACCGTGATGACCAGCCAGAAGATCAAGCCGGTCATGACGCCCGCCTCGTTGATGCTGCCCAGTGAGCTGACGATCGCCAGCACGCCGAGCAGGGCCATCAGCACCGAGACAACGATGCCGGTCCAGCGGCCCCAGCCCTTGCCACCAAGCGCTCCGGCGCCGGCCGCGATGCTGGCGATGCCCAGCACGAGGACGATGATGCCGACGATCGCGATGGCGCCGCCAATGACCGCGAACGGGTTTCCGGCCGCGCCGGCTCCGGGATCGACCGTGCTGAGTCCGCCGCCGAGCAGGCCGCACGCGGCCCCGCCCAGCGCCAGCAGGACGCCCATCACGATCAGGTAGATCGAGGCCAGTGTGACGCCCGTCGGCCGCTGGGGCGGCATGGCACCACCGCCACCCCAGCCGCTCTGCGGCGCCGCCGGCGGCGGCGACCACTGCGGTTGCTGCTGCTCCGTCATGTTCCCTCCTGCGTGTGACTGGTGTGCCCGCGCAAGGGGGCCCGGCTCTCCCATGCCGAGCAAATGTCGCGGGCAACGTGACGCCTTCGAGTGTAAACACCGCGTCGACGTTTGGAGCGGGAGTTTTCGCAGTCAGGCGCTGCCGAATATGCGCTCGAGCTCGAAGGGCGCCGTCGTCTCCAGCTGGTCGTACCGGCAATCAGCGGGCTGCTTGTCGGGGCGCCAGCGCTTGAAGGTCGTGGCGTGCCGGAAACGATCGCCCTGCAGGTGATCGTAGGCCACCTCGGCCACGCGCTCGAGGCGCAGCGGCTCCCAGGACAGGTCGCGGCCGCGGTTCCAGCGGCTGGTCGCACCGGGCATCCGTGAGCCCGATGCGTCGGCGCTGCCTACGCCAGCCCACGCCGCCCATTCCGCCCATGGGTGGCCGTCGGCTGCATCCTCACGCAGCGGCTCGAGCTCGGTCGTCAGCGCCGCCCGCCGGTCCCACGAGAACGACGAGGTGATGCCCACGTGGTGCAGCTTGCCGGCATCGTCGTACAGGCCGAGCAGCAGCGAGCCGACGTGCGTGCCCGGTCCGTTCTTGTGCCAACGGAAGCCGGCGACAGCGCAGTCGGCCGTGCGCGCGTGCTTGATCTTGAGCATCGCTCGCTTGCCCGGCTGGTAGGCGGCGCCGATCGGCTTGGCCATCACGCCGTCGAGGCCGGCCCCTTCGAAGCGAGCAAACCAGTCGCGGGCGACGCCGACGTCGCGCGTGGCCGGTGAGAGGTGGATCGGCGGGCTGGTGCCGCCGAGTGCTTGCTCGATCAGCTCGCGCCGCTCGGCCTGCGACCGGCGGCGCAGATCCTCATCGCCCAGCGCCAGCAGATCCCATGCGACGAACGAGGCAGGCGTCTGCTCGGCCAGCATCCGCACGCGCGACTCGGCGGGATGGATGCGCAGCAGCAGCGCATCGAAGTCGAGGCCATCGGCACCCGGTATGACGATCTCGCCATCGACCACGCAGCGCTCGGGCAGCTCGGCTCGCAGCGCCGGCGGTAGCTCCGGGAAGTAGCGCTCGAGCGGCTTCAGGTCGCGGCTCTGGATGAACACCTCGTCGCGGTCACGGAAGACGATCGCCCGAAAGCCGTCCCACTTGGGCTCGAACAGCCAGCCGTCGCCGGCCGGCAGCTCGGTCGAGAGCTTGGCCAGCATCGGCTCGATGGGCGGCTCGAAGGGAAGGCGCACGAATCTGACTATACGGGTGGTAGCCTCGAAGATTGATGAGCGACGAACGCTTCCGCGGCGACCCGTACCGCGTCCTCGGCGTGGCCGGCGACGCCAGCGCGAGCCAGATCAAGCGACGCTGGCGCGAGCTTGCCCGTGAGCACCACCCCGATCGGGCCGCTGGTGACCGCGAGGAGGCCGGCCGGCTAACCGCGCGGATGGCGCGCATCAACGCCGCCTACGACCTGCTGCGCGACGCCGGCCGGCGCTCGCGCTACGACAGCACGCCGGAGGGCCGCCGAGCACGGGCGGGTGCCCGCGCCGATGGGCCGGTTCGGCCCGACTTCGCGGATTGGGCCGAGTCTACGGACGGCCCGGCAGGCCCGCCGCCACCGCCGCGCACGCCACCTGTGACGGGACGCTTCGATACCAGCCCGCAGTTCCGGCCGCGCAACGCGACGATTCATGGCTCACCCTACCGGCCGCAGGGCTGCAGCACGCGCCAACGTGCCCGTCATCAGCCAGACGAGCTGCGCGCGAGCACGCCCAGCGGCCCGGTCGAGCGCCACCGAGCCGGCCGACGCCAGCCGCCACCTACGCTCGGCGAGGCGCGCGAGACGGAGCTCGCGTTTGGCAAGTTCCGTGGCTACACGCTCGGCGAGATCGCGCTGCTCGAGCCGACCTACATCGACTGGCTGGCCCAGGCCGTCACTCGCGACCACGAGCTGGTGCGCGCGGCGCGCGTCGTGCAGGCCGATCTTGACCACCAGGGCGTCGTGCGCCGCAGCCGGCCGCCAACGCCGGGCTGGGGCAGCCGGGCAACCGAGTGATGCTGCCTGCGTGCAAGCGCTCGGATTTGACCGCCGGGGCCGGACAGACCAGTTACTCGACTCGTGGCCCCACCGCGGCGAGCCCCATCAACGCGGTTTGTGGCCGCCTCGACCTGTCGGGGATCGCTTGTCGCTGCCGGGCCCGGTGATCGACGCCCCGGCGGGCCTCGAGCTCACTTGGCGCGGCCAGCGTAGGCTGCCGTCCCGGCCGGCGGCCATAGCGCCGAAGTCAGCACCGCCGGCTGACCAAGGTGATGTGCGCGCCCGCAACGTTGCCTGCCGTCCACGGCAACGGATCCGTGAGGGACCCATGCTAGAGTCGGCCCGTGGGTGACTGGCGAGAGGCCGAGCGCGCCTGGCGCGAAGGCCCACTGAAGAGCGCGCTGGCCCGCGGCGGCGAGCGGCGGCCGCGCTTCAGCACGATCAGTGATGTCGAGGTCGCGCGCCTGTATAGGCCGCTCGACCTGCAACGTCCGGGCGCGGGCGGCGGCGGCCCGACCGAGGTCGACCACCTGGGCGACCCGTTGCGCGGGGGCGACGGACCTTGGTCCGACTTCGACGCGCTGCGCGATGTAGGCCATCCCGGTCAGCCGCCGTTCACGCGCGGCATCCACCCGACCGGCTACCGGACGCGGCTGTGGACGATGCGCATGTTCGCCGGCTTCGGCGCGGCCGAGGACACGAACGAGCGCTTCCACCAGCTGCTGCGCGCTGGCCAGACCGGGCTGTCGGTCGCCTACGACATGCCGACTCTGTACGGCTACGACACTGACGATCCGGAGGCGGACGGCGAGTTCGGCACGTGCGGCGTGGCGGTCTCCTCGCTGGCTGACATGGAGGTCCTGCTCGAGGGCCTGCCGCTCGACCGCGTCTCGACCTCGATGACGATCAACTCGCCGGCCGCGCCGATCTGGGCGATGTACATCGCGGCGGCCGAGAAGCGCGGCTTCCCGCGGGCCCAGCTCGAGGGCACGATCCAGAACGACATCCTTAAGGAGTACGTCGCGCAGAAGGAGTTCCTCTTCCCACCGGAGCCTTCGATGCGGCTGGTCGTCGATACGATCGAGTTCGGCACGCGTGAGCTGCCGCGCTGGAACACGATCTCGATCAGCGGCTACCACATCCGCGAGGCAGGCTCGACGGCCGTCCAGGAGCTGGCCTTCACCATCGCCGACGGCATGGCCTACGTGGAGGAGGCGCTGCGCCGTGGGCTGCAGGTCGACGAGTTCGCGCCGCGGCTGTCGTTCTTCTTCAACAGCCACAACGACTTCTTCGAGGAGATCGCCAAGTTCCGCGCCGCGCGGCGGATCTGGTGGAAGCTGATGACCCGCCGCTACCGGGCGGAGAACGAGCGCTCGACCTGGCTGCGCTTCCACACCCAAACCGCCGGCGTGAGCCTGACCGCGCAGCAGCCGCTCAACAACCTGACCCGCGTGGCCATCCAGGCGCTGGCGGCGGTGCTCGGCGGGACCCAGTCACTCCACACCGACGCCTACGACGAGGCGTGGGCCGTGCCGTCCGCAGAGGCGGCGCTGCTCGCCCTGCGCCAGCAGCAGGTCATCGCCAGCGAGACTGGCGTGGTCAACACCGTCGACCCGCTCGGCGGCTCGTGGTTCGTTGAGTCGCTGACCAACGAGGTCGAGCGCCAGGTCTGGACCTACCTCGACGAGATCGACCGCCAGGGCGGCATGGTCGAGGCCATCAAGGCCGGCTATCCGCAGCGCGAGATCGCCGAGGCCGCCTATCGCTTCCAGCGCGAGCTCGATGCCGGCGAGTACCAGGTGGTTGGCGTCAACGTGCACCAGGACCCTGACGAGCAGCTGGCCATCCCGCTGCTCGAGGTCAGCGAGGAGTCAAAGCAGCGCCACCTGGCCCGGCTCGAGCGGACCCGGCGCGAGCGTGATCCAGAGCGGGTGGCCGCTGGGCTGGCTCGTCTGCGCGACCTCAGCGCGCGGCCGGGCTCGAGCGAGGCCAACCTGATGCCGGCGCTGATCGAGTGTGCTAATGCCTACGTCACGCTGGGCGAGATGTGCGGCGTGTTCCGCGCCGTCTTCGGCGAGTACCGCGAGCCGGTCGCCGTCTGATGGCCGAACCGCCGGCCGATGCGGGCCAGCTGCTCGAGGCGCTGGCCGTCAGGGCCGGCGAGGTGATGACCGAGGACACGCCAGCCGGACGCGAGTACAGGCGTGACGGCCGAGTGTTCGCCGCCCATCAGGCCACCGCTGTCGAGCTGCGGCTCGATCCCGAGGTCGCCGAAGCGGCGCGCCGCACGCCGGACAGCGGGCCGTCCGAGCGCGGTCCCGAGTGGGTGCGCTTCACGCCGACGCTGCTCGACCGCCATGCAGCAGACCGGATCGAGGCCTGGTTCCTCAGCGCTTGGCGGGCAGCCGGCGGCGGACGCTAGCTCCGCCGTCAGTCGAACCGGTGGTGACGCCGGCTACTGCTGCGGCTGCTCGGCCGTGGCGTACTGGCTGAGGCCGAACTGCTGCTCGAGCTGCTCCATGGGCCGGAAGCCGATCACGCCCTGCGGCTGCTCGCCGGGGCGGAAGAAGGCGATCGTCGGGATGCTCATGATGTTGAAGCGCATAGAGGTCTGGGGGTTGGCATCGACGTCAACCTTGACCACGTCCACCGCGCCGGCGTACTTCTCGGCCAGCTTCTCCATCTCCGGCGCGACCATCTTGCACGGCCCGCACCAAGCCGCCCAGAAGTCGACGACGACCGGTCGCTCGGCATTCAGCACGAGCTCGTCGAAGTTGGCGTCGGTCGCTACCTTGATGTTCTCTGACATGGTGGGGTCCTTTCCCCGCCCGCGGGCGGAAAACTGGTTGATCGCCTAGCCGGCGATCGAGGCAATCAGGCGGTAGGCGTCCAGCACGCGCTGGTCGGTCAGCCGGTAGTAGACCGTGTTGCCCTCGCGTCGCGTGGTCACCAGCCCGGCCGAGCGAAGCACCGCCAGGTGCTGGCTCATGTTCGGGATCTGGCAGCCGGCGTCGCGCGACAGGTCGCCGACCGAGCGCTCGCCGGAGGCGAGCGTCTCGAGCACGCACAGCCGCGTGGCATCCGACAGCGCCCGCGCGATGGCCGCGCTGCGCCGCCGGTCGGCTTCGGAAGACATGGTCGCGCCGCTCACGCAGGGCATTGTCTCAGTAGTTGCGCAAACGCGCAACCGTGGTGGCGCGGTCGGGGCGGCTAACATGCCGCCATGTCTGAGCAGGAGGGGCCGGTGACGATCACCGGGCAGGGTCGTGACCTGGCCGCCGGACAGGCCGCCAACGGGCCGCTCAGGGCGGAGCTTCGCGAGACGGACTTCACGTTGACCGTGGGCGGCGCGCCGATGGTCGCCGGCTACCGCGACCTGACCAGCGTCGCGGTCCAGCAGGGTCAGGTCCTCCTGGTCCTCGCCGACGGCGCCGCGCGGGTCATCGTCGAAGGCCTGGGCGATCGGCTGGGTTTGCTGGTCAGCGCGCTACGCGACCGCCGCGCCCGGCAGCTGCTGGCTGATCGGCTGATCGAGCTGGCTGCCGGGGAGTCGCTGCCGCTGGTCGAGTACCGAGCCGGCGCCGAGCACGGCGTCGCCCAACTCGCCCATCACGCGTGGGGCGCCGCGCTGCTGCCGCTCGAGGAGCGCCGCGACTGGCACCTGTTGAGACGGGCACGTATCGAGCGCGTCGAGGCCGACCGATCGAGCGGCAACCTGCAGGTGGACTACAGCACAGGTCCAGTGGGCGGTCAGGCGGGCAGCTTCGAGCTCGGTGGCCTCGGCGCAGCGACGGAGCAGCATCGCGTCCGCATGGCCGGGCTGCGCGAGGCAGCCCTTGCCGACGCGGCACGGACTGTGGCAAGGCTGCTGCCGGACGCACCGTTCGCTGCTCGCCGGACCGCCAGCCAGCTGCTGGTCGACGGTCGGCCGGTTGATCGGGCTGCGCTCGGCGAGGCCTGGCCGCTGGTCGAGCAGGCCGTGCTGTCCGAGCCGACCTTCGCCACGGCCTACGGTGAGCTGCTGGCCCGCGGCGGCGGCCCTGCCTGGCTGGCGCTGGCGCCGGTCAAGCCCGGCACGGACGAGCATCGGGCGTGGTTCTTCGTCGGACTGCCCGGCAACCTGGTGGCGATGGAGATCGTCTCGGCCGGGGCGCACGCGACCTATCTCTTCAGCGTCGTGCCGCGGGCAGGGTTCCGCGGCGAGTCGGCGGCCGAGCTGGCCGAGCCGGCGACGGATGTGGTGACCGAGGTGTCCGAGGCGCTGATCGACATGCGCTTCCTGCGCGAGCCGATCTACCTGCCGGCTGACCGGCTGGCCGACCCGCGCCACCTGCGCAGCCGGCTGGCCGTTGCGGCGCTGCCCTCGCTTCAGGCGGCCCGAGCAAGGTTCGTCGGCCGGCTGATCCACCGCGACGAGGAGGCGTGGTCGCGCAGCCTCGACGCGGCCATCGCCTGGCACGCGGCGGCGCGTGACGACAGCCAGCGCTGGCTGGGTGGCGCCGCCGACTACGAGATCGAAGAAGCCGAGGAGACCGACCTGTCCGCCCAGCAGCCGATCGAGGAGGGGACCTGAATGCCGACGTTCAAGCACCCGTGCCCGCACTGCGCAAAGTTCATCCAGCGCGACGTCGCCGCCTGCCCGTTCTGCGGCACGCGCGACCCCTTCGCGCCAGCGCGCTGCCCGAGCTGCTCGACGGTCATCGAAGACCGGTCGTGGGTCGCGTGCCCGAAGTGCGGACAGGCCCTGGCCGGGCCGCCGCCCGGCGCCCCTCTGTCAACCGAGCCATCCCCCGCGGAGGCGCCTGCTCAGCCGGCCGAAGGCGGGCGCTGCTCGGGCTGCGGTGGTCCGATGGTCGCGGGCGCGCGGTTCTGTACGGTCTGCGGCACGCTGGCCGGCTGATCCGGCCGAAGGCAGGCCCGCGCTAGGCGGCGGCCGTGCCGCAGTTGCCGCAGAAGCGCGTCCCGGCTGCCAGGTCGTTGCCGCAGTTGACGCACTTGTTCAGGCCGGTGGGCGTGCCGCAGTTCGAGCAGAACTTCTCCGAGCCGACGGGCTTGGCGCAATTGCTGCAGACCGTGGTCCGCGCGGCCGTGTCGCCGGCGAAGTGCTGCTGGCCGGCCATCGCCTCGCGCATCTGCTGGACCTGGAGGGACGCGCGTTCGGCCTCCATCTCGGTCGCCAGCTTGGGCGCGTCGTTGATGCACAGGCCGCGCTCCTCGTTCCAGCAGGTCTCGTCGACCCACTGGTTGCAGCGCGGACAGCGTTTGAAGAGCGGCATGATCTCGTTGGCCGCCTTCTTCAGCGCCTCGTCGCGCGCACCCCGGTCCGTCACGTCGCGAATGGTGTCGGCGGCGTTCGAGGCACCCCACAGCCGGCCACCGAGCAGGTTGCTGGCGCCGCCGAGCAGCGAGCCGGCAGTGCCCAGCGTGGAGCGCTGGAACTCGCTTCGGTAGCCGCTGCCGCAGACGTCGCAGCGGAACTCGAACTGGTAGCCGTGGCCGTCAGACAGGTCGGTGTAGTTGTCTGTGAATGGCGTGAAACCGGGCATCCTGCTCCCCTCGCGAACTATGTGACCGGATACCGTGACCGGCGCACATCCTACGCTTCGCAGGCGTGCCTCGCCAGCCTTGCCGCGCCCTCAGTCCAGCCCGTAGTCGGCCAGCCGATGGTCGTCCAGCCCGGCGTGGTGGGCCAGCTCGTGGACGACCGTGCGGCGCACCTCGTCGGCCAGCTCGGCGGGGTCCGGGAAATCCTGCTCGAGGGGCAGCCGGAAGAGGCTGATCTTGTTTGGCGTGGCCGCCCAGTCGGCGCCGTAGATGATCCCCGGCGTGCCCTCGTACAGCCCGTAGAGCGTCTCGTCGGGCGCCATGTCGTTCTCGCGCAGCTGATCCGGCGTGGGCTCGTCCTCGATGACCACGGCCACGTTCTCGAGCAGCTGCTGGATGTGGGCGGGCAGCTCGTCGAGCGACTGCGCCACCAGCTCCTCGAACGGCAGGTGGACAGGGCCGGGCGGCAGCTGCACGCGCCGGTGAGGCTGGCGGCGCGCCTGCCGGCCGCGGCGTCGGAGGGGCATCTTCCTATGCTATTCGGCGTGGAGCTGGTGCCCTGGCCGGGCGAGCCCGATTCGATGGTCGTCGCGCTCGAGACGGGCGACCGCGTCCATTTCCTCGACTGGCGCCCCGCGCTCGCGGTCGCCGACGCGCCCGGTCTGCCGCTGCTGCTCGTCCACGGCCTGGCCCAGACCGCCTGGGCATGGGCGTCCATCGCGCGCCGGCTGGCACCTCGCGTCCCATTGATCGCCGTAGACCTGCGCGGCCATGGCCTGTCCGACGCGCCGCGCTCGGGCTACGAGCTCGACTCGCTGGCCTACGACGTGCTGACAGTGGCAACAGCCGCGGGCTGGGGCGAGGACGCGGACGGGCCATCGGTCGTCGTCGCGGGCCACGGCCTGGGCGCAATGGTCGGTGCTGCGATGGCCAGCCTGCGCCCAGGCTCGGTCGCTGGCCTGGCGATGATCGATGCGGGCTGGGAGCGGATGGCCGATTCGACAGGCTTGGACGCCGCCGAGTACCAGCGCACGATCGGCGATCCGCCGGAGGTGCTCGCCTCGATGGATGCCTACCTCGCCGACCGGCGTGACTTCGACCCGCCGTCTTTCGACCCCGACCAGGAGCGGGCCGCCCGAGCGGCGGTGGACGAGAAGCACGCCGGCCATGTCGCAGCGACGACCCGGCCGCACGCCATGCGCGGCGCAGTCGAGGCGATGTGGTCGTACGACCCGGTGGCGCTGGCCGGCCTCGCCCAGCCGTTGCTGGTGGCGATCGCCGAGAGCGGCACGGCCGACGACGAGACGGCGCGCGAGCGAAATCTCGCGCTGGACGACCTTCTGCGACTGCGTGCCTCGCGCGGCCAACCAGATGCGCGCGTGGTGCGCTTCGCCGGAGCTGGCCACAACCTGATGCGCTACCGTCCCGCCGATCTCGCCACTGCGCTGCTGGAGCTGCTCGAGAGAGCGGCTACCAGCGGTCGTACGCTGGATGGCCCTCGCTGACCGCGACGAACGTTGCCCGGCAGGTGGCCGTGACCTCGCCGCCAGCCAGCAGCTCGGCCTCGACCGTCGCGCGTCGCTCGCCCGACTCGACCACCCGGGCGCGCAGCCGAACGGGCCCGTCGATGGGCGTCGGGCGCAACAGCCGGACCGCGAACTCAGCGGTGACCGTCGTCGGCGGCCGCTCCGCCCCACGACGCTCCATCAGATGGTGCGCCGCGGTCCAGTTGGAGTGGCAGTCCATCAGCGTGCCGATGATGCCTCCGTTGAGCACGCCTTCGAATGCCTGGTGGCGTGGCTGCGGAGTCCACTCGGCGACGACCGAGCCCACCTCGTCGCCCGTGCCGACGAGGCTGCGCATGCGCAGGCCCTCGGCGTTCGCCGGACCGCAGCCGAAGCAGATCGATCGGGCTGCGTAGCGCTCCTGGAGTGACTGCTGCTCGTCCATCGCCGGTCGAGTCTAGGCGGCCGGTCCGGGGTTGCGTGGCACAATCGGCCGCGAATGGACGGCAAACTGGCTGACGACGTGCGCGCCCTGGTCGACGAGATCGAGCGCGATGTCGGCGAAGGCCCGGCGACCCCTGATGCGCCAGGAGCGGTCGAATCCGCCGTCCGCCAGATCCTGCTCGAGATGGGCGAGGACCCAGGGCGCGAGGGCCTGCGTGACACGCCCGCCCGCGTCCGCCGGATGTACGCCGAGCTCACTGCCGGCTACCACGTCGACCCGGAGCGACTGGTCGGGCGGGCCATCTTCGAGGTCGACTACAGCGAGATGGTTGTCGTGAAGGACATCCCCTTCTACAGCCTGTGCGAGCACCACCTGCTGCCCTTCTTCGGCCAGGCGCACGTTGCCTACATTCCCGAGGGGCGGGTCATCGGGCTGTCCAAGATCCCGCGCATCGTCGAGATGTACGCCCGCCGGTTGCAGGTCCAGGAACGGATGACCAAGGAGATCGCGGACTTCCTGATGGAGCGGCTGGAGCCGCGCGGCGTTGGCGTCGTCGTCGAGGCCTCGCACCTGTGCGCGGTCATGCGCGGCGTGCGCAAGCCGGGCACGATCATGACCACCAGCCACGTGCTGGGCCTCTTCCGGACCGCGGACCGGACGCGTGCCGAGTTCCTGGCCCACATCGATCGCCGGGCGCCGGCGCTGTGACCGACGCCCCAGCTACTGAGCCGACCGGCGGCGAGCAGCCCGCTGCGCGAACGGTCGAGGAGGCGCTGGCCGTCCTGGATCGTCAATGGTCGCGTTTCCGCACGCTGGCCTTTGGCTATCCCGCCGAACGGATGGACGAGCCGCTCGAGAAGGGCTGGACCCGCAAGCAGATGCTCGCCCACATTGCCGCCTGGCACGAGAGCGCGACCGAGCGCCTGGCGCGCTTCCTGCGCACCGGCCGGCCCGAGCCGCTGACGACGACGGTCGACGCGCGCAACGCCCAGGTCGCCCGAGTGGCCATCGGCCGGACGAGCGGCGAGATCCTGCACTCGCTCGACGCGACCTATGGCCGGCTGCGCCGCTCGGTCGGGCAGCTGACCGACGAGCAGCTGCAGGCGTCGGACGGCTGGGCAGCGGAGCTGATCGCTGACAACTGCTACCGGCACTACGCCGAGCACGCGCCCGCCCTGGCACCGCCGGCGGCGGAGCAGGCCTGATAGAGCGCCCGGGCGGCATATCATCAGCAGCGTGAGCGAGCGCCCGATCAAGGTCCTGATTGCCAAGCCCGGCCTCGACGGCCACGACCGCGGAGCGAAGGTGCTCGCCCGCGGGCTGCGCGACGAGGGCTTCGAGGTCATCTACACCGGCCTGCGCCAGACGCCCGAGATGGTCGTCTCGGCCGCGCTGCAGGAGGACGTCGACGTGGTCGGCCTGTCGATCCTGTCTGGCGCCCACATGACGCTGCTGCCCCGGATCACCGATGGCCTGCACGAGGCGGGCCTGGACGACGTGCTGGTCACTGCCGGCGGGATCATCCCTGACGACGACGTGCCGGCCCTCGAGGCCGCCGGCGTCAGCCGCATCTTTGGCCCGGGCACGACCATTCGGGAGGTCGCCGAGTACATCCGGGGCAACGTCCGATCACGCGAGCGGTGACGGCGGATCAGCGCGCCGAAGCGCTGGCCGCGGCCGCGCGCGGAGGTGACCGCCGGGCGCTGGCCCGCCTGCTGAGCGAGGTCGAGGATCGTACGGCGGCCGGCGAGGCAGCCGTGCGGCGGCTGTATGGCGAGGCTGGCGCGGCCCACCTCGTCGGCGTCACCGGTGCGCCGGGCGCCGGCAAGAGCACGCTCGTCGCGGCACTCGTCGGCGAGGCGCGAAAAAGCGGCCGCAGCGTGGCCGTGCTGGCGGTGGACCCGTCGAGCCCGATCACCGGTGGCGCCATCCTGGGCGACCGGGTTCGCATGCAGCAGCACGCGTCCGATCCGGACGTGTTCATCCGTTCGATGGCCTCGCGTGGACATGGCGGCGGACTTGCAGGGGCGACGATCGCGGCCGCATCGGTGCTCGCTGCCTGCGGCTTCGAGCTGATCTTCATCGAGACCGTGGGCACCGGCCAGAGCGAGGTCGAGGTGGCGTCGATCGCCGACACGACGGTCGTCGTCCAGGCGCCGGAGATGGGCGACGAGGTGCAGGCCATCAAGGCCGGCCTGCTCGAGGTGGCTGATCTCGTCGTCGTCACCAAGGGCGACCGACCGGGCGCCGAACGCGCCGCCGCGCAGCTGCGCGGCATGCTGACCGTCGGCGCGCAGCACGACCGCGCGCTGGGCGATCGGCCGCGGCCAAAGCGGCCTGACGTGCTGCTCGCGTCTGGCGCGATCGGCACGGGCGTGCCCGAGATCCTGGCCGCGCTCGACCGGCGCGCTGCCGCTCGAGGCGAGCACCGCGATCGCTCACCGGCCGCGGCGCTGGCACGCGCAGAGGCACAGGTGGCGGGCCTGCTCGGGGAGCGCATCGCGCGCCGGCTGCGCGACCCGCAGCACGATGCCCGTCGGCTCGAGACGCTGGCCGCCGTTGCGGCCCACGAGCTCGACCCGTACACCGCCGCCGACGAGCTGCTGGCACTGCTTGCCGCCGGTGCGAAGGGCTAGGCTGTGGAGGTGAGCGAAAGACGGGTGCTCGTCTGCGGTGCTGGCCTGATGGGCCATGGCATTGCCCAGGTGATGGCGGCGGCCGGCCACCGCGTGCTGCTCTATGAGCCGGAGCTGGCGCGCGCCGAGGCGGGACGGGCGCGGATCGGCGGCAACCTCGAGCGCCAGGTCGCCAAGGGCAAGCTCGAGCAGCAGGTGGCTGACGAGGTGCTCGCCCGGGTTACCGCGACGAGCGAGCTCGAGGCGTCAGCGGCGCAGGCGACGCTGGTCGTCGAGGCGGTCTTCGAAGACCTTGACGTCAAGGGCGAGCTGTTCGGCGCGGTGGACGCTTCCGCCGCGCCTGACGCCGTCCTGGCCAGCAACACCAGCTCGATCAGCATCAGCCGTCTGGCCGCGTTCACCACGCCCGAGCGACGCTCGCGCTTCGTTGGCATGCACTTCTTCAGCCCCGTGCCGGTGATGCCGCTGATCGAGCTGATCCGCGGGGCCGAGACCGATGACGCGACGGAGGCGCTCGTGCGCCAGCTCGCCGTTGAGCTGGGCAAGGAGGTCATCGTCAGCCGCGACCGGCCGGGCTTCATCGTCAACCGCATCCTGATGCCCTACCTGGCGGAGGCGATGCGCGCCTTCGAGGAGGGCCTCGGAACGGCCGAGGACATCGACACCGGCGCACGCCTGGGCTTGAACCATCCGATGGGGCCGCTGGCCCTGGCCGACTTCATCGGGCTCGACGTCTGCCTGCACATCATGGAGGTGCTGCACGAGGGCTTCGGGCAGCCGCACATGGCCCCACCGCCGGTGCTGCGCCAGCTTGTCGAGGCCGGCCATCTCGGCCAGAAGACGGGCCGCGGCTTCTACGACTACCCACCCAGCTGAGCGAGGTGGCCGGTTTGATTGTGGTCGGTCGTACCATGGCTTCGTGACGGATCTCAACGACGGCCCGAGCGGCCAGGTCTACCTCGTCTCGGCTGCGCGCACCCCCATCGGCAAGTTCGGCGGCTCGCTGGCTGATGTGCCGGCAACTACGCTGGGCGGCATCGCCATCGCCGCCGCCGTCGAGCGGGCCGGCATCGCGCCTGACCAGGTTGACGAGGTGCTGATGGGCCAGGTGCTGCAGGCCGGCGTGGGCCAGGCCCCGGCCCGCCAGGCGGCGCTGCGCGGCGGCCTGCCGGCTGAGGTGCCGGCGACGACGATCAACCGGGTCTGCGGCTCGGGCCTCAAGGCGATCATGCTCGCGTCCTCGCTCATCCGTGCCGGCGACGCCGAGATCGTCGTAGCGGGCGGCATGGAGAATATGAACCAAGGGCCTTATCTCCTGCCCAAGGCGCGCCACGGCTACCGCCTGGGCAACGGCGAGCTGATCGACGCGACCGTCCACGACGGGCTGTGGTGTTCGACCGAGGCCTGCCACATGGGCACCCACGCCGAGCGGGTGGCGATCAGCTCAGAGGTCAGCCGCGAGGACCAGGATGGCTTCGCGCTCGAGAGCCACCAGAAGGCGATCGCGGCGCTCGAGGGTGGGCGGTTCGCGGAGGAGACCGTGCCCGTGCCGATCAGGCGGGGCAAGGACGAGGTGCTCTTCGATGCCGATGAGTCGCCGCGCCGCGACAGCTCCCTGGACGCGCTGGCCCGGCTGAAGCCGGTCTTCGCGCTGCCGGAACCTGAGCCGGATTCGCCCGCCGGCGTGGCCGGCGGCACGGTCACGGCCGGCAATGCACCGGGCATCACCGACGGCGCCGCGGCAACGGTCGTGGCCAGCGAGCGCGCGGTCGAGCGGCTCGGCCTGATGCCATTGGCCAGGATCATTGGCCACGCGCAGGGCGATGTCGAGCCGAAGTGGCTCTTCCTCGCGCCCGTCAAGGGCGTGCAGAAGCTGCTCGCCCGGATCGAGATGCCGATCGAGGCATTCGACCTCGTCGAGATCAACGAGGCCTTCGCCGCCCAGGTCCTCGCCGACGGCCGGCAGCTGGGCTTCGACTGGTCACGGGTCAACGTCAACGGCGGCGCCATCGCCCTCGGTCATCCGATCGGCGCGAGCGGCGCGCGCATCGTCGCAACGCTGCTCCATGAGCTGCGCAGGAGGGAGGGTCGATATGGACTGGCCACGCTGTGCCTCGGGGGTGGCGGCTCGGTGGCGATGGCTTTCGAGCGTGTGTGAGCTGCCGGTGTGCGATCCGCTGAGCGGGCGGGCAGGCAGATGAGCAGGGTGGCGGTCGTCACCGACTCAGCCTCTGACCTGACGCCGGAGCAGGCGGCGTCGCAGGGCGTGACCGTCGTGCCGCTGCTGCTCAGCTTCGGCGATGACGAGTATCGCGCCGGAGTCGACATCAGCGCCGAGGGTTTCTGGGAGCAGCTGACGAAGGAGGACGCGCCGTTCCCGCGGACTGCTGCGGCGGCGCCGGGCACGTTCCGCGACACTTTCGAAGCGCTGTTCAACGATGGCGCTGACGAGATCGTCTACGTCGGCGTGGCCTCGAAGCTCTCAGCCACCGTCCAGAGCGCCAAGGTGGCGCGTGACATGCTCAGCCACCGCTCGATCTACATCGTTGACAGCGAGACCGCGTCGATGGGCGTCGGGCTGCTCGCCCTGGAGGCGGCCGAGATGGCCGGCCAGGGCATGACTGCCGAGGACATCGCGTCGACGCTCAACCGGCGGCGCAAGCAGGTTCGGCTGTACGTCGTCCTCGAGACGCTCGAGTACCTCAAGCGCGGTGGCCGGATCAGCCCGGCCAGGGCAGCGATCGGCGGCCTGCTGTCTGTCAAGCCGATCATCACGGTCGAGGAGGGCGTGGTCGACACGGCAGACAGGCCGCGCACGCGCAGCAAGGCCCGTGCGCGGTTGATCGAGCTGCTGGCCGAGATCAAGCCCGAGCGCGTGGCCATCCTGCACGGCCAGGCGCCGGACGTTGAGGCGTTCGCCGACGAGCTGGCGGCGGCCACCGGCTTCCCGCGCGACCAGATGTCCATCCACCTGATCGGCTCGTCTGTCGGCCCGCACGTCGGACCTGGCGCCTACGGCGCGGTCATGCTCGCGCTCGAATAGCCGATGTGCGCTGATCGGCGGCCTGCTCTCTTGGAGCCGCTTGGCAGGTCTGTCCAAGCAAGGTCGCGTTGTACACTGCGGCGGCCTTGCGCCAACCAGTAGGAGGCGTTCGATCCCGATGACCACCGAGCGAGCCAGTGCCGCCATCAACCCCTGGCACGTGGCGCAGCAGCAGTTCGACCTTGCCGCCGAGAGGCTCAACCTCGACCTGGGGCTGAGACGTGTGCTGCGCGAGCCCCGGCGCGAGCTGACGGTCCACTTCCCCGTGAAGATGGACGACGGCTCGGTGCAGGTCTTCACCGGCTACCGCGTCCAGCACAACCTCGGCCGGGGCCCGGCCAAGGGCGGCATCCGCTATCACCAGGACGTGACGCTGGACGAGGTCAAGGCCCTCGCAATGTGGATGACCTGGAAATGCGCGGTCGTGGGCATCCCCTACGGCGGTGGCAAGGGCGGCGTGGTGGTCGATCCAAAGAAGCTCAGCCGCCGCGAGCTCGAGAACCTGACGCGCCGTTTCGCGACTGAGATCGAGGTGCTCATCGGGCCTGAGCGCGACATCCCTGCGCCTGACGTCAACACCAACGCCCAGACGATGGCCTGGATCATGGACACGTACTCGATGCACGTGGGCTACACGGTGCCCGGCGTGGTCACGGGCAAGCCGGTCAGCCTG
Organism: Candidatus Limnocylindrales bacterium; assembly: GCA_035553915.1. Lineage (GTDB taxonomy): Bacteria > Chloroflexota > Limnocylindria > Limnocylindrales > CSP1-4 > JALYGJ01. Next base: position 23,766 of record DATMJK010000066.1, on the reverse strand, counting down.
GGCGGATCGGAGGGCCGCAACGAAGCCACCGCACGGGGTACGGTCTACTGCGTCGTCGAGGCGGCCGAGCACCTGGGCATCGACCTCAACCGCGCGACCGTCGTCGTCCAGGGCTTCGGCAACGCCGGCTCGATCGCCGCCCAGCTGATGGAGCAGGAGGGCTCCCAGGTCATCGCTGTCTCGGACTCGACCGGCGGCATCCACAACCCGGGCGGCTTGGACATCCAGCGCGTCGTCGCTTGGAAGGCAGAACACGGCACCGTAGTCGGCTTCCCCGGCGCGCGCTCCGTCTCGAACGAGGACCTGCTCGAGATCGAGTGCGATGTGCTCATCCCGGCTGCGCTCGAGAACCAGATCACCCAGGCGAACGCTGATCGGATCAGGGCCAAGATCGTGGGCGAGGCAGCCAACGGCCCGACCACGCCGGAGGCCGACGCGATCCTGCACAAGCGTGGCACCTTCGTCATCCCGGACATCCTGTGCAACGCCGGCGGCGTGACCGTCTCCTACTTCGAGTGGGTGCAGGACCTGAACCGCGACCATTGGAGCGAGGGCATCGTCAACTCCAAGCTGCACGAGGTCATGACCCGCTCGTTCGCGCAGGTCGTCGAGATGGCCCAGCGCGAGCAGGTCGAGAACCGTCTGGCCGCGTACCTGCTGGCGGTCGATCGCGTCGCCTCGGCTACCTCGCTGCGCGGCCTGTACCCCTAGCACGGGTCACGCGATGCTCGACCACGAAGAGCAGTTCCTCTTCAAGGAGGAGATTCTTCACCTCGCCACGTCGCTGTCAGAGGCAGGCGCGCTGGACAACGTCGAGGACCTGCTGACTGACGTCATCACCAGCCCGCGCTTCGACTCGGAGGTGTTCACCCTCGAGCGCTCGCTGCAGGTCATGCTCGGCGCCCGCGCGGGCTCCACGCTGGTCGGCCTGCTGACCGTCACGCCGGAGGTCTTCGACCAGGTTGCCGAGGTGCGCATCGCGCCCGAGGTACATGAGCGGCTCGTCGCCTGGCGTGCCCGATTCGGCCTGGCCATCGACAACGCGCTCAACTTCCTCAACAACCCCGACGGTATCCAGGGCCACAACTTTTCCACCCAGGTCTCGCTGGTCGATGACCGGCGCGTGCTCCAGGGCCGGCTGACCCTGGTCCGCTACAACAACGAGCCGCAGTTCTTCGTCGCCGACGCGAACGTCTTCTTCGGGCTGATCGCCGACCTGCTCGAGCGGCTCGGGCCGAACACGGACGATGAGACGGTCGATGTCGAGACGCTGACCCGGATCCGCGACGCGCTGGCGCTGATCGAGCGTCGGCAGATGGCCCGCGAGCGGTCCTGATCGCAGGGCCGGGCGGCCGATTGAGCGACCGCTGATGCGCCATCTCTACCTCGCGGCGACGGGCATGAACCGCGGCAAGACGACGGTTGCGCTCGGCCTCCTGGCGGCGCTGCTTGACCGTGGCCTCGACACGGGCTTCATCAAGCCCGTCGGCCAGCGCTACGCGATCGTGGATGGCCAGCCGGCCGACGAGGACGCGATCCTGATGCGCAGCGCCCTCGGCCTGCCTGATCCGCTCTCGGTCATGAGCCCGGTCCACATCCCGCGCGGCTTCACCCGCGACTACATTCGCGGCCGAGTCACGGTCGACCTGCCGGCCCAGATCCATGCCGCCCACGCGGCGGTCTCGAACGGCCGCCAGGCGGTGCTGATCGAGGGCACGGGCCATGCCGGCGTGGGCGCCGTCGTCGGCCTGTCCAACGCGGCCGTGGCGCGGATGCTGCGCGCGCCGGCGCTGATCGTCGCCGAGGCGGGCGTCGGCCGGCCGATCGACGAGATCGTGCTCAACCACGCGCTCTTCGCCCGCCACGGAGTGGAGGTCGTTGGCGCGATCGTCAACAAGGTCGACGCGCACGCCCACCCGACCTTGCCCGAGGTGCTGCGCGACGGCCTTGCGCGGCACGGCATCGAGCTGCTGGGCATGGTGCCATTCCGGCCGCTGCTGTCCAACCCGACCCTGTCAATGCTGGTCGAGCAGATGCGCGGCGAGCTGCTCTCGTCAGGGCCGGACCTTGACCGGACGATCGAGCACGTTGCCATCGGCGCGATGCTGCCGCGCCACCTCGTCGAGCAGGTCGGCCCGGGCAGCCTGCTGATCGTGCCCGGCGACCGGACCGACGTGCTCGGCGCCACGCTGGCGGCCGTGCGCGCTTCCCGGGAGGGCGGGGAACGGCGCGGACTGTTCGGCGTGCGCCGTCGGCGCGGCTTCGGCCGCCAGTCGACCGACCCGTCGCGAACCGAGCTGGCGGGCATCGTGCTGACCGGCGGCTACCGGCCGCGGCCGCGCGACCTGGAGCAGATCCAGGCGGCCGGCATCTTCTGCTACCTCGTCGAGCAGGACACTTACGCCGCTGCGTCGGAGGTGCATGACCTGCTGGTCAAGATCCACCCTGCGGATGGCGACAAGATCGCGCTGATCAAGCAGCTCGTCGCCGGGCACCTCGACATCGATCGGATCTACGCGCGCTTTGCGGCGCCCGGCGAGGTCGCGGCCGGGCGAGCGGGACGCGCGTCACGCGCCGGCTCGAGCGGGCGGCCCCGATCGGTGCTCAGCCGCGTGCTGGCAGGCCTGCGCCGGCCGGGTCGCCCAGCACCAGGCAGTCGATGAGCCGGGCGGACGGAAGGCGCACGGCCAGGCTGGCCAGCGCCGGTCGGTCGACCTCGGTCAGCTCCTCGAGAGTCTCGAGGTCGGCGACGCTGACGTAGTCGACCTGCCCCAGCGGCTCTCGCTCGAGCGTGCCGCGCATCAGCCCGCGCAGGCGCTTGGCCGAGCGCTCGCCGCCCGAGTACGCGTCCTCGGCCGCGAGCAGCGCGCGCGACAGGACGCTCGCCGCCTGGCGCTCGGCCTGGCCGAGGAAGGCATTGCGCGACGACAGCGCCAGGCCGTCGGGCTCGCGCACGGTCGGGCAGACGATGACCTCCGGCGACAGGCCAAGGTCACGCGTCAGCCGGCGAACGACGATTGTCTGCTGGCCGTCCTTCTGGCCGAAGTACGCCCGATTGGGGCGGACGAGTGCAAACAGGATCGCGACCACCGTCGCCACGCCGCGCAGGTGGCCCGGCCGGGCCGCCCCCTCGAGCACCTCTGCCAGCTGGCCGACATCGATGCTCGTGCTGGCACCGGGCGGGTAGATGTCCTCGACGCCGGGCATGAAGCAGACGTCCACGCCGGCAGCCTCGAGCAGTGCCAGGTCGGCCGCCTCGTTGCGCGGGTAGCGCTCGTAGTCCTCGTTCGGGCCGAACTGGGTGGGGTTGACGAAGATGCTCGCGACCACGGTCGCGCACTCCTCGCGGGCCCTGTGCAGGAGGCTCTCATGCCCGGCGTGCAACGCGCCCATCGTGGGCACGAAGCCGACCGGCGCGGCGAGCCCTCGCCTGGCAGCGGCCAGCTGGGTGCGGTCGCGCACGACCTCCATCAAGCGGCGCGATCGGGCGGCGCGGCGAGCAGGGCCTAGAGGTCCCGATCGAGGGGGATGGGCAGGCCGGCCAGCGGCTGGTCGAGCGCCGTCCGTCCGAGCACGTCGTCCAGCACCGTGTCGTCCATCCGGACGGTCTGCTCCGGGCCGGGGAACGTGCCGCTGGAGACCTCATCGGCGTAGCGCCGCGCGGCGTCGAGGATCGTCGTTCGCAGGTCGGCGAAAGGCCGGGCGTGCCGCGGCTGCCAGTCGGCCATGCCCAGCAGGTCAGTGATCACCTGCACCTGGCCGGAGCAGCCAGGACCGGCACCGATGCCGATCGTCGGAATCCTCAGCCGCGCGGTGATTGCCGCTGCGAGCTGCTCGGGCACCAGCTCGAGGACGATCGAGAAGGCGCCTGCCTCCTGGACAGCCAGCGCGTCAGCCAGCAGGCTGCGCGCGCGATCCGAGGTCTTGCCCTGGACGCGCACCTTGCCGCCCAGTGCGTGCTTCGACTGGGGCGTCCAGCCGATGTGGCCCATGACCGGGATGCCCGCCCGGGCCAGCGCTTCGATCGTCCGGCCGCTGCGCACGCCACCCTCGACCTTGACCGCCTGGGCACCGGCCTCGCGCAGGAAGCGGCCGCCGTTCTCGACTGCCTCCTCGGGCGTGGCGTAGGAGAGGAAGGGCATGTCGCCAACGACGAGCGCGCGCGAGGAGCCGCGGACCACGGCCGCGGTGTGGTGGAGCATGTCCGCCATCGAGACACGGATCTCGCTGTCGTAGCCGAGCAGCACAGTGCCCAGCGAGTCGCCGACCAGCAGGAACGGGATGCCGGCCTCGTCGAGCAGGCGGGCGGTCGGGTAGTCGTAGGCGGTCAGCATCGGGATCCGCTCGCCGTCGGCGTGCATGCGCGCGATGTCAGCGGTGGTCAGGCGGCTTGTCGAGGTGTTGGCGCTCATCGGCCCAATGATGCACCGTCCGGCCCGCGCAGGCCGACCAGCCGATCGAGCAGCCGATCAGCTACCTGGCGCTTGGGGAGTAGGGGCCACTCCTCCGCCGCCGCGCCGGGGAAGATCAGCGTCACCTGGTTGGTCGGGCTGCCGAACCCCGAGCCCTCGGCCGCCACATCATTCGCGACCAGCAGGTCGACGCCCTTGCGGGCAGCCTTCTCAGGCGCGCGCTCGAGCGAGCCGGTCTCGGCGGCAAAGCCCACGATCAGCGGGCGGCGGGACATCTGCCGCGCCTTCGTCGCCGCCTCGGCCAGGATGTCGTCGGTCGGCTCGAGCTCGATCGTCAGCGAGCCTGCGCGGCCGATCTTCGTGTCGGCGACATGGCGCGGGCGGAAGTCGGCGACGGCCGCGGCCATCACCAGGGCGTCCGCGTCTGGCAGCGCGGCGAGCACGGCATCGCGCATCTGGGCCGCGGTTGGGGCGTCGACCAGCTCGGCGCCGTCGGGCAGTGGCACGGACGTCTGGCCGCGGACCAGCGTCACGCGGGCGCCGCGAGCGAGGGCTGCCTCCGCGACCGCCACGCCCATTCGGCCTGATGAACGGTTGCCGATGAAGCGCACCGGGTCGATCGGCTCGGCCGTGCCACCGGCAGTGACTACGACGTGCCAGCCGGTGAGGTCCGGGGTTGGCGGGGCTGACATCCGTGGCGGGCGCTGGGCCGGGTCCGGCTGGCGCAGCGGCCGGTCGCGGAGCACCTCCTCGAGCGCCTGCATGATCCGCGCCGGCTCGGCCAGCCGGCCCAGCCCGACGTGGCCCGAGGCCAGCGGCCCGACCTCAGGCGCGACGATCCGGTAGCCATACGAGAGCAGCCGCTCGACGTTCGCCCGCGTCGCCGGGTGGGCGAACATCTCGCCGTCCATCGCTGGCGCGACCACGACCGGCGCGGTCGAGGCAAGGCAGGTGGCGGTGATCACGTCGTCGGCCAGGCCGGCGGCCATCGCAGCCAGCCAGCGCGCGGTCGCCGGCGCCACGAGGATCGCGTCGGCCGCGTCAGCGGCGACGATGTGCGCGATCCGGCCGTCGGGCAGCAGCTCCAGCGGATCGGTCATCGGCCGGTGACGGGTCAGCGTCTCCAAGGTGAGCGGCCCTATGAACGCCTGCGCCGAGTGGGTCATCAGCGGCTGCACGTCGGCGCCGGCGGCCGTCAGCGCGCGGGCCAGCTCGGCTGACTTGTAGGCCGCAATCGAGCCGCTCACGCCGAGCAGCACCAGCCGGCCGGCCAGCGGCGGGGAATCCGTCACGAGGTTGCCCGAGCGTGCGTCTCGGCGTGCAGGATGGCCAGGCCGCGCAGCGTCAGCAGTGGGTCGATCACGTCGACGCCCGGGATCTCGGTCGCCCAGGCAGCGGCGGAAAGGCCGCCAGTCAGGATGACCGTCGGCCGGGCCTCTGACTCGGCGGCGAGCTCGGCGCGGATCGCCGCCAGCAGCTCGCGCACCAGGCCGATATAGCCGATCACCGCCCCGCTCTGCATTGCCGCCACCGTGTCGCGGCCGATCGCCCGCGCCGGCCGGGCGAGCTCGATGCGTGGCAGCTTGGCGGTCCGCGTGGCCAGCGCCTCGAGGCCCAGCTCGAGCCCGGGCGCCAGGGCGCCGCCGATGTATGCCCCGTCGGCGGCGACAACGTCGAAGTTGGTCGCCGTGCCGAAGTCGACGACGATCGCCGGCGCGCCGTGGAGGCGCACAGCGGCCAGCGCGTTGACCAGGCGGTCGGAGCCCACCTCGGACGGCCGGTCGACGCGCACGGGCAGCGGCACGTTGGTTGCGCTGGCCAGCGTCAGCCCGATCTCAAGGCGGCCGGCAAGCTCAGCCAGCGAGGCGCTGAGCGCCGGCACGACCGACGCGGCGACGATCTGGCGCACATCTGCCATGCGCCCGCCGTCCAGCTCGAGCAGGCCGTCCAGCAGCAGTCGCAGCTCGTCGGCACTGGCGCGCGGGTTCGTCGCCGCCCGGCGCGTCGGGCCGACTTGGGTGCCCTCGAGCCGGCCGACGGTCATGCTCGTGTTGCCGACATCGATCGCGATCAGCATCTGGCGGGGATGATACGCGCGCCGGCGGGCCGGGCCACCCTGCGGGGTGGATGGTCTGGATTGTCGGCCGCGGCTTGTTCGCCTGGGGCGAGGTAACGGCCAACCAGTCGACGCACTGGCGCTGCACCTCTGCTGATCCGGGTGCGACCCGGCTGGTTCGCTCGGCGCGAACACGTTGCAATGCAGGCCGCCCGCGCCGCATGGCTGGCGGCGATGCTTGGCCGCAACCTTGCGGGGGGCGAACAGCCGACCCGCCGCTGAACAGCCGACCCGCCGCTGCCCGCCGACCCGCCGCCGCCCGTTGTCGATTCGATGCTTCCGCACGGCCATCGCTGCGCTACCATCACCGCCGAGCCTGGGTCAACTGACCACCGAGCTGCGAGGAGGAGCGTGTCGCTCGAACCGCCGGCGAAGTTCTTCGTCAACAGCGGACTTGTCTCGAGCCCCACCGACATCTACAACCTCCTGCGCCCGCTGCTCAAGCAGACGGTCTCGTACCGCTACTTCCGAGCGGGCAGCCAGATGTCGCACGGCACCGGCTGGGTGGAGCGCATCGTCGTCGACCGGCCGGAGGTCTCGACCTTCTTCACCCCGCTCTCGATCTGCCTGAACATCGACTCCTTCGAGCACCTCGAGTTCGAGACCCGGCCCGACCAGCTGATCGTCTATACCCTCGTTCAGGGCGACGAGCAGATCGTCGTCGAGTTCGCACCCCTCGGCCGGCCCACCGCCGAGGAGCCCGAGCAGCAGCAATTCACCTTCCCGACGAGCGACTACGTCCAGATGGAGCTGGGTGCGCTCGACGTCGGCGAGCGCTCAGAGCACCCAGGGGAGGGTAACGAAGGGAGCTGACGCGGCCGCCCAAAGGCCGCTCTGGTCCAGGGAAGGGGGAGCATGCCGCCGGTGACAGGCGGCCAAGAGAGGGAGGTGGGAGAGGGCATGGAGTCCTTCTTCAAGCTGCGCGAGCGCGGAGTGACCGTTGGCACGGAGGTCCGCGCCGGCCTGACCACGTTCATGGTCATGGCCTACATCATCTTCGTGAACCCGCAGATCCTGTCGAGCGGGCCCCTCGCTGAGGCCGGACCGCCCTTCCTGGCGGTGGCCGTCGCAACGGCCCTTGCGGCGGGCATCCTGACCATCGCAATGGGCCTCGCGACGAACTACCCGTTCGCGCTGGCGGCTGGCCTCGGCCTCAATGCGGTGGTCGCCTTCGAGCTGATTCTCGGCCGGGGCATGGCCTGGCAGGACGCGATGTCGATCATCGTCTGGGAAGGCATCATCATCACCATCCTGGTCCTGACCGGCCTGCGCGAGGCGGTGATGAACGCCATCCCGCTCAACCTCAAGCGCGCGATCGCGGTGGGCATCGGCCTGTTCATCCTGTTCATCGGCCTGGTCACCGGTGGGTTCGTCACGCTCGGCCCGGGCGCGGCAAGACCCGTCCAGCCTGGCGAGATCGTTAACGTCGCGACGCTGACCTTCATCATCGGCCTCGGCATCGCGCTGGCGCTGATGGCACGCAACGTGCGCGGTGCCCTGCTGATCACGATCCTGGCCACGACGATCATCGCCATCGTGCTGAACATGATCGTCGGCCCAGCCAACTCGGGCTTCCTGCCCAACACGGCGGTACTGCCGACGGATCTCAGCGGCTACTTCTTCAACTTCGACCCGGCCAACTTCCAGACGATCCTGCAGCCGCTGATGCCCGAGCACCTGTTCGGCGTGTGGGTAAACCACAACTTCATCATCGTCGCGCTGGTCGTCTTCACGCTCATGATGGCCGACTTCTTCGACACCATGGGCACGGTCGTGGGCGTTGGTGAGCAGGCCGGTTTCGTCGATGCCGACGGCCGCCTGCCGGGCATCCGCAACGTGCTTCTGGTCGACTCGCTCGGCGCGGTCACCGGCGGTGCCTTCGGTGTCAGCTCGAACACGACGTACATCGAGTCGGCGGCCGGCGTGGCCGAGGGTGGGCGAACGGGCCTGACCTCGGTCGTGGTCGGCATCCTGTTCCTTGTCGCGATCCTGTTCGCCCCGATCGCCGGCATCGTGCCTGCACAAGCTACGGCGCCCGTGCTGGTCGTGGTCGGCTTCTTGATGTTCACCATCGCGCGCGAGTTCGACTGGGGCGCTGAGCCCTCGGCGACCACCGGCCCGGCGCGCGGCGAGGAGCATGACCTGCGCGCACCCTCGCCGCCAACGCCAACCGATTCGCGCATCGACGTCGTCTTCCCGGTGCTGGTCACGCTGATCGTCATGCCGCTGACCTTCACCATCACCGAAGGCATCGCCGCGGGCTTCGTGAGCTATGTCTTCCTGAAGCTGGTCACCGGCCGCGCGCGCGAGGTCCATCCGCTGATGTGGGCTGTCAGCCTGGCCTTCGTGCTGTTCTTCGCCGTCCCGTGGCTGGAGACGCTTATCGCCTGACCAGCGATCGATCGGAAACCCAGCCTGCCGCGGCCTGGCCTGACCTGCCGGCCGCAGACCACGCCGGGCCCGGCATTGCCGGGCCCGGCGTGTAGCATCACGGCCAAATGTTCGAGCGCTCGACGCTGGCCGGCGGGCCGCGGGTCATCTCCGCCCAGCTGCCGAGCCGTTCGCTGTCGGTCGCGTACTACGTCCTGGCGGGATCGCGCCATGAGGCTGACGCCGAATGGGGCGTGGCCCATTTCATGGAGCACCTGACCTTCAAGGGCACGGCCGCACTGCCTGACTCGCGGGCTGTCGCCGACGCTGTCGAGGCGCACGGCGGCACGTGCAACGCGGCGACCGACCGCGAATCGACCGTCTATTGGGTCCGGCTGCCGCTGCGCGAGGCCGAGCGCGCCTTTGACGTCCTAGCCGAGCTGACTGTCCGGCCGCTGCTCCGCGCCAGGGACATCGAACGCGAGCGCGGCATCATCGTCGAGGAGATTCGCTCGTACCGCGACGATCCGGCGCAGTACGTCTTCAACCTGTTCGACGAGGCTTTCTACGGCGGCGCGACGTCGCTCGGCCGAGAGATCGCAGGCAGCGAGGACAGCGTCCGTGCCCTCGACGAGCCGCTCCTCCGCGACTTTTGGTCGCGCGCCTACCGGCCGGAGCGCGGCGTCGTCGCCGTCGCCGGCGACATCGACCATGCCACGGCACGCGATCTCGTCGCGCGCGCCTTCCTCGACGGCTCGGCCGCCGGCAACGGCGAGCAGCCACCCTTCCCGACCTACGAGCCTGCGCCGGCCCTGCCCGCCAGCCGGCTGCGCGTCGAGCGGCGGAGCTGCGCCCAGGCCCACATCTGTCTCGGCCTGCCGGCGTTACCGCGCGACCATCCCGACCAGTGGGCCCTCGAGCTGCTCAACGCGGTCCTCGGTGAGGGCTCGGCCAGCCGGCTGTTCCTCAACGTTCGCGAGGCGGCCGGACTGGCCTACGACGTCCACTCGTTCCAATCGGACCTCGCCGACTGCGGCAGCCTGCAGGTCTACGCCGGGGTCGATCCGGCCGACCAGGCTGCCGCGCTCGAGGCAATCCTTGTCGAGCTGCGCCGGCTGCGTGACGAATCCATCCCGCCCGACGAGCTGGCCCGGGCGCGGGCCTACGTCTCCGGCCGGCTCGAGCTGCGGCTGGAGGAGAGCCGCCACGTCTGCGCGTGGCTGGGCATCCAGGAGGCGCTGCACGACCGCGTGCTGACGCTCGACCAGGCGCTCTCCGAGCTAGCCGCCGTCACGTCCGACCAGCTGCAGTCGCTTGCCCAGCGGCTGATCCGCGACGAGGCGCTGTGCATGGCCGTCATCACGCCGTCGCGCGCGACGGCCAGGCTGGAGCGCGCGCTCCGGTTAACCTGAGCCAATGAGCGAACGTACCCTGATCCTGATCAAGCCTGACGGCGTCCAGCGCGCGCTGGTCGGCCGGATAATTGACCGCTACGAGCAGCGCGGCCTGCGCCTCGTCGGGCTGAAGATGGTCCACGTCGACCGTGCCCTGGCGGAGGGGCACTACGCCATCCACCGCGACAAGCCGTTCTTCGGCGGCCTTGTCGACTTCATCGTCTCGGCGCCGCTGGTCGCGCTTGCGCTCGAGGGGCCGAATGCCATCGCCGTCTGTCGGGCGATCAACGGCGCGACACGGCCGCACGAGGCAGCGCCGGGCAGCATCCGCGGCGACTTCGCACTCGAGACCGGCCAGAACATCGTCCACGCCTCGGACAGCGCGGAGACGGCGGAGGCCGAGCTCAGGATGTGGTTCGACGAGGGCGAGCTGTTCGCCTATGCGCGCGAGATCGACCGCTGGGTGATCGGCCCGGGCGACTGAGCTAGGGCTCGCCGGCCGGCGCCGGATCGCCGCCCGGCGGCAGCTCGGGGTAGGTTGGCGTCTGCAGGATGCCGAGCGTGTCGAGCGGCCAGTAGCGCAGCCAGGCACGGCCGATGACGTCGCGGACACAGATCGGTCCGAGCATGCCGCGCGAATCGCTCGAGCCACCGGGCGTCCGGTTGTCGCCCATGACGAACAGCCGATCGGCTGAGACCGTCCAGCTGCTCTGGTCGCCCGGCTCGGTGTGGCTGCCCAGTGTGTAAGGCTCGTCGAGGGCGGCGCCATTGACCAGCACCAACCCGTCGCGGATCTCGATCTTGTCGCCCGGCTGGCCGATGACGCGCTTGATATAGGGCACCACGCCGTCCAGCGGCACGTCCGGCTCGGCGCTGCACTCGGCATCGCGCTGGGCGGGGTTGAAGACGATGATGTCGCCGCGCGAGTAGTCATCGAAGTGCGGCGTCAGCTTGTCGACCAGCACGTATTGCTCCGGCTCGAGCGTCGCGCGCATGCTGCTCTGCTCGACTCGATAGGGCTGGGCGACGAAAGTCTGGATGACCCAGAAGATGATCAGGGTCAGGATGAGGGTCTCGGCGATCTCGATCAGACAGCCGAGCGGACGACGGCTCACAGGCTGGCGAGTATAGGGGCGCTGGGGGCCACCGGCTGGCCGACCGATGGGCGTCGTCGCCCGCCGGCCCTGTGCTACACTCCGCCGCGCTCAGATCCCAAACGAGGCCCCGGGTGAGCCGGGGCTCTTCCATGTCCGGCGAGGGTTGCGCCCGCGGTGGCCTGCCCAACCGTCCCGCCGGCTGTCACGCTTTCGAGGAGGCGCACAGGCGTGGAGCTCGCTGACCTGATCCTGTGGATCGTCCCACTCGCCGGCCTTGCGGCCGTGCTGTTCGCCGGCTACCTGGCCCGCGACGTGCTGCGCCGCGACAAGGGACCCCAGGCGATGCAGGACGTGGGTGACACGATCCGCGAAGGCGCCGACGCTTTCATCAAGCGGCAGTACACGACGATCGGGCTGCTGGCCCTCGTCGCCGCCGTCGTCATCGGCGTGGTCATCTACGTCGTCGAGACGCCTGACGTCGCGGACGTGCCCGAGCTGTCCGGGCTGCCGATCGCCCTGATGACTGCCATCGCGTTCCTCGTCGGCGCTGTCGCATCGATGGCCTCGGGCATCATCGGCATGGTCATAAGCGTGCGCTCCAACGTGCGCACCGCCGCCGCCGCGCGGCGCAGCCTGGTCGAGGCAGTGCAGGTCGCCATGCGCGGCGGCGCTGTGTCAGGCTTCCTCGTCGTCGCCCTGTCGCTGCTCGGCGTGTGGGGCATCTTCGTCGCCTACGAGACGCTGATCGGCGACGTGACGATCGCCGAGGCGCCGTTCCTGATCGTCGGCTTCGGCTTCGGGGCCTCGTTCGTGGCGCTCTTCGCCCAGCTCGGCGGCGGCATCTATACCAAGGCCGCTGACGTCGGCTCCGATCTCGTGGGCAAGATCGAGGCGGGCATCCCTGAGGACGACCCGCGCAATGCCGCCGTGATCGCCGACCTGGTGGGCGACAACGTTGGCGACTGCGCCGGCCGCGGCGCCGACCTGTTCGAGTCGACCGCCGCCGAGAACATCGGCGCGATGATCCTGGGTGTCGCTGCCTTCGGCATCGCGACCACGCTCGGCTGGCCCAACCCGGAGCTGTGGGTGTTCTTCCCGCTCGTCGTGCGTGCCTTCGGCCTGCTGGCCACGATCGTGGCGATGTACTTCGTCCGCGGCCGCGAGGACGAGGACCCGATGAAGATGCTCAACCGTGGCTACTGGGCGACGACCCTGCTGTCGCTGGTCGGCCTGGCGGTGACGACGTACGTGATGATGCAGACCGGCCCGCAGCAAGTCGGCGCGATGGGCATCCCGACCTGGGTCTGGATGCTCGCCGCGGGCACAGTCGGCCTGATCACCAGCGTCGTCTTCGTGTACATCACGCAGTACTACACCGCCGGCTCGTGGCGGCCGGTGCAGGAGATCGCCGAGGCCAGCAAGACCGGCCCGGCGACGAACATCATCTCGGGCACGGCAGTTGGCTTCGAGACGACCTTCGTGACCGTGCTGACGATCGGCGTGGCGCTGATGACCAGCGCGTTCTTCGGCGCGCAGGCGTTCGCCGGCACGGACAACCCGCACGTCGGCGCCATCTTCGGCACGGCGGTGGCGACGATGGGCATGCTCATGACGACCGCCTACATCCTGGCCATGGACACCTTCGGGCCGATCACCGACAACGCCGGCGGCGTGGCCGAGTTCAGCCGCGCCGAGGCCGGCGCGCGCGAGATCACCGACCGGCTCGATGCCGTGGGCAACACGACCAAGGCGCTGACCAAGGGCTACGCCATCGCCTCGGCCAGCCTCGCCGCCTTCCTGCTGTTCAGCGCGTATATCGACAAGGTCAACCTGGTCCTGCAGCGCCAGATCGACAACGGCATCCGCGAGGCGGGCACGCTGATGGAGTCGGTCAACCTGGCCGAGGTGGGCGTCTTCGTAGCCGCCTTCGTCGGCGCGATGCTGGCCTTCTTCTTCAGCTCGCTAGCCATCCGCGCGGTCGGCAAGACGGCGCAGTCGATCATCGTCGAGGTGCGCCGCCAGTTCCGCGAGATGCCCGGCATCATGGACTACAGCCAGCGGCCGGACTACGCGCGCGTCGTGGACATCACGACCGCCGCCGCCCTGCGCGAGATGGTCCTGCCGGGCATGGTCGCGGTGGCCACGCCGATCGTCGTCGGGCTGCTCCTGGGCCATGAGGCCGTTGCCGGCCTGCTGATGGTCGGCACCATCTCCGGGGTGCTGCTGGCGACCGTGCTCAACAACGGCGGCGGCGCGTGGGACAACGCCAAGAAGTACATCGAGTCGGGGAACTTGAAGGACGAGAACGGCAACGTGCTCGGCAAGGGCACGCCGGCGCACGCCGCGGCGGTCGTCGGCGACACCGTCGGCGATCCGTTCAAGGACACGGCCGGCCCGTCGCTGCACGTGCTCGTCAAGCTGCTGGCCACGATCACCCTCGTCCTGGCGCCGCTGTTCATCAGGTGACCCGCGCCTGCGGCCTGCTGCCGCGGGCCGCAAGATAGGACGCCGTGGACACGATCATCCAGGCCATCGTCATCGGCGTCGTGCAGGGGCTGACCGAGTTCCTGCCGATCTCGTCGTCGGCGCACCTGATCCTGCTGCCGCAGCTGCTCGGCTGGGACGACGCGCTGATCGTCAGCCCGGCATTCACGGTCATCCTTCACCTCGGCTCAGTGGCGGCGTTGGTCGCCTACTTCCGGTCTGACCTGTGGCGCTACGCCTTCGCCGGCCTGGCGCTGCTGCGCGAGCGGCGCATGGGCAGCGACCCCGATCGCCGGATGGCCGTGCTGCTGGCAACGAGCGTCGTCCCGGCGGCGCTGATCGGCGTCCTGCTCGAGGGCTTCATCGACACCTTCTTCCGTGAGCAGCTGCTGGTCATCTGCAGCCTGCTTGTGGTCGGCGGGATCATTCTCTTCGTCGCCGAGCGACTCGGCCGCCGAACGCGCCAGATGCACGAGCTGCGGCTGGCCGACGCGCTGGCCATCGGGCTCGCCCAGGCGCTGGCGCTCTTCCCGGGCATCAGCCGCTCGGGCATCACCATCTCAGCCGGGTTACTGCTTGGCTTGGAGCGGGCAGCCGCTGCCCGCTTCGCCTTCCTCATGGGCACGCCGATCATCGCCGGCGCGGGCGTCTGGAAGCTGCGCGAGCTTGCCGACGGCACGGTCGTGGGCTTCGATCCGGCCGTCCTGCTGGCTGGGCTGGCCGCCTCGGCGCTGGCCAGCTTCGCCGCCATCGCGCTGCTAATCGCCTTCCTGCGCCGCTTCAGCACTGACGTCTTCGTCATCTACCGGATCGGATTCGCGGCCATCGTGGCGCTGATCCTGTTCAGCCGCTGAGCCCTGGGCGCCTGATGGAGGTGATGAAGCAGCTGCGCCAGCGCCAGATCGGGCAGATCATCGAGCGCCGGCCGATAAGGACCCAGCACGAGCTGGCGACGGCACTGCGCGAGCAGGGCTTCCGGGTCACCCAGGCGACGGTCAGCCGCGACATCGCCGATCTCGGCCTGCGCAAGGGCCTGCGCGACGGCCTGTCTGTCTACGTGACGCCAGACGGCGGGGGCCAGGGGGCCAGCCCTGGCGCGGGCACCACCGGCCAACCGGCTCAGTCCGGCGCCGCCGATGGCGCGCAGGAGCGGCTGCGCTACCTCCTGTCCAGCCTACCGCTCGAGCTGCGCGTGGCCGGCGAGCTGCTGATCGTGCGCAGCCTGCCCGGCTCGGCGCACGCCATCGCGGCCGCCCTCGACCGCGTGGGCTGGCCCGAGGTCGTCGGATCGATCGCCGGTGACGACACGCTCTTCGTCGCCTTCGAGTCGCGCGCGACGCGTGACGCCGTGCTCGACCGGCTACGCAGGCTCGCCCGCGACTGATCGGCCGACCGTCCTCGGGCGGCGGTTCCGCTGGCCGGGCCGGGGGTGGTGCACGCAGGCATCGGTACCTGCCTCACCTGGCCTACCGGTACGCGGGCGGATGCGTGTGCTCGGCTGACCTTCGGTGCGCTCCGCTGACGTCAGCCTGGTACCTAAGTCCTGTGCCACCTCGCCATGCCTCCTATTCCCACCCAGCGGCCTGGGGCGGACAGTGCGCCCATTCCGAAGCCGGTGAGGGGTTTCGCCGGACGAAGTGAAGGTATCGAGAATGAGCATCGCCTACGGTGTCACGTGGACCGACCAGCGCCCCATCCGGCGGCTGATCGTGCTCGCCCTGAGCGTGCTGCTGCTGACGGCCACGCTGGCCGCGGCGAGCGCCGCCGGCATCGGACCGCGGCTGCCGGTCATCGTGCGCAGCGCCCCAGGCGCAGAGGCGGCAGCGGAGCAGGCGATCGTCCGCAATGGCGGCACGGTCGCGCTTCGGCTGGGCATCGTCAACGGCTTCAAGGCGTTCGTGCCGTCGTCCCGGCTGCACGAGCTGGCCGCCGCCCCCGCCATCGTCGCGATCACGCCCGACCTGCCCGTCCGCATGAGCTCGGTGACCAGCGGCCTGCCATACGACACGTCAGAGGATGGCTCGCTGTCACGCATCGCCGCCGCCACCGGGGCCACCACCGCCTGGAACAAGGGCTACACCGGCCGCGGTGTCGACATCGCGCTGATCGACACCGGCGTCTCGCCCGCCGCGGAGCTGGCCGGCCGGGTGGTCAACGGCCCGGACCTGTCCTTCGACTCCCAGGAGCCTGCGCTGCGCTACCTCGATGGCTACGGCCACGGCACTCACATGGCCGGGATCATCGCCGCCCGGCCGCCGGACCTGGCCGCCGGCAGCACGCCGCCGCCGAACAGCTTCGCCGGCATCGCGCCCGATGCGCGCATCGTCAACGTCAAGGTCGGCGCCTTCGACGGCGCGACCGATGTCTCACAGGTCCTTGCCGCGATCGACTGGATCGTGCAGCACCGCAAGTCGGGCGACCTCAACATCCGCGTGATCAACATGTCGTTCGGCACCGACGGCATCCAGGACTATCGCCTCGACCCGCTGACCTACGCCGTCGAGGTTGCCTGGCAGGCGGGCATCGTGGTCGTCGCCGCCGCCGGCAATGCCGGCTACGGCACGATGCACCTCAACAACCCGGCGCACGACCCGTTCATCATCGCCGTCGGTGCTGACGACATGCGCGGCTCGGTTGGCTCGGGCAATGACATCGTGCCTGCCTTCTCGAGTCGCGGCAAGGCACGCTTCCCTGACCTCGTCGCTCCTGGCAAGTCGGTCATCAGCCTGCGCGTTCCCGGCTCATTCATCGACGAGGCCCATCCGGCTGGCCGCATCGGGGACAAGTACTTCCGCGGCAGCGGCACCTCGCAGTCGGCGGCGGTGGTCAGCGGCGCAGTCGCCCTGCTGCTCCAGCAGCGTCCGGAGCTCACGCCGGATCAGGTCAAGTACCTGCTTCGCGAGAGCGCCGCGCCCATGCCCTCCGAGGGAACGGCGGCCAAGGGCGAAGGCCGGATGAAGATCGATGCGGCCATCGCCGCCTCCACGCCTACCGGCACCGCCCACGTCCAGACCTGGGAGCCCGCAACCGGCCTGGGCACGCTGCACGGCGCGCGCGGCTCGCTGCGCCTGGTAGACGAGGGCGTTGCACTGGATGGCGAGAACGACATCTTCGGCCAGCACTTCTCGACCGCCGAGTGGGCGCCGCGCAGCGCCGCCCACACTGCCTGGCAGGGCGGGACGTGGATGGGCCTCGAGCTGACCGGCGAAGGCTGGTGCGACGACAGCTGGACGGCCCGGTCGTGGACTGCCCGCTCGTGGACGGCACGCTCCTGGACTGCCCGCTCCTGGACTGCCCGCTCCTGGACCGCTCGTTCGTGGACAGGCAGTGGCTGGTCGGGCGACGGCTGGACAGCCCGCTCCTGGACAGCCAATCATTGGGCCGGCGACAGCTGGTCGAGCGCCGGCTGGGGTGACTGACCCCTTGCACCGCCGGCCGCCCTGGTGACCGGCAGGTGAGCAGCAACGGATTGCCTAAGGGGCGGCCACGCAGGCCGCTCCTTCGGCGCGCAATCGGACCGCGCCGGCTGGCCGCCTGGCGCAGGATCATGCCAGTCTGGCTGCTCGTGGCGCTGATGGCGGCGCTCGTCGGCGGCCTGTGGACGACGGCCATCGGCGGCTTCGAGATCTGGCCGGCGCCGCTGCTCCTGCCATGGCCGGTGCTGGCCCTGCTCTTCTTCGCCGCCGAGCGGTTCGTCATCGACCTCGAGGTGCGCGAGCAGACGCACTCGTTCTCGCTGAGCGAGATCGCGCTGGTCCTCGGGCTGGTCTTTGCCACGCCGTTCGACCTGCTGTTCGGGCAAGCTGTCGGGGCCGGCGTCGCGCTCCTGCTACGGCCGGGCCAGCGGCCGGTCAAGCTGGCCTTCAACCTCGCCAACTTCGCGCTTGGCACGAGCGCGGCGCTGATCGTCTACCACCTCGTGCTCGGCGTTGCCGAGCCGCTGTCACCCGTCGGCTGGCTGGCCGCCATCGCGGCGGGCCTGGCCTGCGACCTGACCACCGGCAGCTCCGTGGCGGCGGTGATCTGGGTCACCCAGCGCGAGCGGCCGCGCTTCGAGTCGCTGTTCGGCTTCGGGACGGCGTACATGCTCGTCGCCGTCAGCCTTGGCCTGCTCGCCGCGACCGTCCTGTGGCACGCGCCGGCAGCGATCTGGCTGCTGGCGGTGCTGGTCACGATGGCCTACGTGGCCATTCGCATTCACGGTCGGGAGCTGGTCCGCCAGCAGAGCCTCATCCGGCTACACGAGTCGACCCGTCGGATCCAACAGTCGTTCAGCTTCGACGAGGTGTCGCGCTCGCTGCTCGATACGGCACGTGAGATGTTCGAGGGTGAGCTGGCCGAGATGCTGATCTTCCCCGAGCAGGGCGACGAGGGCCGGCTGCTGCGCACCTCCGAGGAAGGCGTCGGCAAATGGACGCGCTATCGGCTCGACCCGACCGAGGGCGTCTGGGCCCGCGTCTCGGCTGAGGGCCGCGGCCTGATCATGCGCCCGCCAGACGGGGCGGCCTCTGGGGCCGGGCTGCGCAGACGGCTTGGTCGCAGGGTACCGGCCGACACCGGCATGCCGGAGCGCGTCCTGGCCCACTTCGCCGCTCGCGGCGTGCGCAGCGCCATGGTCGCGCCGCTGCGCGTCGAGGAAGCGAGTGTCGGCACGCTGCTCGTGGGGAACCGGCGCGGCTCCGTCAGCAGCTGGTCCGACGACGACCTGACGCTGCTCGAGACGCTGGCCAACCACGCCAGCGTGGCGCTCCAGAACAGCCGCCAGGCTGACGAGCTGGCGCGGCAGCGCGACGAGCTTGAGCGCAGCGCGACCCACGACGGCCTGACCGGGCTGCCCAACCGCGTGCTGTTCCAGGCACGGCTGCGCGATGCGCTGGCGCAGCGCTCCGGCGAGGTGGCCGTGCTGGTCATGGACCTCGACCGCTTCAAGGAGGTCAACGACACCCTTGGCCACCACAACGGCGACGCGCTGTTGCGCGACGTGGCCGAGCGGCTCGTCGCGGCGGCGGGCGAATCGGTAATGGTCTCGCGCCTGGGTGGCGACGAGTTCGCGGTGCTGCTGACGCAGGCAGACGTCAACACCTGCGTGGCCACGGCTGATCAGCTGCTCGCCGGGCTGCGCCCGCCGTTCCTGGTCCTCGGCGTGACGGTGCCCGTCGAGGCGAGTATCGGCATCTGCCTCGGCCCGGCCCACGGCGAAGATCCCGAGACGTTGCTTCGCCGAGCTGAGGTGGCCATGTACCGTGCCAAGGCCCAACGCTCGCGCTACGCGATCTACGAGGCTCAGCATGACCCGTACAGCGAAGCGCGGCTGGCGCTGTTCGGCGAGCTGGCACGGGCGATCAGCGAGCGCGAGCTGACCGTTGCCTACCAGCCGCAGGCCGCGGCCGGAACGGGTGAGCTGGTCGGCTTCGAGGCGCTGCTGCGCTGGCACCACCCGCAGCGCGGCGACCTGCCGCCCGACGAGTTCATCCCCTTGGCCGAGCAGTCCGAGCTCATCCACCAGCTGACCCGCTTGGTGCTCGACGAGGCCATTCGCGCCTGCGCCGGCTGGCGGGCCGGCGGCCATGACGTCCAGGTGTCAGTCAACCTCTCCGCGCGCAACCTGTCTGACCTGTCGCTGGCTGACGACGTGCTGCGGATGCTCGCGGAGGCCGGCCTGCCGCCGGCGGCGTTGGTCCTCGAGATCACTGAGACGGCGATCGAATCGAACGCGCTCCACTCGGCGGAGGTGCTCGGCCGGCTGAAGGACATCGGCGTCCGGCTGGCGATCGACGACTTTGGCGCCGGCTACTCGTCTTTCGGCTACCTCGCCCGGCTGCCCGTCGACGAGATCAAGATCGACCGCTCGTTCGTGCTGGGCATGCAGGACGACGAGCGCCGGCTGGCGATCGTCCGCTCGACCATCCAGCTGGGCCACAACCTGGGCCTGCGAGTGGTCGCCGAAGGCGTGGAGACCGAGGCCATCCGGCGCCGCCTGGCACGGCTTGGCTGCGACCTCGTGCAGGGCTACCACATCGGCCGTGCGGTGAGCCTCGACATGGCCACGGCCCGGCTGCGCCGGCCGGCGCGTGTCGAGCGCCCGGCCGCTCGCCTGCGGCGCGCCGGCTGAAACATCGGCCCGGCCGCCAGGCCGTTTGACGCTCCGCGGGGCCACGCCTACAATCCGCGGACCGTGGGCTCCTGGCGCGCCGGATCGACTGTGCGCAGGAGTCCTTTCCTGCCAAGGGATGCCCCATGAACAACCTGAACAAGCCGACTTACCTGTCCAAGGAAGGGCTAGCCAAGCTGCGCGTCGAGCTGGACGAGATGGTCAACGTCCGCCGCGCCGAGGTTGCTGCCCGGATCCACGAGGCAAAGCAGCACGGCGACATCACCGAGAACGCTGAGTACGAGGACGCCAAGAACGAGCAGGCCTTCGTCGAGGGTCGCATCCAGTCGATCTCGGCGCTGATCAAGAACGCTGTCGTCATCGCCGAGACGCACTCCACGACCCACGTCCAGATCGGCTCGACGGTCGAGGTCAAGTCGGAGGACGGCAAGGAGACGTTCACCATCGTCGGCTCGGCCGAGGCGGATCCCGGCGCGGGCAAGATCTCGAACGAGTCGCCGGTCGGCCGTGCGCTGCTCGGCCACAAGAAGGGGGACACGGTCGTCGTCAGCGTCCCTGCCGGCGACTGGACCTACAAGATCCTCGGCATCAGCTGACGGCCGCGCCGTGCCGCCGCCGGCGGTAGGCTCTGTGCTGATGTACTGGGCTGACGAGATCGCCGCCCGGGTCGAGGGCCCGCAGGTGGTCAACGACTCGAAGACGCCGTCTGGCACCGTTCACGTCGGCAGCCTGCGCGGGGTCGTGCTGCACGATGCCATCCGGCGCGCCGTGGCTGATCGTGGGTTACCGGTCGAGCTGCGCTACGGCGTTGAGGATCTCGACCCCATGGACGCCCAGGCACTGCTCACGCCGGACGCGGTCGAGCGCTACATGGGCGTGCCGCTGGCCCGCGTCCCGCCGCCGGAGGGCAGCCCGCAACCCAACTACGCGCGGCATTTCGCCGGTCTGTTCCTCGAGACCTTCGCCAGCCTGGGCATCCACCCGCAGCTGTACTGGATGAGCGAGCAGTACGCGTCGGGGGTGATGGATCCGCTCATCCGCCGGGCGCTGGAACGGGCGGACGTCATCCGCCACATCTACCGCACGGTAAGCACGGTCGAGCACCCGGTTGATTGGCTGCCGATCAGCGTGCTGTGCGAGAGCTGCGGCCGCAGCGGCACGACTATCGCTCGCGCCTGGGACGGGCAGCAGGTCGAGTACGAGTGCCGGACGAACCTGGTCGAGTGGGCGCGCGGCTGCGGCCATCGCGGCAGGACGTCGCCCTTCGGCGGCCGGGCCAAGCTCGTCTGGAACGTCGAGTGGGCCGCCCGCTGGGTCGTGCTCGGCGTGACCATCGAAGGCTGCGGCAAGGACCTCGCCACGGCCGGCGGCTCGCGCGACCGCGCCGACGCGATCAGCCGCCAGGTGTTCGAGCGCGAGCCGCCGCTCAACGTGCCATATGAGTTCCTCAACATCGGCGGCCGCAAGATGAGCACGAGCAAGGGCCATGGCGCGTCCGCCCATCACATGGCCGCGGTGCTGCCGCCGACCATTCTGCGCTTCCTCTTCCTGCGCCCCCGACCAAATCGCGCGATCGAGTTCGATCCGGGCGGCGACACCATCCCGCGCCTGTTCGACGAGTTCGACCGCATTGCCGACGCCGTCGCCGGCAAGCCGACGAAGGGCGAGCTGCCAGCCGACCCGGACCGCATCTTCGCGCTCAGCCTGGTTGACGCCGCCGCCGACCCGCGCGCCGTGGCGGACCGCTACCGGCCGCCCTTCGCCCACCTGGCGCTGCTGTTGCAGGTCCCCGGCCCGGATGTCGTGGAGCGCCTTGCAGCTGAGCTGGGGCGCGACCTCGACGAGTTCGAACGGGCGCTCGTGACCGAGCGTGTCGCGGCAGCCCAGGCCTGGCTCGAGCACTTCGCCTCGCCCGAGGCGCGGCTGGCCGTCGAGTACGGCGCGCTGCCCGCGGCCGCCGCCGAGCTGGGCCCTGACCAGCGTGCGTACATGGCGTCCCTGGCCGAGGCTGCTGAGAGCCGCTCGCCGGTCGGTGGCGAGGCCTGGCAGGCGCTGATCTTCTCGACCGCGCGCGATCGGGGGCTGCGCCCGGCCGACGCATTCGGCGCCGTCTACAGGGCCTTCCTCGGCCGGTCCAACGGGCCGCGTGCCGGCTGGCTGCTGGCGTCGCTCGCGCCGTCGTTCGTGGTCGGGCGCCTGCGCGAGGCCGCCGGGGCGGGGGAGGCGGCGCGCACATGAGTGTGGGCTTGCAGCGCCTGCGCGACGACGCCGAAGCGATCCGCCGAGGCGCGCGCGACAAGGGCGAGGACCCGGGACTGGTCGACCAGGCGCTCGAGCTGGACACTGAGCGGCGGCGCCTGCTGACGGAGGCCGACGCCGCGCGCGCCGAGCGCAAGGAGCTGAGCGTGCAGGTCGGCGCCGCGATGAAGACCGGCGGCGGCCCGGAGGCTGATGAGCTGCGCGCCCGCTCGCAGCAGATCGGCAGCCTGATCGAGCGCAGCGAGGCGGAGCTGCGTCACATCGAGGCCAGGATCGAGGAGTTGCTGCTACGCATCCCGAACCCGGCGGACCCTGACGTGCCGGTCGGCGGGGACGAGGCGACGGTCACCGTCCGGACGTGGGGCGAGCCGGTCGCGCACGCCGCCGACGGCTGGACCCGCCGGCCGCACTGGGAGATCGGCGCACAGCTGGGCCTGTTCGACCTCGCCGCCGGAGCCAAGGTGACCGGCTCAGGCTTCCCGGTCTATCGCGCCGCCGGCGCGGCGCTCCAGCGGGCGCTGATCAACATGATGCTCGACCTGCACGCGCGTGAGCACGGCATGACCGAGATCTGGCCGCCGGTGCTGGTCAACGAGGCGTCCGCCCGCGGCACCGGGCAGATCCCGGACAAGGAAGACCAGATGTACGTCGTCGGGCGCGACGAGCTGTACCTGATCCCAACGGCAGAGGTGCCGGTCACCAACATCCACCGCGACGAGATCATCGAGGCGGACCGGCTACCGATTCGCTATGTCGCCTACTCGCCCTGCTTCCGGCGCGAGGCCGGCGCGGCCGGCGCCAGGACGCGCGGCCTGCTTCGCCTGCACCAGTTCGACAAGGTCGAGATGGTCGCCTTCGAGCGCCCGGCCGACTCCGACGCTGCGCTCGAGTGGATGACCGAGCGCGCCGAGGTCGCCCTCCAGCGGTTGGGCCTGGCCTATCGCGTGCGCCTGATGGCGACGCGCGAGGCGGGCTTCACGCAGGCCAAGAAGTACGACCTCGAGGTCTGGTCGCCGGGTGTCGAGGAGTGGCTCGAGGTCAGCTCGGTGTCGAATTTCCGCGACTTCCAGGCGCGCCGGATGAATATTCGATGGCGGCCCGCCGCGGGCTCGAAGCCAGAGATCCTGCATACGCTCAACGGCTCGAGCCTCGGCTTTCCCAGGACGGTTGCCGCGCTGCTCGAGGTCTACCAGCAGCCGGATGGTTCGATCGCCCTGCCGCCCCCGCTGCGCGGGCCGATGGGCACGGACGTGCTGAGCGGCTAGCCGCCGCCCCTGCCGCCGCGCAGCCGACCCAGCCAGACGCCCAGCCACGCTGCGCCGAACCCCACGCCGACGCCTGCGGGCACCTTCGGCTGACGGCCGCGGCCGAGCTGGAGGGCGATCAGCAGCGTCGCGGCCAGGGCAGGCAGGCCAAAGGGGTGGAAGCGAAAGCTGTCGCGCAGCTTCAGCCTGGCGGCGGCGTTCCACGAGCGGGTGATGCCGCAGCTCGGACAGGGCAGGCCGGTTGCCCGCCGGAAGGG
>DATMJK010000065.1:0-36659 GCA_035553915.1 Candidatus Limnocylindrales bacterium | reverse complement strand
GGTGAGACCGCCCCGCTGATCCTGACCGCCTTCGGCACGTCGTACCTCGTGACCGACCTATTCGGCAGGGCACAGACGGCGTTGCCGCTGCTGATCTTCGAGCAGGCCCGGCAGCCGTTCGAGGCTGCCCAAGGCCGGGCGTGGGCAGGAGCGCTCGAGCTCGTCGCGCTGGTACTGCTGCTGACCATCGCCGCTCGCCTGATCGCCACGCGCGGCGGCTACCAACGATGAGCCAAGCTGGAGTTGAGATGATGGCCACTGCCACGGAGACGCAGATCGAGGAGCAGATGACCGGGTTGACCGCCAGTCCAACAACGCCGTCCGCCGAAAGCGATCGTCCGCCGACAAGCGTCTTCAGCCTGCGCGGGGTGTCCGTGTACTACGGCGGCTACCGTGCCGTCCGCGACATCAACCTGGAGCTCGAGCGCAACCGGGTCACGGCGCTCATCGGCCCGAGCGGCAGCGGCAAGTCCACCCTCCTGCGCAGTCTCAATCGAATGAATGATCTCGTACCCGGTGCCCGTGTCGCGGGCCAGGTGCTCTACAACGGCGAGAACATCTACGAGGCCGACATCGACGCGGTCGAGGTACGCAGGCGCATCGGCATGGTGTTCCAGAAGCCCAACCCATTCCCCAAGTCGATCTACGACAACGTCGCCTTCGGTCTCCGGCTCAACGGCGTCAGGTCCGGCCTGGACGACCTGGTCGAGGTGTCGCTCAGGCGGGCGGCGCTATGGGACGAGGTGAAGGACAAGCTGCGCCAGAGCGGGCTGTCGCTGTCAGGCGGCCAGCAGCAACGCCTGTGTATAGCCCGCGCGATCGCCACCTCGCCTGACGTGATCCTGATGGACGAGCCGGCGTCGGCGCTGGACCCGCATGCGACGCTGCGCATCGAGGAGCTGATGATGGACCTCAAGCGCAACTACACCATCGTGGTCGTGACCCACAACATGCAGCAGGCTGCCCGCGCGTCCGATGAGACGGTCTTCCTGAACATGGGCGAAGACCGCGCCGGCTATGTCGTCGAGCAGGGCCCGACGGCACAGATATTCACCAATCCGCAGAACCGGCTGACCGAGGATTACGTCTCGGGCCGCTTCGGCTAGGAGGACGACGCCATGGACGATACCGAGCGCAGCGCAGTGGACGCTCCGTCCGACATGTCGATCGAGAACGACCTCGCCCGCCAGCATGCCGACCGGCCACGCCCGGATGAGCTCTCCGGCGGCGCCGCGGACCGCCCGAGGGCCGGCTACTTCGCCAGCCGCGAAACGCTCGATCGGGAGATGCGCACGATCAAGGACGAGGTCTTGCGGATGGGCAGCCTTGTCGCGGCCCAGATCACCGCCGCCAAGGAGGCGCTGGTCGCCCACGATGCCGAGGCCGCCACGGCGGCGATCGTCAGCGACGGTCGGATCAACGAGGCACAGCGGCACATCGCCGGCCTGATCACCATGACCATCGCCACCCAGCAGCCGGTCGCGCGCGACCTGCGCTTCCTGCTCGCGCTGGACCACGTCACCTACGAGCTGGAGCGAATCGGTGACCACGCCGCGTCAGTCGCCAAGCAGGCGCGCAAGCTGGCCCCGCTGCCGCCGCTCAAGAGCTACGTCGACCTGCCGCGCATGGGCGACGTCGCCGCTGAGCAGGTGCGGGGCGTGCTGATGGCGCTGGTGGACCTGGACGTCGAGCGGGCGCGCGAGGTGGCGGCGCGGGACGACGAGATGGACCACCTCTACCACTCGCTGTTCGACGAGGTCGTGGGGCTGATGCGCCAGGACACCCAGAACGTCGACCGCGGCACGCGGCTGCTGTTCGCCGCCCACTACCTCGAGCGCATCGGCGACCGGGTGACCAACATCGCCGAGGATGTCGTCTTCCTGGCCACCGGCGACATCGAGGACCTCAACCCCTGAGCGACGCGCGGCAGCCCGCGCCGATCAGGGTGCTCTTCGTATGCACCCACAACTCGGCGCGCTCGATCATGGCCGAGGCATTGTTGCGCCACCACGGCGGCCGCGACTTCGAGGCCTTCAGCGCCGGGACCGAGCCGGGCGAGGTGCGGCCGCTCACGCTGCGCGTGTTGCAGGAGGCCAGCGTAGATGCCAGCGGCGCGCGCTCGAAGTCTGTCGACGAGCTCTTGGGTCAGCCCTTTGACTACGTGATCACCGTCTGCGACCAGGCGCGCGACGCGTGCCCGGTCATCCCTGGGAGCCACCGCACGCTGCACTGGAGCATGCCCGACCCATCAGCTGCCGGGGGCACCGAGGAGCAGCGGCTGGCGGCCTTCCGCCGCGTCTTCAAGGAGATCGAGGGCCGCGTCGCGCAGCTCGTCGCCACCGCCCGCCAAGCGAGTGCTGCCGAGCCCCCTACCGCCTGAGCTGCGGCAGCACCTCTGCCGCGAAACGCTCGATGAAGCGCTCCTGGTCCGGCCCGACGTGGTGCACATACAGGCGCTCGAAACCGATCTCGAGGTAGCGGCCTATCCGTTCGACGATCTCCTCGGCGCTGTCCGTGGCGAGGATGTTCTCGCGGAAGACGGCCGGGTCGAGGCTCTGGACGGCTTCCTCGAACTGCTCCGGCGTGCGCAGCTCCCACAGCATGTCGCCACCCAGGCCGACGATCGGCCACTTCTCGCGGGCCAATTGCGCGGCCGCCTCCTTGCTACCCGACCAGGCCAGCTGGACCTGCATCGCCAGCGGCTTGTTGCCGCCCTGCTCGCGGAAGGCGTCGGCCACCTTGCGCGCTTCCTCGGGCGGGGCCGCGACGGTGATCAGCGCGTCGGCCCACTCGCCCGCCCAGCGCGCAGTCTCAGCGCTGACGGCGGCAGCGAACAGCAGCGGCGGCTCGGCCGGTAGCGAGTACAAACGCGCCTGCTCGACGGTCACTAGGCCGCGGTGAGTGACGGTCTCGCCCCGCCAGAGCGCGCGCATGACCTCGGCGCACTCGCGCAGCCGGGCATTGCGCTCGTCCTTGGCCGGCCACCGTTCGCCGGTGATCGATTCGTTCAGGGCCTCGCCACTGCCCACGGCCAGCCAGAAGCGGCCCGGGTACATCGCTGCCAGCGTCGCCGCCGCTTGGGCGATGATCGCCGGGTGGTAGCGCTGGCCCGGCGCGTTGACCGTGCCTAGCGATAGGCTCGTTCCCTCGAGCGCAGCACCGAGCCATGACCAGGCGAAGGCCGAGTTGGCCTGGCTGGGCACCCACGGGTGGAAATGATCCGAGCACATGGCGCCGTCGAAGCCGGCCTGCTCAGCCGCCTTGACGTAGCGCAGCAGGTCGTGCGGGCTGAACTGCTCGTGGCTGGCGTGATAGCCGATCACGCTCATCTGGCTCGACGCTCCGGCTGGCGGCCGCGCGCCTCAGCGAGGTAGAGCGCGCTGTCGATCAGGCCGAGGTGGCTGAACGCCTGCGGGAAGTTGCCCAGGAACTCCCCACTCTGCGGGTCGATCTGCTCCGAGAACAGCCCGACGTGGTTGGCCCGCCTGGTCAGGCTCTCGAACAGCTGCTCGGCCTCATCGACTCGGCCAGCCAGGGTCAGCGCATCAACGAGCCAGAACGAACACAGCACGAAAGCGCCCTCGCCACCGGAAAGGCCATCGTCGGCGTGGTAGCGGTAGACCAGCCCGTGTTCGGTCAGCTGCTCGCGGATCCGATCGATCGTGCTGACCACTCGCGGGTCGTCGCCGGGCAGCAGCCCGTGGACGCTGACCATCAGCAGCGAGGCGTCGAGCTCTTCGCCGTCGAGCACCTGGGTGAACGCCCCGAGCTGCCTGTTGTAGCCGCGCTCGAGGACCATCTGCCGCGCCTCGTCGCGCCGCGCGCGCCAGCGATCGATGTCGCCGCGCATTCCATAGCCCTCGACCAGCCGGACGGCGCGATCGAGGCATACCCAGAGCATCAACTTCGAGTAGGTGTACTGCTGCTCGGTGCTGCGAACCTCCCAGATGCCCTCGTCCGGCTCGTCGAGCCGTTGACACGCGCTGCTGGCCACCTTGCCCAGGAATTGCCACACGTCCGGCGGCAGCGTATCCCCATCACGAATGAGCTGATAGGCGCCGTCGAGCAGCTCGCCGTAGACATCAAGCTGCTTCTGCTTGGCGGCCCCGTTGCCTATCCGGACCGGCGCCGAGCCCCGGTGGCCCTCGAGGTGGTCGAGCTCATCCTCGGGCAGGTCGGTGTCGCCGCGGATGCCATACATGATCTGGATCGACTTGGGCGCGTCGGTTACCTGCCTGGCCATCTGCTCGGACCACAGGATGAAGCGCCGTGCCTCGTCCTCGTGGCCCACGCTGTGCAGCGCCCGGACGGCCAGTGCCGCGTCGCGAATCCACGAGTAGCGGTAGTCCCAGTTGCGCACGCCGCCGATCTCCTCGGGCAGCGAGGTGGTTGGCGCGGCGACGATCGCACCGGTCGGGTAGCACATCATCTTGAGCGCCAGCTCAGAGCGCGTGACCAGCTCCTGGAACGGCCGCGCCCAGGCGCGCTCCGCGACGCCGATCTTGTGAAGCCACTCGCGCCATGCGTTGACGGTCTCGCCGCGTAGCCGCCAGCCTTCATCCGCCGAGGCGATCAGCTCGCTATCCCCCAACGCGCAGGCCAGCACGCGCCGCTCGCCGCTCTCCAGCGCCAGGCTCAGGCGGACGGATGGCTGGCCATCCTCCGCCTCGAGGATCTCGGCCCGTTCGAGCTCGTCTGCATCAAGGCCCGCCAGCCGAACTGATTGGCCGCCGGCGCTCGCAACGAAGCCGTCGCTCAGCCGTTCCATGCGCGTCTGCCCGCGCGCGTAGTCCGGCCGGGGCATCCACTCGATCCCTGCCTCGACCGCGCCGCCCTCGGCATGCAGCAGCCGCCATACCTGTGGCGCCGCCTCCCCCGGCTGGGGCTCGTTGAGGTTGCCGCGCAGCGGCATGAAGTCAGTCAGCACCAGCCGTCCGCCGGGCGGGTGGAAGACCGTCTGGAGCACGTTGGTGTGGGTGATGTAGCGCTGGCGCCCGGGCTCGGCGCCCGGAAGGCCGACCCGGAAGCGGCCGCCGCGTCGATGATCGAGCAGCGCGGCAAAGACGCTCGGGTTGTCGAAGTCAGGAAGGCAGCACCAGTCGATCGACCCATCGGGCGCGACGAGGGCAGCCGTACGCAGGTTGCCGATCGCCGCGTAGTCGCCGATCGGGCGGTAGTCGGGGCTCACTCAGGCTCGATGATGGAAGATCAGGTGCGAAGTCTGCTACGCCGCGGACGCCTCAGCCGTATCAATATCGCAAGCGAGGACGATGAGCGATTCAGCCGATCTCGAGCTGTACCTCCTGCGCCACGCCCATGCCGGCAACGCCGCCGAATGGGCCGGCGATGATGACCTGCGCCCGCTCAGCGGCCGTGGCCGCCAGCAGGCACGCGACCTGGGCGAGTTCCTCGGGCGGCTCGCGTTCAGCCCAGACCTGCTCGTCTCGAGCCCGCGCGTGCGTGCGCGGCAGACGGCAGAGATCGTCAGCGCTGAGATCGGCGTGGCGGTGGGCATAGACGACCGGCTGGCCGGGCCGCTCGACCTGGACGACCTGTCGCTGATACTGGACGACTTGGGCGGTCAACGGGTCATGCTCGTCGGCCACGACCCGGACTTCTCCGAGATCCTGGCCACACTCGTCGGCGGCGGCCGGCTGGCGATGCGCAAGGGCGCGCTGGCACGGCTCGACGTCAGCCTGCCGTTGATGCCCGGCGGCGGTGCGCTGCGCTGGCTGCTGCCGCCGGAGCTGCTGGCCAGCTGATCGGGGTGTAGGCTAGCGCCTGCGCGCCCTCCAGATCGCTCGGCCAGCACCGGGCCCAGATACCCCAGCTGATCTCGTCGTCGCGCCAGGCACGGCGGCCGGAGACGGCGTACTGGTCGGCCTGCTCGTCCCGATAGGCGCGGTTGCGCTGCACGTACCGGGCAGGTCTGACACGCTGCGAGCGTAGTCGAGGCCGGGCATCATGCGCCCGTCAGGAGGGCCATTGCTCGAAGCCATCGCTGCCGGCCTCATCGCCGGCTACGCCATCGCCATCCCGGTCGGGGCCATCGCTGTGCTGATCATCCACACCGGCATCCAGCACGGCCTGCGGGCGGGTATGGTCGCCGGCGCCGGCGCGGCCACGGCTGACGGGGTGTATGCGCTGCTGGCGGTCGTCGCCGGCGTTGCCGCGGCCCGGCTGCTGGGCGAGTTCCAGACGCCCCTGCGCCTGACCGCCGGGTTGGTACTGATCCTGATCGCGCTGCGCAGCCTGGCGGGGCTGCGCGGGCCGCGCGATGACGGGGCGCCGGCGGCGGCGGTCGCCGCGGCGCGTCACCGGCGGACTTTCGTCGTGCTGCTCGGGCTGACATTGCTCAACCCAGTCACGGTGGTCTACTTCGCGGCGCTGGTGCTGGGCCTGCCCGAGCTGGGCGGCGCGCCTGAGCGAGCGGCCTTCGTCGGTGCGGTGTTCCTCGCCTCGCTCTCCTGGCAGAGCCTGCTGGCGGCGATCGGCGCTGTGCTCGGACGTGGGCCGGCCCACCGCCTGCGCCGACCGACGACCATCCTGGGCAGCCTGGTCATCCTCGGGTTGGGCCTGCTCGTCCTATGGCAGGCGGTGTCAGGCCAGGCCTAATCTGCGGGCCTGTTCCCGTCCGTCGTTCGGGGCAGCTCGACCACGAAGGTCGCACCCGCCCCTTCTCGGCTCTGGGCCCAGATGCGGCCGCCGTGCCCTTCGGCGATGTGGCGGGCGATCGCGAGCCCGAGGCCGGTCCCGCCCGAGCCTTCGCGCGTGCGGGCGCGGTCGACCTTGTAGAAGCGCTCGAAGATGCGCTCGAGATCGCGGCGCGGGATGCCCGGCCCATGGTCCTGCACCTCGAGCCGGAGGCCGTCCCCGGACGCGCGCAGGCGTACCGCCACCTCCGCGGCTGGCTCGGAGAGCTTGATCGCGTTGTGCAACAGGTTGAGCAGCAGCTGGCCCAGGCGCTCGGCGTCGCCGTCGACGATGCGCTCGCCAGCCGTGCCCGGCACCTCCCCGCGCAGCGCGACGCCCTGGCGGTCGGCATAGGGCCGCAGCCTTCCGATGACATCCTCCACGACCGCGCCCAGGTCGACCGGCGCGCGACGGAGCGGCGTCTCGCCATGCTCGATGCGCGCCAGGTCGAGCAGCTCGGTGACCATCTGGACAAGGTGTCCGGTCTCGACGTCGATCTTGGCGATGGAGTCACGCACCCGCACTGGCAGCTCGGACTTCTCGGCCTCGGCGCTGAGCACCTCGGAGAGCAGCCGGACCGTCGTCAGCGGCGTGCGCAGCTCGTGCGACAGGTTGTCGATGAACTCGGTCCGGATGCGACGCAGCCGGCGCAGCTCGGAGACATCGAGGATCACGATCCAGGCTCCGCGGCCAGTCCCGTCGCGCTCCGCGCGCAGCTGGAGCGTTCGCTGCGGCTCGCCCGGCAGTGCCAGATCAAGCTCGGCAGCGCCGGCGGTTGCCACCCGCCCGAGCAATGAGTCGACGCGATGGTCGAGGAACGCGCCGATCGGGCTCTCACCGACCAGCGCTCCACCGGCCCGCCCAAGGTGCCGATGGGCAGCACCGTTGGCCTCATCGATCCGCCCGTCAGGCGCGACATGGACAAGGCCGATGCCGGCCTGCTCGGTCAGCCGCTCCAGCCCCTCGCGCGTCAGCGACTGGGCCGTTGCCCCGCCGCTGCCAGCCGCGGTGCGCAGCGGGCGCTGCTCGAGCCGCTCCAGCCTTCGCCCACGGCGAACCGCGACCGCCATTGCCGCGACGGCGGCACAGCCCGCCGCGAGGGCGAGGACCAGCGCCAGTTCGGGGCTGAGCACGGGCCCAGTCTAGGCGGCCCGGAACAAGCCGCCAGCGCCGGGCGTTCTAGAGCCGTGCGCAAGCTGCTGCTGCTCGTCGTTCCCCTCCTCCTCGCGGCGTGCAGCAGCGCGCCACCCGCCACTCCCTCACCCCTGCCGGCTGCCTCGCCGACCGCCGCCTTCGATTCCGAGTGGCGCGTGCTGGGAACGGAGCTCTCACTATCCGGGACACCATTTGCGGTCCGCGTCGCGCTGGGCCCGACAGCGTTCGAGATGCTCTGGTCAGAGCTCGGCGGTGCCCAGCCACGGCCGCCGGTTGACTTCGCCAGCGAGGTCGTGATCTACCTCGGCATGTCCGGCAGCAGCAGCTGCCCGGAGATCCTCGACGGGATCGTCGTAGACGAGCAGAGCGGGCGCGTCTTCGGACGGTGGCACCCCCAGCAGGGTCGCGCCTGCACTGATGATCTCGGCCCGCAGGGGATGCTGCTCGCCGTGCCGCGCGACCTACTGCCGAGCGAGACGTTCCTGCTCTCGTTGCGCGAGACTCCGATCTGCGCCGACTGCCCGACCCAGCCCGACCAGCTGATGGTCGACCCGGCGGCGAGCAACAGCCGCTAGCGAGTCGGCCTCAGGGCCGCAGCACGTAGCCCACGCCGCGCACGGTTTCGAGCAGCTGTGGCCGGTGCGGGTCGTCCTCGATGACCTGGCGCAGCCAATGGACGTGGACGTCCACTGTCCGGGTCTCGCCCGCGTAGTCGTAGCCCCACACGCGTTCCAACAGCTGCTCGCGGGTGAACGCCTGGCCCCGGTTGCGCAACAGGAACGTCAGCAGCTCGAACGCCTTGGGCTTGACCGCCAGCGGCTGGCCGCCGCGCATCAGCCGGTGACCGGCAAGGTCAACCTCGACGCGGCCGAGCGACAGCAGCCCATCCTTCGAGACGGAGCCGCTCCGTCGGTCGGCGGCATCGCTGCGACGCAGCAGCGCGCGCACCCTGGCCATCAGCTCGCGCAGGCTGAACGGCTTGGTCACGTAGTCGTCTGCGCCGACCTCGAGGCCGACGAC
Organism: Candidatus Limnocylindrales bacterium; assembly: GCA_035553915.1. Classification (GTDB taxonomy): domain Bacteria; phylum Chloroflexota; class Limnocylindria; order Limnocylindrales; family CSP1-4; genus JALYGJ01. Next base: position 27,791 of record DATMJK010000065.1, on the reverse strand, counting down.
CTTGTCCAGCTCGCTGCCCTTGGCGGTCAGCATCAGGATCGGCACATCCGATTCGCGGCGCAGGATGCGGCAGAGCTCGATGCCCGAGAGCTCGGGCAGCATCAGGTCGAGCAGCACCAGGTCGGGTGCATCGGCCCGGAAGGCCTCGAGGGCGGCTGATCCGTCGGCCGCCTCGACGACGCGATAGCCCTCGTCGCGCAGCGCCTCGGCGACCAGCTGGCGCAGCGTCTGCTCGTCGTCGACGAGCAGGATCGTCTGGGCCATGGCCGCTCAGCCGGCCCCGTCGAAGCGGCGGCTGCGCACCCACCACTCGGTGAAGTACGTGCACTGCCCAGCATCGTCGAAGCGGCACAGGAAGACGTTCCAGTACTCCCCGTCGAGATCGCCGTCGGCGTAGTAGCGCGTCCAGCCCGAAGCGACGTGGTTCTCGCCGTCGATCGCCAGCGGCTCGTAGTGGGCATCGAACGTGCCCGGCTCATCGGGCTCATCGAGCCAGTCGGCGACGATCGCAGCGCGCCCGCGGACAGGGTCGTCCGGCGGCCGGTGGCGATACTCGGCGTCCTCGGCGAACAGCTCGCCAATCGCGTCGGGGTCGGAGTTCTGCCACGCCGCCACATAGCGATCGAGCCAGGCCTGGAATTCGGGATGGGTCATCCGGCTGCTCCGCTCAGGCTGGCAACGGCCGCGTCCAGGCGCTCGAGCGTGCGCTGCTGGCCCAGCGCGACGAGCGTGTCGAACAACGGCGGGGTCGCCGTCCGGCCGGTGACCGCGACGCGGATCGCCATGAACAGGTCACCGGCCTTCCAGCCGCGCTCCTCTGCCAGCCGGCGCAGCGGCGGCTCGAGCTCGTCAGCCTCGAAGCTGACCTCGCCCGCATCGGCGACGACCTGCCGCGCAGCCACCAGTGCGTCGCGCGTCGTGGCCGCGTCCCAGCGCTTTGGCACGAGCAGCCCGGGGTCAGCCCGGACCTCATCGATGAACAGGTAGTCGAGCATGCCCGCGACCGCACCCAAGGTGGGGATGCGCTCGCGGATCATCGGCATGAGCGGGCGCAGGTCATCCGCCGTCGGGATTCGTGCCGGCACCCCGGCGGCCTTCGCGGAGTCGATCTCGCGAACCAGGAATGGCAGCGCTCGCTCGACGAGCTCCTCCTCGGGCAGGCGGCGGATCCACTGGCCGTTGAGCCATTCGAGGCGCTCCCGGTCAAAGACGGCACCGGCCGACTGGACGCGCGAGAGCTCGAAGCGCTGGGCCAGCTCGTCGAGGCTGAAGATCTCCTCCTCCGTCCCGCTCGACCAGCCGAGCAGGGCAAAGTAGTTGACCAGCGCCTCACGCACGAAGCCCTGCGCGATGTAGTCAGCGACTGACGTCTGGCTCTTCCGCTTGCTCATCTTCGTCCGATCCGGGTTGAGGATCAGCGGCAGGTGGGCGAAGACCGGCACGTCAGCGCCCAGGGCGCGGAAGAGCAGGATGTGCTTTGGCGTGTTCGACAGGTGGTCCTCGCCGCGGATGACGTGGCTGATCGCCATCCCGACGTCGTCGACGACGACGCTGAAGTGGTACAGCGGCGAGCCGTCCGAGCGGGCGATCACCAGGTCGCCGCCGAGGGCGGTCGTGTCGATCTCGACGCGGCCGCGGACGAGGTCGTCGAACGCGACCGTGCCTTCGCCGATGCGGAAGCGCAGCACGGGTCTGCGACCGTCTGCCTCGCGGGCGCGAATCTGGTCCGGCGCCAGGTGGGCGCAGCGACCCACGTAGTGCGGCGGCTGGTGGGCCGCCTGCTGGGCGGCTCGATCGGCCGCCAGCTCGTCGGGCGTGCAGTAGCACGGATACGCCTTGTCCTGGGCGAGCAGCCTGTCCGCCGCCGCGCGGTAATGGTCGAGGCGCTCCATCTGGCGGTATGGCCCGTAGGGCCCGCGGGCAGGCTGGCCGGCAACCTCGGGTCCCTCGTCCCACTCCAGGCCCAGCCAGTGCAGGCCCTCGAGGATGTCGCGCTCGTGCTCGACCGCCGAGCGCGCAACGTCCGTGTCCTCGAGGCGCAGGATGAACGTGCCCCCCTCGTGGCGGGCGAACAGGTAGTTGAACAGCGCCGTCCTGGCAGTGCCGATGTGCAGCGGCCCGGTCGGGCTGGGAGCGATGCGGCAGCGGACGCTCATCGGGTGATCCTGACGCCTGCCCACGGCCGGCGGCCGCGGTCGGACAGCAGCCAGATGGCCACGATCAGGTAGGCCAGGGCCAGCGCCGCCGCGCCGGCAAGCAGCGCCCACGCCGGCAGTGCCGCGAGCTGTGGCGCGCGCAGGCCGGTCAGCCAGGCGCCCAGCAGCGCTACCCCACCGCCGACGACCAGCGCCGTCGTGGCCAGCGCGCCGGCGTACGCCAACCTCGGCGCTGCCAGCAGCAGGCCGAGCAGCAGACCGGCGACGAGCGCCTGGCCGGGCACGAGCATGGGCGAGCAGCTGGCCAGCGCCGGCTGGCACTCCGCCGCTTCCGGCCCGCCGTAGCCGATTAGCAGCGCCAACGGCGCCCAGGCAAGGAGCGCGTAGCGCAGCCGCTGGAAGCGGCTCGGCCAGCGGCCGGCACGCTGCTCAGCCTGGAAGCGAGCACGGACGCGTGCGACCGTGCTGGCGTCGCGGGCGATGCCCGCTTCGGGCGCCGGCGGCTGGGCGGCGCTTGCCGCGGCCCGTCGACGTGGAACGGGTTGAGGGGTGGGCGGCGCAGCCTGGCGACGCGCCTGTTCCTCGGCCGCGGCGCGGGCACGGGCGGCAGTCAGAGGCTGCGAGCCCTGGTACTGGAACGAGCCGCGCCGAGGCAGGTCCTGGTCGGCCCGCCGGAAGTAGGCTCGCGCCGCAGCCGACCAGGCGGCGCCACTCGAGCGGTTGTAGACGTCGAAGTCGGGCCGCGGCTCGGTGGGCGCCGGCGGCGGCGCAGCGTCTTCATCGCGATTCTGAGCGCGGCTTCGCGGTGGCGCGCCGCGGAGCGGCTGCTCGGCCGCTGGCCCGCCCGTCGGCCCGGGTCTTGCGGCCCGGCGACCGCCCTCCTCCCACCACGGCACCTCGCCGGCCGACCAGGTGTAGTTGCGCGCGGCCTGCTCACGAGCGGCCGGCGACGGCGTGCGCCGGCTGCGGCCACGGGGCGCGGAGCCTGCCGGCTCGTCGGCACGGACCGGCGCCGGGGCGTGGCGGGCGTCCCACTCGCGCCGGCGCAGGGGGTCGGAGAGCAGCTGGTATGCCTCCTGCACGCGCAGGAAACGCTGCGCGTCGGCGGTCGGCGAATCGGGGTGGTAGCGCTTGGCCAGCTTGCGGTGGGCAGCCTTGACCTGGGCCAGCGACGCGTCGCGCTGGACGCCCAGCAGGCGGTAGGGATCTGACAGCTGGGCCATGGCTAGGCCAGCTCACCTATCGGCGCCAGCTCGAAGCGCGCAATGGCGTGGCCGACCTCGACCCCGCGCGGATCTCGGGCCGGGGGGCGATGGAGCTCGACCAGCCGATCGAGCTGCGCTCGGTCGAGCACGCCCATCTGCGCAAGTGCCTCGACCGTCACCGCCCGGCTGGCCCGGCCCCGGCCGTCGCCATCCTCGATCTTTATCGCGATGCCCACCGCGCCGGTGTCCTTGCCGCGCGCGCCGGCGAGCAGGCCGATGCCGCGCAGCGCCTCGGCGCCGCCCTTGGCGAGGAGCTGCCCCGGCCGGGCCTTCATCAGCAGCGTGTCGCTCGAGTCACGGCTGCCGCCGATCATCTCCGGCGCGCCGAGCATCGCGTCGCGCACCCGGCGGAGGTGCGGCTGGAGGGCTTGCCGGCCGGGCGTGTCGGCCGCGTCAGGCTCGGCGAGCAGCGCGTAGGCGCGCGCCACCTCGGCCAGTGGGAAGGCGTAGGTCAGCAGGCCGCAGGCGTCGACGGCGCTGACCAGGCGCGCGGGCGTCGTCGAGAAGACGCGGGCCACGACGTCAGCTACGGCGTGCTGGCTCGGGTGGTCGGGCCGCCAGTAGTCGCTGAGCGACCAGCCGGCGTGGCGCGTCAGGACGAGGCTCGCGACGTGGAAGCCCGAGCACATGTGCCGGATCGGGCTGGGCGATTCGCCCTCGCGTGCCAGCCGTGACGCGGTCAGCTCGTCGAGCGGTGCACCGTCCGAGCCATTGGCCAGCAGCGACTGCGACAGCCCGGCTCGGCGGAGCACTCCCTGCAGCGTTCGGACGTGGGCGTCCTCGCCGGTATGCGAGGCAGCCATCACCGCCAGCTCGGTGTCGCTCAGCTGCAGCGGCCCGTCCGCGCCGGCCTCGAGCAGTGCCAGCAGCGCGAACGGCTTGACCGCCGAGCGCAGCGACACGACAACGTCCGGGTCGCCCACGCCGCGCTCGATCCGGCCATCAGCCGCGACCTGCACGACGTGGCCCCGATGGCGGCTCTCCACGATCATGCCGCGTCGCACCTCGACCAGTACCGGTGGCGCGGCGTTGCGCGGGTAGCGCGGCAGTCGGCCGGTTCGGACGGTTGCGCGCACGGGACCGCCGGCCGCCGATTGGACTGTGCTCCTGGCCATCTGGGCGATGGTAGCGCCCGGCCCGCCGAGGGTCCGCGGCCGCAGCGACCGGCGCCTACAATCGGCTGCGATGGCCGCCGCCGAATTCCCCAGCCTGCACGTCTCGCAGCATCCTGCCGTGCTCCACAAGCTGGCCCTGCTGCGCGACGAGCGTGTCGAGCCCAAGAAGTTTCGCGAGCTGGTGCGCGAGATCAGCTGGCTCGTCGGCTACGAGGCGCTGGCCGACGCGCGCGTGCGCGCGATCCGGGTGCCCACGCCGCTGGAGAAGACCGATGGCGTCGAGCTGGCCGACCGCATCGGCCTGGTGCCCATCCTGCGCGCCGGCCTGGGCATGGTCGACGCGATGCTCGAGCTGATGCCGACCGCGCAGGTCTGGCACCTGGGGCTGTTCCGCGACGAGCGCACGCTGCGGCCGGTCGAGTACTACAACAAGCTGCCCGATTCGGCGACGGTGGACATGTGCCTGATCCTCGATCCCATGCTCGCCACCGGCGGCTCGGCCACGGCCGCCATCGAGGTGCTCAAGCACTGGGGCGCGAAGCGCATCAAGCTGATCAACCTCATTGCGGCGCCAGAGGGCGTGCGGACTGTGCAGGAGGCCCACCGCGATGTGCCCATCTACTGCGCGGCGCTCGATCGGCAGCTCAATGAGAAGGGCTACATCATGCCCGGCCTTGGCGATGCGGGCGACCGCCAGTTCGGGACGGGGCACGGGTAGCCCTCGACCTGGCCGTGCGCGTGCTGGACTGTGGGAGAGCGCACAGCCCAACGCGGCCACACCGTTGAGACTGGCGGCATGAACGCTGATACCGATCGCGCCGGGGGACGCGAGCATTTCGACTTCGTCGTCATCGGCGCGGGGGCCGCGGGCGAGGCCGCGGCGCACCTGGCTACCGCTCGCGGGGCGAGCGTGGCTGTAGTTGAGCGCGAGCTTGTAGGCGGCTCATGTCCCTTCTGGGCGTGCATGCCGTCAAAGTCCTTGCTTCACGACGCACGCATACATGCCCTGGGCGGGGAACGGACGTGGCGCCAGGCATCGGATCGGCGCGACTACATGATCAATCGCCAGGGCACCGAGTGGCCCGACGATAGCGGACACGTGCGCAGCCTTGAGCAGGCCGGCGCGAGCGTCATCCGAGGTCAGGCGTACATCACCGACAGGGCCAGCGTGCGCGTCACCGCCAACGGGGCGAGCCGCAGGCTCACCGCCGACAACATCATCGTCGCGGTCGGTACAAACCCCACTATCCCGTCGGTCGACGGCCTGGCCGAAGTGGGGCTGTGGACCAACCGGCAGGGCACGTCTGTACGCGAGCTGCCGCGCAGCCTGCTCATCCTGGGCGGCGGGCCGACCGGCCTCGAGCTGAGCCAGGTGTACGCTCGCTTCGGCGTGCCGGTGACGCTCGTCCACCCGCATGAGCGGCTCAACCAGCGCGACCATCCGCGAAACTCCGCGGCGATCGAGGAAACGCTCAGGAAGGACGGTGTGGCGATAATCAAGTCGGCCAGGGCCGAGCGCGTCGTGGCCAACCGATCCGCCGAGCACTGCGTCGAGCTGTCGAACGGCAGCGAAGTGAGGGCGCACGAGATCCTGGTCGCCGTCGGTCGGACTGCGCCAATGGACGACCTGGGGCTGGCAAACGCAGGCGTGGAGTTGACCGACGAGAAGCTGCCCCGCGACGGCAATCTTCGCCTGGCCGACGGGCTGTGGCTGGTGGGCGACCCGGCCGGGCCCGAGATGCATACCCATCTCGCCCATTACCAGGGCGAGATGGCCGTCCGCATGGCGCTCGGCGAAGATGTCCGGCCTGACTACCGGGCCATTCCGCGTGCGGTCTACACAGACCCCGAGATCGCCGGCGTGGGACTGACCTTGGACGAGGCACGCGAAGCCGGGCACGCCGCGGCCGAGTACACCCAGGACCTGGCCCTGACCGCGAAGGGCTACGTGGCCGACGCGGTCGGTCACGTGACCGTGATCGTGGACCGGTCGCGGCGCGAACTATTGGGCGCCTTCATTGCCGGCCCGGGCGCAGCGGAGGCAATCCACGAGGCCGTGCTGGCCATCAAGACGCGCACGTCGCTCGATGTCCTGGCCGACACGATCCATGCGTTTCCGACCACCGCGCGCGTGCTTGGCAGCCTACTCGTCGAGGCCGCCCGCTCGTGATGGTTCGTCGCACGCGTAGCCAGTTGAGTGCGCGCTGCGTCGATGGCGGCGCACTCAGATACGTGTGGGTCAGTGACTAGACCCAGCCTGCGCCTCCTCGTCGCGACCACGCTTTTGCTCACGGTCCTAGCTGCCGGTTGCGCGCCCGGCGCATCCCAGCCTGTGCCAGCACCCGACGACCTGTGGCGCACTGCCGAGCTGCGCGATGTGCGCAGCGGCGAGACGCTGGTCGTGAACGAGCTCGTCGCGGCGGGCCGTCTCGTGATCATCGAACCGATGGCCATCTGGTGCACCACTTGCCGCATCCAGCAGGACGAGGCGCGCATGGCGCTGGCCGGCCTGGCCCGCGACGACATCGTCTACATCAGCCTCGACGTCGATCCCAACGAGACCGAGCCCGACCTGGCGCGCTACGCCGACGAACGCGACTACCCGTGGCACTTCGTCGTTGCCTCGCGCGACGCAGCGCGGTCACTCGCGCAGGTTTTCGGCGACCAGGTCCTCTCACCGCCCTCGACACCCAAGATCGTCGTAGCGCCTGACGGGCAGGCCGAGGTCAGCTTCGGCATCAAGCGCGCCGACCAGCTGCAGGCCGAGTTCGCCGCGCTGCTGCCCTAGATGGAGGCGCTCGCCACCTCCTTCGTGCTCGGCTTCGCGAGCGCCGCCAGTCCCTGCCTGCTGCCGCTTTACCCGGCGTTCCTGGCTATGCTCGTCGGGCGCGGCGAGGCGACCGGTAGTGCCCGCGCGCCGGCGCTCTTCGGGCTGGTCGTCGTGCTCGGCGTGGTGACGGCGCTGGTCATCGTGGGGGCGGTGGTCGTGGCGCTGTCGGTCTCGCTGGGCAGCCTCCTGGCCTACATCGTGCCGGCCACCACCGTCGCGCTCGTCGCGCTCGGCCTCTTGATGCTCTCCGGGCGCAATCCATTCGCGCGGATGGCCAGCGTGCGTGTGCCCGTCATTCGCCGGCCGCTCGGCCAGGCGTATGTCTACGGCCTGCTCTTCGGCCCCGTCGCGCTGCCCTGCGCGGGGCCCTTCGTCGTCGCTCTCTTGGCCATCTCGATCGGCGTGGCCGAGACCGCGTCGCGGATGGCCGGCTTCGTCGCCTTCGGCGTCGGCTTCGGGCTGCCGCTCATCGGGCTGTCGCTGATCGGTGCCGTGCGGGCGCGCGCGATCACCGCCTGGCTGGCGCGCAACCACACGCGCCTGATGCGCGTTGCCGGCGCGCTGCTCATCGTCGCCGCCTTCGCCGAGCCGGTGCGCCTGCTGCTCGAGGCCTGAGGAGACGACGGCGGGCTGGCCTGTAAGCCGCGCTACTGTCGCCTGACGGCAATCCGGCTAGCGTCTGGACCATGGATCTGCCTGTGCAACGCTACCGATCAACGCTGGCACTCGCTGTGGCTGGTGTGCTGCTGGTCGGTGCCTGTGCCCCGCTGGGCGAGGTTGGTCCGGGCGATCCGTCAGTGAGTCCCGACCCGGGCCCGGCGGCCGCGCCCGTGCCACCGGAGCCAACCGCTGAGGGTGAGCCACCTGCGCCTACTCCACGCGGTCGACTGAACGTGTCGACTTCAGGCTGGCAGACGGACTTCGAGATCGCCAGTGTGGAGCTGTCGGAGATCATCGGCGGCGGACCGGGCAAGGACGGCATCCCGGCCATCGACGAGCCACGCTTTGAGCCGATCGAGGACGCACGCAGCTGGCAGGACGAGCGAGCCCCGGTCATCGCTCTCGAGGTCAATGGCGAGGCGCGGGCATACCCGCTCTCGATCCTGATGTGGCACGAGATCGTCAACGACACGCTCGGCGGTGTGCCGGTCGTGGTCACGTTCTGTCCGCTGTGCAATACGGCGCTCGTCTTCCAGCGCGATCTCGATGGGGTGCTGTACGACTTCGGCACGACCGGCAACCTGCGCTTCAGCGACCTGGTCATGTACGACCGCCAGACCGAGAGCTGGTGGCAGCAGGCGACGGGCGAGTCGATAGTGGGCGTGCTGACTGGCACGCGCCTGCCCTTCGTGCCCTCGCAGATCGTCGCGCTTGGCGACTTCGCGGCCGCCTATCCGGACGCATTGGCGCTCAGTCGCGAGACGGGATTCTCGCGCAGTTATGGGCGCAATCCCTATGTGGGGTACGACTCCGTCGACCAGAATCCGTTCCTCTTCCGAGGGGAGATCGACGGCCGACTCTCACCGATGGAGCGCGTCGTGGCGGTCAACATCGACGACGCGGCGGTGGCCTATCCGCACTCCGAGGTGGCCCGCCTTGGCGTGATTCACGATCAGGTCGCGGGCACGCCCGTCGTCGTCTTCTGGCAGCCCGGCGTCGCATCGGCGCTCGACGCGGCACGCATCGACGAAGGCCGAGACATCGGCGCGACCGGAGTCTTCAGCCCGGTCGTCGATGGAGAGCGGCTGACCTTCGAGCCTGGCTCCGGTGCGATCGTGGACCGCGAGACCGGCTCGCTCTGGAGCATCTTCGGCGTGGCGACTGAGGGTCCACTGGAGGGCACCAGCTTGGAGCCGATCGGCCACGGCGACCACTTCTGGTTCGCCTGGGCCGCGTTCGAACCCGAGACGCGAATCTGGGTCGCCGGCGAGTGAGCGCTGTGCCCACCGTTCCACTCACCGATGTCCCAGCCGTCACCGCCGGCCAGATGCGGGAGATCGACCGCCTCGCGGAGGAGGACTTCGGCATCAGCCTGGCCCAGATGATGGAGCTGGCCGGTGCGGGTCTGGCCCGACTGGCGGCGGAGGCAATGGGTCGCACGACGGGTAAGCGCGTCACCGTTCTGAGCGGAGCGGGCAACAACGGCGGCGGAGGGCTTGTCGCGGCGCGCCACCTGGCCAATCGCGGGACCGAGGTCCACGTCGTTCTGGCCCAGCCCGTGGGCCGGCTGCACGTCGCGGCCAGGGAGCGTCTCCTGACGTTGATCGAGATGGACGTCCCCTGCTGCGTTGCCGCGTGGGACCTTGGCGCCGGTGAGCTGGAAGCGCTGCTGGCCGACAGCGACCTGCTCATCGACGCCCTCCTGGGCTATTCGGCGGACGGGCCACCAAGGGGACCGGTGCGCGACCTCGGCGAGCGAGCTGCCGGCAGTGGCACGAGCGTGCTGAGCCTTGACCTGCCATGCGGCATGGATCCCGACACCGGCGCCGTCGACGACGCCGCGCTGCGCGCAACGTCGACGATGACCATCGCCCTTCCCAAGCGAGGCCAATTGACTGCTTCCGGCAGGCGGCAGTCGGGTGACCTGTACCTGGCCGACATCGGGCTGCCTCCGGCACTTTATGCCCGGGCCGGTCTCTACTTCGCCGATCCTTTCCTGGCCGGGCCGCTCGTCCACCTAGACTGAGTTGGTGAACGAGAGGTCGGCTGCCCGCTCGCTATCTGAAAAACTCGGGCTGCTGCGCGAACTGGATCTGTTCCGAGGGCTGTCCGAGCAGGACATCGAGGCCATCGGTCACGCCACCACGATGACCTTCTGCACGCCGGGCCAGATGTTGCTTTCACCGGACGATCCGCCCGACCGTATTCATATCGTCAAGAAGGGCAAAGTGCGGGTCTACCGCATGACCCCTGACGGTAAGCAGCTGACCCTCGACATCTACGATCGCGGCACCATCCTGGGCGACATGCGCATGCTCGGCCAGGACCGCCTGCCTGAGGCATATGTGGAGGCGGTTGAAGAGGGCGTCATCTGCACGCTGTCGCCCGACGAGCTCCGGCGGCTGATCGAGCGATACCCGGCGATTGGGGTCAACGTCATCAGCCACCTCGCTGCGCGACTGCAGGAGGCCGAGCGCGAGTTGGAGGCGATGGCCTACCAGCGTGTCGGCCAGCGCCTGGCTCGGAAGCTGATTGACCTCGGCCAGCGTTTCGGCGTCAAGACCGTTCGCGGGACGCTGATTGAGGCGCGCCTGACACAGCAGGAGCTGGCCGACATGATCGGCACAACCCGCGAGACGCTGGCGCATACGATCGGCGAGTTCCGGCGCCAGGGGCTGCTTGCAACCGAGCGCCATCGCGTCGTCATCCAGAACGCGGAGCGGCTGCTCGAGGTGGCCGAAGGCGAATAGCCGAGCTGTGATCTGGCCCACGGACGGAAGGTGTCGCGTTCACGTAGCGTGTGAGCATGGAAATCATCAGTCCGCCGCCCACCGCTGACCGGCTGTGCGCCCATGCCCCGTCTGAGCACGCCGTGCCGCGGGCCGACCGCTGCGAGGAGTGCGGCAGCAGCTTCAACCTGCGTTCATGCGCGCCCACTGCGGCCACGTCGGCTGCTGCGAGTCGCAGGCCGGCCATGCGCGCTCGCACGCCCTCAGTGAGGGCCACCCGGTCATCGAGCAGATCACCGGCGCCGGCCAAGGCTTCGCCTGGTGCTACGCCGAGCACGCCTACGTCCGCTGACGGAGTGACGAGCCGTACCGTTGCTCCGCCCGGCAGGCAGCTGGGATCCTCGCTTGCTTTCCGCTCCCACTGGGCCGCCGCTATCGCTTTGCCACTCGCGAAACCGTGGAGCACGATCCACCGCTGAAGATCCACTACCGCCACAGGAGCGGGCCGTCGCGGGGCCTCGCCGAGACGATCGAGGTCAAGCCGATCGACGCGTCCCGCTCGCGAGTGATCTACGTGGCCGCCTACCCATCGCGGCGTCGACTGGTGCAGGCCCAAGGCAGAGCTGCCCCGCGGCAAAGAAAGGGCCCGGGCCTGAGCCCGGGCCCTTTTGGCGTCCGCTTCGTGAGGGGCGACCTAGTTGCCGCCCTCGGTCAGCTCGACCTGGCGCTTCTGGAAGTTGGTGCCGCGGGTGTCACCCTGGAGGCCGTCCATCGCCCGCTGGGCGAGATCGGTCCGGTAGGCGCCGTCCGGTGGCTCGGTGGTGATCACCTGGCCCTCGATCGCGACCTGGACCGTCCGCTCGTAGGCGGTCGGATCCATGATCCCGATGCCGTTCGGCGACGGCCAGATGAGCGCGTTGATCTCGTTCAGCTGCCACGTCTGGTGGCCGCGGCCCAGCGTCGGGCCGGCCTCGAGCACGGCATCGACGCACTGCTCGAAGTTGTCGCGGCACCAGATCCAGCCGCGGAAAGAGGCGCGCAGGAAGCGCACCGCAACATCCTCGTTGCCCGGCTGGCTGAGCCACTCGCCGCGCGCGAAGATGCCGTCCTGGAGCATCGCCGTGCCGGCGTCCTCCATCGAGATGACCGTCAGATCCTCCGGCTGGTACAGCTGGCCTGTCTCAGGATTGACCTTCTCGAGCACCTGTGCGTACTCGTTGTAGGTCATCGCCTGCGCCGCGTCGAGCTCGTTGTTGAGCAGGGCGTCCATGCTGAAGTCCTGGCTGACGATGGTCACGTCGCTCTGGTTCTCAGGATCAATGCCAACCTTGCGCATGGCCGCGAACAGCTCATGCTCGTTGCCAAAGCCCCACGTGCCGACGCGCTTGCCACGCCAGTCCTCGGGCGAGTCGATGCCGCTGTCCGCCCAGGCGACCTGCAGAGTGCCGGAGCGCTGGAACGGCTGGGCGATGTTCACCAGATCCGCGCCGGACTCGATCGAGGCCAGCACCTTGGGCAGCCAGGCGACTCCGAACTCGGCTGCGCCCTGGGCCACGACCTGCTGGGGCACGATGTCGACCGCGCCCTGCAGGATCTCGACCTGCAGCCCCTCGTCCTCGTAGAAGCCCTGGTCGAGGGCGGCGAAGTAGCCGGCGAACTGGGCCTGCGTGACCCATTGCAGCTGGAGCTTGACCGGCGTCATCGCCTGTGGCGTGGGCGACGAGCCCGGCAGCATGTTGCAGGCCGTTGCCAGCATCAGCCCGGCCACGGCAAGGCCGAGCAGTTGTCTGATCCTCATCCTTCCTCCTCCATCCGGGCGGATGCATGATGCCCGCCCCCTCCGAAGCCTCGGCGATCGGGCCGGGCGCCGACAGTCTACGACCGCGCTCAGGTCTCGTGCGAGCGGAACGACGCATGCCAGGGCATGACGAGGCGCTCCAGCAGCAGGACGAGCAGGTAGAGCGAGATGCCGATCGCGGCGGCGAAGATGATCGCCGCCCATGAGCGCTCGAAGTTGAAGTAGGCGGCGTGCTGGACGATGTACTGGCCCAGGCTGGCGCGCGGCGCGCCGAAGTACTCACCGACGATGGCGCCGATGGTGGCCAGTGTCGTCGCCACCTTCAGCGCGGTGAAGATGAACGGCAGCGCGTTGGGGATGCGCACCTTGCGCAGCACGGTCAGCTCAGAGGCGGCGGTCGAGCGCATCAGCTCCAGCGCCGCCGGCTCGACCAGGGTCAAGCCGCGGACGGTGTTGATCATCACCGGGAAGAAGACGAGCAGCGCGGCGATGGCCATCTTGGAGGCCGGGTTGGCGAGCCCGAACCAGTTGTTCATGATCGGCGCGAAGGCAATGATCGGGATGGCGTTGATGGCCACCGCGAAGGGCAGCAGAGCCTCGCGCGCCGACACCCAGCGGGCGGTCACGAAGCCCACCAGCAGCCCGCCGGCGACGCCGAAGATCAGCCCGCCGATCGCCTCGGTGGCGGTGTATGCCGCTGCGGCGGCAATCTCGCTGAAGTACGTCCCGAAGGCGCCGGCGATGGCCAGCGGCGCGGGCAGGATGAAGCGCTGGACACCGAACGCCATGACCGCCACCTGCCAGACGAGCAGGAAGCCGATCGCGACCATCACCGCCGGCAGCCAGTCACCGACGCGCCGCCACAGGCTGCGCCGCGCCTCGACCAGCGAAGGCTGGACCACGGCCGTGTTACCGACGGTCACGCAGACAGGCCCTCTGCGCGAACGCGCCTGCCGGCTTCGGCCTGCTCGCCCGCCTCGCGCCCTTCACCGGCCCGCAGGCTCTCGCGCACGCGCGTGACCAGCTCGAAGTAGCGCTCCAGCTCGCGCGTGTCGATCGTCCGCGGGTAGGGCAGGTCGACGTCGATCAGGTCGGTTATCCGGCCCGGCCGCGGCGACATGACGACCACCCGGGTCGAAAGGAAGACCGCCTCGGGGATCGAGTGGGTGACGAAGACGACGGTCGTGCCCGTCGCCTGCCAGACGCGCAGCAGCTCGAGGTTCATCCGCTCGCGCGTCATCTCGTCGAGCGCGCCGAAGGGCTCGTCCATCAGCAGGATCTGGGGGTTGAGGGCCAGGGCGCGCGCGATCGCGACGCGCTGCTGCATGCCGCCTGACAGCTGCCACGGCCGGTGGCCGGCAAAGTCAGAGAGCTCGACCAGCTCGAGCATCCGCGCCGCCCGCTCGTGGCGTTCGGCGCGCGGCACGCCGCTCACCTCCAGCGGCAGCTGCACGTTCTTCTCGACCGTGCGCCAGTCGAACAGCACCGGCGACTGGAAGACGATGCCGTAGTCCCGATCCAGCCGGGCGCGGTGGGCGGACTTGCCACTGATCGTCACGCTCCCGCCGCTGGGCGAGGTCAGGTCGCCGATGAGCCTCAGCAGGGTGCTCTTGCCGCAGCCTGACGGCCCGATGAGCGAGATGAACTCGCCCCGACCGATGGTCAGGTCGATATCGCGCAGGGCCTCGACGCGCTGCCCGCTCTGGCCGGCGAAGACTTTCCTCGCGCCGCGGACCTCGACGACCGGGGACGCGCTGGCGCTGGCTGGCTGGTCGGCGGTCATGTCAGCTCCTCGGTCTGTCTGTAGCCACGCAGGAAGAGGCGCTCGGCGGCGACGACGAGCATGAAGGCCACGATGCCCAGGCCGGCCGAGAAGATCAGTGCCGCCCACAGCCGCTCGGGCGCGATCGTGTAGTACTGGTTGAAGCTGAGCAGGGCGCCCCCCAGGCCGTCGCGCACGCCGGCCGGCAGCTCGCCGACGATCGCGCCGACGACCGCCGCCGTGGCCGAGATCTTGAAGGCCGTGAAGAGGTACGGCGCGGATGCGGGCAGGCGCAGCTTCCAGAGCACCTCGCGCCGGCCGGCAGCCAGCGAGCGCATCAGCTCGATCGCCCGCGGGTCGGCCGAGCGAAGGCCGCGCAGGGTTCCGATGGTGACCGGAAAGAAGGTCAGGTAGCTGGCCACGATGGCGACCGAGAACCAGCCCGCCTGCAGGCCAATGACGATCACGGGCGCGATGGCGATGATCGGCACCGTCTGCGACATGACAACGTACGGCACGAGCGCCCGTTCCAGCACCCGGACGTGAGCGAGCAGGATGCCCAGCGACAGCCCGAAACCCGCGCCCAGGGCGAAGCCGAGGGCCGCGCCCCGGGCGGTGTAGACCGAGAAGTCGAACAGCAGCGAGGCCAGCGCCGGGCCTCCGGGCTGGATCGGCCGGGTCATCGTCCCGAAGACCTGCCAGATGTGGGGCAGGCTCTGGTCGTTGGCCAGCTTCCAGCGAAACGGCGGGTTGTGGACGAGCTGACCGTCGATGCGCCAAGGGTCGCCGGCCAGGAACTTGATCAGCACCCAGGCGAGCGCGATGACCAGCACCACGATCAGCACGCCGAGCACGCGTCTACGGCGGCTGACCGCACTGCGGCCGGTGACGGAACCCTCCCCGCTCATGTGCCCGCAACTCTAGCGCCACTCGCGCCACGTGCGTCCCGGGCTTGACATGCCATCATAGGTAAGCGTATACTTACGCATATGAGGCCGCCGCAGGCCGCGCTGGCTGCCCTCGCCGACCCCACCCGCCGAGCGGTGCTGGAGCGTGTGCGACGGGCGCCGCGGTCCGTCAAAGAGGTCGCTGACGGGCTGCCGGTCAGCCGGCCGGCAGTGTCGCAGCACCTGGCCGCGCTCAAGCGGGCGGGCCTGGTTAGCGAACGCCGGGACGGGCGGCGACGGGTCTATCGGCTGGATCCGGCGGGGCTGGCGCCGCTGCGGCGCTACGTCGAGCAGCTGTGGGACGACGTGCTGGCTGCGTACGCCACGGCCGCAGAGGAGCAGGCAGGAGGCAATTGATGTCGGACGATGCGCAGCGGCCGGGCGACGCCCTGGCACCGGTGATCAAGGAGGTCGGCGTGCCACTTGACCAGCGGCGCGCGTTCGAGCTGTTCACTCGCCGGATCGGCGAGTGGTGGCCGCTGGCGACGCACTCGGTGGAGGGCGATCGCGCGCTCGGCTGTGCCTTCGAAGAGCGAGCTGGCGGTCGGCTCTACGAGATCGGGCCGGACGGCGCCGAGCACACCTGGGGCACGGTCCAAACCTGGGATGCGCCGCGCGGCCTGACGATGACCTGGCACGCGGGCCGTGGGCCAGAGGCAGCGCAGTTGCTCGAGGTCACGTTCACGCCTTCTGAGCAGGGCACGACCGTCCGGCTGGTGCACAGCGGCTGGGAGGCGCTCGGCGAGGAAGCCGCACAGGAGCGCGCCAACTACGAGCCCGGCTGGGATTACGTGCTGAGCTTCTTCACGCCGATCGGCGCCTAGGCAAGCGCCGCGCGAACAGCTTCGCGCGCAGGTAGCGGGCAATCAGGGCCCGGTTGGGCGCGAACCGGCGACGGCCAGTCAGACTAGGCGACGGCCTCGTCGGCGAGCGCGAGCGCGTCGTCGATGATCGCGAAGCCCTCGGCCAGCTGCTCCTGCGTGATGATCAGCGGCGGGTTGGTCATGATCCCGTTCCAGCGGACGAAGGTGTACAGGCCGCTTTCCTTCAGGTGCTTGTGGACCGCCTTCATCTCGTCGGATGTGCCGTTGTACGGCGCCATCGGCGTGTAAGGATCGCGCGACCGGACGAGCTCGACGATGCCGAAGAGGCCGATGTTGCGCACCGCCCCGACCGACGGATGGCTCTCTCGCAGAGCCTGGTGATGGCCGGCCATGACCTCACCCATCGCCCACGCGCGCTCGATGAGCCCATCCTCCTCGTAGACCGAGATGGTGGCCAGCGCCGTGGCGCAGCCGAGCGGATGCGAGTTGTACGTCAGGCCGCCGTAGAAGACCTTGTCGCGGAACGCCTCGGCGATCTCACGCCGCATGCCGACCGCGCCAAGTGGCACGTACGAGGCGGTCAGGCCCTTGGCCATGGTGATCATGTCGGGCACGACACCCCAGTGGTCGACCGCCCACCACGCACCCGTTCGCCCGAAGCCGGACATGACCTCGTCGGCGATGAGCATGATCCCGTGGCGCGAGCAGATCTCGCGCACGCCCTGCAGGTAGCCGTCGGGCGGGATGAGGATGCCGTTGGTACCAACGACCGGCTCGAGGATCAGGGCCGCGATCGTCTGCGGCCCCTCGAACATGATCACGTCCTCGAGGTCCTGCAGTACCTCCCCCACCGGCTCGGGCTCGGCGGCCCCCCAGCGATGGGTGTCCGGGAAGCGGACGACGCCCGGGATGCCCGGCTCGGCGGCCCAGCGGCGCGGGTCGCCGGTCAGGGTGATGACGCCGCCCGTGGCGCCGTGGTATGACCGGTAGCGGGCCAGGATCTTCTGCCGGCCGGTGGCCTGGCGGGCCAGCTTGATCGCGTTCTCGTTCGCCTCTGCGCCACCGTTGGTGAAGAAGAAGACGTCGATGTCGCCTGGCGCTATCTGGGCAAGCTTGGCGCCCAGCCGTGCCCGCGCCTCGGTGGCCATGAACGGGTTGGCATAGGCCAGCTGTTCGACCTGGGCCTTGATCGCGCCGATGACACGGCGGTCGCCATGGCCGATGTTGACGCTCATCAGCTGGCTGTTGAAGTCGATGTAGCGCTTGCCGTCAGGCGTGTAGAAGTAGACGCCCTCAGCACGCTCGACGGGGATCGGGTCGACCGCCGACTGGGCCGACCATTCGTACAGCGTGTGGCGTCGGGAGAGCGCGACGATCTCTTCCGCGCTCATCGTTCCAGGGGCGACCGAGATGCCCATGTCGTGCTCACCTCTTGGTCAGGGATGAGCCGAGTGTGCCACACATGCAGAGAGGCCCGGGCGCTGGGCCCGGGCCTCTCGGGGAGGAGGAGGCTCGCTGCTAGGGGGTGGTCGTCTGCTCGCCGCCGGTGCCGTCAGGCGACTCGCCGGGCAGGCCGGGCGACATGCCCGGATCGCCAAGCGTCCCACCCGGCTGGGCGGGTGGCTGCGGATCCATCGGCTGCTGCGGCTCGGCGCCACCAGGCGCACACGCGGCGACAGCCAGTGCGGCACTCGCGACGAGCGCGAGGAAAAGCTTGCGCATGGGGATTCTCCGATCAGAGATGCGGTCGACGGCCCCGTTCGGGGCGCCGCCAACTCAGGATGTGGTCGTCATCGCAGGCCACGGCAACCCGCGACCAACAGCCTGCCCGACGCCCGATTGCAGCAAGCCGTAGTCAGGCAGGCGCGCCTATCGCGACCGTTACACCGGGCCGTCCTCGACGTGCGCAGCGACCGTGCAGCGCGGTTTCGCTATGGGCATACTTGGCTCGGGTCGTGGAGGGCCCATAACCGAACAGAACCCGCAGTTGTTGTGCACCGCCCCAGCGGCGCGCCGTGCCCCAGATAGCCGTTGTGATGGGCAACCGCGGGAAAAGTCGACCGCCGTCGTGCCCCGTCGGTTGAGGGAGGAAGCCTCGGGATGCCGGTTGAGCGACGCTCGCGCCGCCTGTTCGTGTACCTGCTCGCAGTCCCCGTTATCGTCACCGTCTACGTCGCCGCCCTGGCGGGCCGGATCTGGTCCGCGCTGCGGCCGGGCTTCGCGCTCGCGCTGGGCGCGACCGTCGTCGGCTCGGTCTACGTCGAAGAAGCCTGGCGCCGCGCACCTGCGCCGCGCGTCTCACCGCTCCGCGCCGCGGCCGTCCTGGCGCTGGCGCTGGTCGTCGTGGGTGCCGGCCTGCCGGCCTCCCCCACGCGCGCGGCAAGTCCGACCGACGCGGTCATCGGGGCCGCAGAGGGCTACATCGGCGCCCCATATCGGCTGGGCACGACCGGCCCGCGCATCTTCGATTGCTCGGGGCTGATGTTCCGCATCTTCGCCGACGCAGGAGAGCTGCCGCGCATCGGCGGCAAGCGCATGCGCGCGCTGCAGTACTTCAACTGGTTCAAGGCACGCGGCCTGGTCGAGAGCAATCCGGCCAAGGGCGAACGCGGCGACCTGGTGTACTACACCAAGGTTTCGCACATCGGCATCTACCTGGGCAACGGCCGCGTGCTCAGCGCGCTGGTGACCGGGGTCAAGATCCATGGGCTCCAGACGATCACCTCCAAGTTCGTGGCCTTCCTGAAGGTCAACTGGTCGGAGGGCGATCCGCCCGCCGCTGAGCCGCCGAAAGACACCGGCACCGAGTCGCAGAAGGACAAGCCCAAGCAGAAGAAGCCCAAGCAGAAGAAGCCGGCCAACAATGGCCAGCCATCGCCGGAGTCACCGTCGACTGACGCCGAGGGCCAGCGTGGCTACGCCGTCGGAACGATGAACCTGCGCCGCGAGGCAGACCCCTCAGGGCGCATCGTGGGCTGGGTGAGCCGCGGCTCCAGCTTCGTCATCCTGGGCACCGGCAACAGCCCGAGTGGCGCCCTGTGGTACGAGGTCAAGCTGCGCAACGGCAAGACCGGCTGGGTCTACTCACGCTGGGCCCGCCAGGACAACTGAGCCGGCTCGCCTGAGCGCGAGCGGCTGACCTGCCCTCGGGCATGGCCCTCCACGGCAGGACGTGGTCAGTCGGCGGCGCCTTCCTCCGGTCGCGGCGCGACGACGCGCAGGCAGGCCGGCCGAACGTGGCATTCGAGCGGCGTCCGCCCGAGGTTGACGCCGTCAACCCGGACCGGCAGCGAGCGCCCTGCCTCGAGGCGGACGCTGACCGCGCGGTAGGTCCGCGAATGAGGCAGGTACTGGCGCCGGCCGAAGCTGATCGAGAGCAGGTGGCGCAGGAGCTCGAGCTTCGAGTAGTGCCCGAAGACGCGTACGTCAAAGAGGCCATCGTCGAGCCGCGCGCTCGGGGCGACGGTCATGCCCAAACCGGTATACGGCCCGTTGGATACGGTGACCATCAGCGCCCGCGCCTGAACCGTCTCCTCGTCGAGCTCCAGCCGGATGCGTGCCGGCCTGTAGCGCAGCGCGAGCCAAAGCAGCCGCCGGACCGAGAGGTAGTCGCGTTCCATCAGCCGCTCAGCGGCGCTGAATATGGTCGCGTTGAGGCCCACTGACGCGGCCTCATAGAACAGCCGGCCGTTGGCCTCGCCAACGTCCACGACGCGCACTGAACCTGCCGCCAGCACTTCCGCGGCGTCCTCGAGGTCACGCGGCACGCCCAGCATCCGGGGCACGTTCATCACGCTGCCCAGGGGCAGGATGCCGAGCGCAGTCTCCGACCCGACCAGCTGGCTGGCGATTGCGCCGATCGTTCCGTCACCACCGGCGGCTACGACCACCGGCCGCTTCTGGGCGACCGCCGCCGTGGCCTCGTCGGTGGCCTGCTCCTCGGTGTCGGTGGCCACTATCTCGAAGTCGAGGCCGCGGCCGGCCAGCAGCTCAGCCAGTTGCTCCTGGCTGACCGCGCCGCCGAGCGGCCGGCGCTTCTGGCCGGCACTCGCGTTGTACAGCACCAGCATCGGCCGGCGGCGCTCGGCTGCGTCGCCCTGCTGGCTCGCCTCGCTGCTCACTCCGGCGCGCGCAGCCGGCGGTAGGCGGCCTCGAGCACGATCAGGTAGCTGATCCCAAGCAGGTACGAGGCAGCCACGTCAGTCGGCCAGTGGTGGCCCTGGTAGATCCGGCTCGGGCCAACGCCGGCGAGCATGGCCAGCAGGAAGATGACCAGCGGCCAGCGCACGAGCGGCGGCCGGATCAGCGTGTGGGCCAGGTACGCAACGAAGCCGTACGTGCCCATGTAGGTCAGGACGTGGCCGCTTGGGAAGCTCGACCCGCCGAGGGGCGCGACCACGACCCTTACCTGCTCGGGCAGCGGGCGCTGGCGGCGCATGGTCGACTTGAGCATCTCTGACATGCCGGCTGTGCCCCAGGCGAGCGCTTGGAAGACGGCCTCGGTGCGGTGGCCACTGAGCCACAGGCCGGACATGATCGCCGGCGGGATGACCCGGCTCTGGGGCGGGAACCCGGGCCACGAGCAGGCCTCCATCAGCCGGGCGAGGGAGGGATGCCGGCGCGCCTGCAGGCGCAGCGTGATCGCGACGTCGATGCGCTCGCTCCGGTTGGCCTTGACGGCGGCGAACAGGCCCAGGAAGCCTGCGAACGCCAGCCCCGCGACGGACATGCCGCTCCGCGCGCGCTCGCGCTCCGGCCGCTCCAGCGGCTCAGGCGGGGCGATCGGGAGGAGCCCAGGGATGATCTCGTCAGGCATAGGCCGCATTCTGTGGCGGCCCGCGGCGGCCGTCGAGCGGCGCGCGGCCGCCCTGCCTATCAGTCGTGTTCCGAGTCGCCGCCGAGCTTGAAGGTCTGGCCTTCGCGACCGGCGAGCACCTCCACGCCGTCGGCCGCGGCACGGGCATCCTCGAGCATCGCGTCAAGCTCCGTGTCGTCGTGCGAGGGGTCGTGGTGGAAGGTCACCAGCCGGCGCGCTCCGGCCAGCTGCGCCAGAGCGACGGCGTCGCTCACGCGCGAGTGGCCCCAGCCAACCCGCATCGCGTACTCCTCGGGCGTGTACTGCGCATCATGGATGAGCAGATCGACATCGCGCGCCAAGTCCGTGCCGGATGTCCAGCGCCCGTCGGTCGGTCGGTCGTCATAGGCCAGCGCGGGCTCGTGATCCGGCACGTAGGCCAAGCTGGAGCGGCCGTCGGTGATCCGGTAACCCACCGTCGGTCCGGGGTGGATCACGCTCTGCGCCATCACCTCCAGGCCGCCGATGCGGAAGCTGCCAATGGGCGCGTCGTGCAGGGTCAGCTGCGCGGCAACGTCGCGCAGGCGGACCGGGAACAGCGGCGGGGAGAAGTAGCGCGCCAGGCGGCGGCGCAGGTCCTCCGTCGTGGACGGCGGGCCCCAGATGTGGATCTCGAAGTCGGCAACGTAGAACGGCGCGAAGAAGCCCAGGCCCTGGATGTGGTCCATGTGCAGGTGGGTCAGCAGGATGTCGACTCGGCGCGGCTGGCCGTACGTGTCGCCGACGCGCCGGATGCCGGTGCCTGCGTCGAGGATCAGGATCGTGCCGTCAGCCGCCTCCACCTCCACGCATGAGGTGTTGCCGCCATAGGCGATCGTGTCCGGGCCCGGGCTGGCGATGGAGCCTCGCGTGCCCCACAGGCAGACGCGCATCGTCACCGCCGCAGCCCGAGCCTCAACGACCGGCCTGCTGGCCGGCACGCTCCCAGAACATCACCACCCCGCCGATCAGGTGGCCTCCGCCGCCGAGCAGCGGAAAAGCGGTCACCTCGAGCGCGCGATAGACGCCGTCGAAGCCGCGCAGCGACACCAGGCGGTGGACGGGCCGGCGCTCGCGCATCGCCACCACAAGCGGCGGCTGGTCGGGCGGCAGCGGGTTGCCGTGCTGGTCGAGGAAGGCGAAGACCGCGCGCCGCTCGTCCAGCGTCATCTCACCGACGTCATCAAAACGCTGGCCGAGCAGCACCTCCGCCGGCTCGTTGAAGAACAGCAGGTCACTGTCACGGTCGACGAGCAGTATCGGCAGGGCCAGGCTCGAGGCCAGCTGGCGGAAGAGGATCAGCTCGATCTCGCGCTGCGCCATGAGCGCATTGTGCCGTGCCCGCGGGAGTCGGGAGGCTGCTACGCGCGGCCTGCCATGCGGCGATGGACCTGCCCGACGTCGAGCCGACACCTGTACCGACTGCGGCAGACGGCTGGAAACCTCTTCCGACGACCAGGCCTCGACTGGTCAAGGACGCACCCTGGTGAGGCCGAGGCGCTAACCTGCGGGCGATGCACTACCAGGCGATCGTCATCGGCCTCGGCGCGATGGGCAGCTCCACCGTCGCCGAGCTCGCCCGCCGGGGCACCGGCGTCCTCGGCATCGAGGCCTTCGGGCGTGCCCACGATCTCGGCTCGTCCGGCGGCCTGTCGCGCATCATCCGCCTCGCCTACTTCGAGCATCCGAGCTACGTGCCGCTGCTCCGTGCCGCCTGGCAGGGCTGGCGCGATCTGGAGGCAGAAACGGGCCGCGAGCTGCTGCTCCAGTGCGGCGGGCTGTACGGCGGCCGTCGCGGCAGCGCCGTCTTCGAGGGCGCGCTGCGCAGCGCGACCGAGCATGGGCTGCCCCATCGCGTCTACGACGCCGCGGAGGCCGAACGCCGCTTCCCCGCTCTTCAGCTCGACCCGGAGATGAGCGTGCTCCACGAGCAGATGGCGGGGCTGCTTTACCCCGAGCGCTGCATCGAGACGCACCTCGCGCTGGCCGAGTCAGCCGGAGCGGAGCTCCACTTCAACGAGCGGGTCGTCTCATGGGGCGCCGGCCCGACGATCGAGGTCGCGACCGACGCCGGCAGCTATACCTGCGACCGGCTGGTCATCGCCGCCGGCGCCTGGCTGCCCAAGCTGGCACCAGAGCTCGAGCTGCCGTTGACCGTCGAGCGCAACGTGCTCTTCTGGTTCGAGCCGCTCGACGCGGCGGTGCTGCAGCCCGAGCGGCTGCCGGTGTACATCGTCGAGCTCGACGAGGAGCACGCCTTCTACGGCTTCCCGCTCCTGCCCGGCCAGGGCGCCAAGATCGCGCGCCACCACGGCGGCCGGCCGACCAATCCAGACACGCTCGAGCGCGGGGCGAGCGACGAGGACGAGCGGCCGGTACGCGACTTCGCCGAGCGCCACGTGCCCGCGGCGGCGGGCCGGCGGCTCGATGCAAAGGTGTGCATGTACACCAACACGCCTGACTTCGATTTCATCCTCGACCACCACCCAGCTGACGAGCGGGTGGTCATCGCCTCACCCTGCTCGGGTCACGGCTTCAAGTTCAGCAACGTCATGGGCCGCCTTGCGGCTGACCTCGCGCTGACCGGCGAGACAGACTTTGACATCGACTTCATCTCGATCGATCGCTTCGCCGCCCAGCGCAGCGCACCGATCTAGAGCCGCGCCAGCAGGTCCCGCTTCTTGGCCTCGAACTCCTCCTCGCTGAGCAGGCCCTGCTCGCGCGCCCGGCCGAGCTTGAGCAGCGTCTCAGCCGGGTCGGTGGCAGCCTGCCGCTCGCCGGCCAGCATGTAGCTGACGATCGTGCCGGTGATCGCCGCCCAGAGGGTGATGCCGAGCAGGATCAGCAGGATCGCCGCCACCCGGCCGGCGAAGGTGATCGGCGTGATGTCGCCATAGCCAACGGTGGCGAGGGTGACGATCGCCCACCACAGCGCGTCGAACGGCTCGGTTATGTTCGGGTTGCGCCCGACCTCGGCGTAGTACAGCACCGCCGACGAGATGACGGCCACGCCGAGCCACGAGATGAACAGCCGCAGCAGGCCTCGATGCTGCGCGATCCGCTCGACCTCGTCGAGCGCGTGGTACAGCCCAGAGAAGGCGCGCACCAGCCGGAACAGGCGCAGCAGCCGCAGCAGGCGCACTCCGCGCGCCGTGGGGATGAGTGCCAGCGCGTCGATCCAATGGCCGCGCAGGTAGCCGCGCCGGCTTGGCGCGGCGTACAGCCGAGACGTGAACTCGGCGACGAAGATCGCGGTCAATGCGAGGTCCAGCGCGAAGAGCGGGGCGACCATGTGGTCGGGCGCCTCGTCGAGGGCAAAGCCGATCGCCACGAACAGCACCGCCAGGGCGGCCATCGTCAGCTCCCAGGCGATCTCGTGGCGCGCGACGAACTCGTTGTAGCGCTGCCGGATCCCGCTCAAGGCCAGTGTCGCCAAGCGCGTTACCTACTCACCCTCCATGAGGCGCTGACGCGGCGTAGGGTACATCAGGCTCGGCTGCTAGGATTTTGCTCGCCATGCGCACTGCCGTTGCTTTCCTGAGCCTGACCCTCCTGCTCGCCGCCTGCGGCGGGCTGCCCGGCGTCAGCCCTGGCGCGAGCCCGCCCGACCTGACCCAGCCCACGCCCGCCGAGGGGGAGCCAACGATGCCCGACCACAGCCTCCCGCCCGCCGGCGTCGTGCCTCAGGACCTCTTCGCCGAGATGGTCGAGCAGGCCGCCGCCGTGGCCGGCGTCAGCATTGCCGAGGTGTCAGTCGATCGCGCGCAGGCCGTGACCTGGAGCGACGGCTCGCTCGGCTGCCCGGAGCCGGGCCAGATGTACACCCAGGCGCTGGTTGACGGCTATTGGGTCGTGCTCCGAGCGGGTGGCCAGGAGTACGACTTCCGGGCCAGCCAGCGCGGCGAGGTCAAGCTCTGCCCACCAGGCCAGGGACGGCCGCCGATCGACTCCTGACGCTCTACCAGGGCGGCAGCAGCTGCCGGATGGCGAAGATCACGTTCGCCGGGCGCTCTGCGAGGCGGCGCATGTACCACGGGTACCAGGCCCGGCCATAGGCGATCAGCACCCGCACCGGGAAGCCCTCCTCCTTCAGCCGCTGCTGCTGGTCGGCCCGAATGCCATACAGCATCTCGACGTCGAAGGGGATGCCCTCGAAGCCGGCCGAGCGCGCGTAGTCGGCCACCTGCCGGACGAGATCGACGTCGTGCGTGCCCAGGCCCAGGAACAGCTCATGGCCGTTGCGCAGCTGATCGAGCATCCAGACGCAGAGGGCCAGGTAGTTCGCGTCGACCTCGCGTCGTGAGCGATAGCAGATCTCGGCCGGCTCGGCGTAGGCGCCTTTGACCATCCGGATCCGCGGCGCGAGCGGCAGCAGCCGCTCGATGTCCGAGTGGGTGCGCTTGAGGTACGACTGCAGGCACAGGCCGGAGTTCGGACGGCTCCGCTTGAGCGCCTCGTAGAGCGCGACCGTGCCCTCGGTGTAGGCCGAGCTCTCCATGTCGATCCAAACGGTACGGGGCGCCGCCGCGTCGGCCAGCCGTTCGAGATGGCCCAGCGTGCGTGTCTGATCGAGGTCGTAGCCGAGCTGCGTGGGCTTGACCGAGATCTCGGCATCCAGCCCGCGCTCGTTGATCTCGGCGATCACCTCGAGGTACTCCTGCGCGTGGGCGTCGGCGTCCTCGATCCGGGTCAGGTTCTCGCCGAGCAGCGTGAACAGCACGGGCGTGCCCTGCTGGCGAAACTTCTCGGCCGCGGCGATGGCCTCCTCGGCCGTCTCGCCAGGCATGAACCGCCGGACGGCACGGCGGGTGAACCACAATCGCGGCAGGTTGCGCCGCAGCCAGCCGTTGCCGGCCATCCACAGCAGCAGGCGTCTCATCGACGACAGGTTAGGTGTTTCGTGCTCGCCTCGCGGCGGCGAGGTGGACGCCCGTCAGAGGTGCTTGTCGAGCAGTGATGCCAGATCGGGCCACAGTGTCCGCGTGAACGTCGCCGTCAGGTGGTGCGTATCGCGGTAAACGATCATCTTGTTGACCACGGCCGGACAGGGGTCAGTGCGGCAGATCCGGTCCGCGATGTCAATCATTGGCACGCCGGCCTGCCTGGCCGCCCTGGACTCGATCGCGGCGTGACCACGGTAGGCACGCTTGCGCGGCGTGGCGCAGCGCCGGATATCTGCTTTGTTGGCGGCCAGGCAGACCGGCACATCGACCGAGGAAACCAACGAGTCGGCGAGGAGCACCCGCTTGCCGGGCAATCGCTGAAGCATCCGGGCTGCCGATGCCGCTTTCGCTGCCGTCGTTCGATGGACAGGCTTGATTGGGTAGATCCAGTGGCTATAGCCGACGACCGTCAGATCGGGCGGGGATTTGGCGAGCCGCGCCACCACGTTGTCGTTCCAGGTCGCACATTCGTGGTAATGCCGATTCTCGACGGGGTAGCGGATGGGCATGTCGACAAAGGGGCATCCGATCTTCAGCATCACCACTAGCCGCCAGCCACGCTCCTTCGCGATTCGCTCGAAGGCCGGAAAGAAGTGGGAGATGTGTGAGTCGCCGACCAGAGCCAAGCTGAACGAGCCGTTCGGATTGCCGTAGACGCAGTTCCGCGGCACGGTTGCCGGGGCGAGCCCGATGCATCTGTCTGCCCAAGGGCGCTCACGGTCGCGACGAGCCTTGCTGACCGGCGGGCTGATGTCAGCGGGCAGTGCCCAATCAGATGAGCTTCGGGATTGGCCGGCCGCCGGGGAAGGTGGGACCGTGCCCATCACAGTGAGAGCCAGGAGCACCGCCAGGACGGACGAGATGCGGCTGGTGCCATGCCGACCGCGGTGCCTGAGCGGCAGGCCACCAAGGCGCCGCTCGCCGCGCGCACTCCGCTGCATTGCTACCTCCCCTCAGGCTTTCGCCAGGCAGCATTAGACCACGGGCGTGACCGAAAGTACCAATGAACTTCGGCGTTCAGCGAACTTGCTTGAGCAGTCTCTCCAGATCCGGACCGAGCGAGCGAGCGAAAGTCGCGGTCAGGTGGTGCGAGTCGCGGTAGACGATCATGTTGTCAACGACGGCCGGGCACGGGTTGTCGACGCAGATTCGCGCCGCGACATCGATCAGCGGCACGCCCGCCTGCTCGGCCACCCGGCGCTCGATGACCGCATGATTGGCCAGCGCCTTCTTCCGGCCGGTGGCGCAGGCGCGGACATCGTGCAGGTTCGAAGACAGGCAGGCCGGAACGTCGAAGGCCGAACGCGGGTTATCAGCCAGCAGCACGACGCGGCCGTTGATCCGAGCGATGATTCGCGCCACGCCCGCAGCCTTGGCCGCGACCGTGTTCTCGGCTTTGTCGACCGGGAAGATCGAGCGATTGTTGACGACGACGGTCAGGTCCACGCGCTCGGCATTGACGCGCGCCACTACGCCCTCGTTGAACGACTTGCACTCGGTGTACTCACGCTTGAGGATGATGTTGTTGACGCGCATGTCGGTGAAGGTGCAGGCCACCTTGACCATCACCACCAGCCGCCAGCCGTTCTGTTTTGCGACCCACTCGAAGGCCGGGAAGAAGTGGGCGGCATGCGAATCGCCGACAAGCGCGATGGTGTAGGAGCCGCCCTTGTCGCCATATACGCAGCCCGGCCGTGGAGCTGTGTGCTGGACGTCGGCCAGGCACCGCTCGAACCAGATTCGCTCCTTGTCCTTGCGCGCATCGACCAGCGCCGGCTGGACGGTCGGGCTGAGCGCATGGCCCGATGGAGGCGGCGGCGAGGCGGCCGGTGCGGCGACCGATGTCGGCTCGGCGCGCGGCGTCACCTTCGGCGCCGGCGTGGGCTTCGGCGTAGCCGCCGGCCGGGGCTTGGTAGTCGGTGCTGTCG
>DATMJK010000064.1:0-28812 GCA_035553915.1 Candidatus Limnocylindrales bacterium | reverse complement strand
GGGCGTAGGCATGTCGGAACTGATGAGGGTGCAGACGGTCTTTCAGGCCGGCTTCGTGGCCGCGCTGGGCGACAAGATCGGCCAGCCCGGTTTCCCGTAGGGCACCCTTCCGGCCCAGCCAGAGGGCCGGAAGGCCAGCCTCGGGCCTCTTTGCGCGGACGCGCAGGTAACGGTCGAGTGCCTTGACGGTCATGGCCCCGATCGACACGAGGCGCGTCCGGCTGCCCTTGCCGGTGACGCGCAGCGTCTGGCCGTCCAGGTCGATCGTGTCGAGCGTCAGGCCGAGTATCTCTCCTCGCCGGGCGCCGGTGTCGATGAAGCAGCGGATGATCGCCTCATCGCGCCGGCCAAGGAAGCTCTTGTCGCGCTCGCAGGCGGCGACGATGGCGCGCAGCTCTGACTCGCGCAGGACCGGCGGCGGTACCTCAGGCAGCTGCGGCGGCTTCATGCGCGCCATCGGCGACTCCTTGATCTCGCCCTCATCTACCAGCCAGCCAAAGAACGAGCGAAGGGCGCGGTAGCGGTTGTGGGCGGTCGCCGGCTTGAACCGGCCGAGTAGATCGGTGATGAACGCCTCGACGTGCTCGCGACTGATCGCCTGCGGGCTAGTCGGCATGCCCTGGCGGGCGAGGAATGCCGCCAGTTGGGCCGCGGCCGTGCCGTAGGTGGCGAGGGTCGAGGGACTGGCGCGCTGGGCGCGTAGGTGACGCTGCCACGATGCGGCCAGGCCGAGCAGCTCGTCGGTGGTCGTATCATGGAGGCGCCCGGTGGGGGTTGCCCTCATCGTTGTCTCCTGTGCTGTGGAGGCTGAACACCGCCCAGCATATGCGATTTCATCGGTGCAGGGTAGCCCTCATCGGCACTTGGACGGGGTTATGTGCTCTGTCTGAGCGTAGATAGGCATCGGGGCGTAGCGCAGTGGTAGCGCACGTGCTTTGGGAGCACGAGGCCGCGGGTTCGAATCCCGCCGCCCCGACCAGCCCGCCGCCGCTGGTGGCGGACGGATCGGCTCAGCTCGCCGCTCTCTTCACCAGCTCGATGATGCGCGCCTCCTCGGCGGACGTGAGCTTCTTCAGCGCGAACGACGTTGGCCACATGTTGCCCTCGTCCAGGTTGGCCGCTGAGTTGAAGCCAAAGCTGGCGTAGCGGTCCTTGAACTTCGAGGCGGCCGTGAAGAAGCAGACGACCTTGCCCTCGTCGTTGGCGTAGGCGGGCATGCCGTACCAGGTCCTGGGCGTGAGGCCCGGCGCGTTCTCCTTGATCAGCGCGTGGAGCCGCTCAGCAATGGAGCGGTCTGCCTCGTCCATCTCCGCAACCTTGTCGAGCAAATCCCGCTCACCATCAGCCTTGCCGGGCTTGCTGCGCCGACTGGCTGCCTTTACCTCCTTGGCGCGCTCTCTCATGGCGGCCCGCTCTTCGTCCGTCCACGCCGCGCTCGAGGACTTGCGCCCGGCGGCGACCTTTGGCGACTTCTTCGTGTCGGCCATGACTGTCCCCTGTGCCGGATCGAGTCAACGACGCTGATGCTATTGGCTCTCGATCAGAGAGACGGTACGCCCCCGTCGCGCAGCCGCTCCAAACCGTCGAGGATGAGCTCCAGTCCGAACTCGAACGCGCTCTGGCCGCCGGCGCTGGCCGGGTCCATGTGGTAGCGGATGTGCTCGCCAAGGTAGGGCAGCGCCGCCAGGTCCACCTGGGCCACGAAGTCGGCCGCCATGGCCAGCATCTCGTCGCGCGTCCGGAATGGAAATCCGATCTCCCACAGCGTGAAGCCGACGATGTGGCTGTCCAGCGCGTGGAAGGCATAGTGCGTCTGCTCGACGGACAGGCCGGCATTGCGCAGGCAACCGAGGGCCGATTCCATCCAGCCCAGCCGCTCGACGCTCGGGTCGGCGTGGCTGACCATCAGGCTGCACGACCAGCGATGGCGCAGCAGCGTCTCGTGGGCGGACGTCGCGCTCCGGCGCAGCGCCGCCTTCCAGTCGCCGTCGGGCGCCTCTGCCAGCTCGAACTCGCCGACCACCGACTCGACCATCGCGCCGAGCAGCTTCTCCTTGCGGCCGACGTGGTAGTAGAGCGTCATCGCCTCGACACCCAGCGCCTGCCCGAGGCGGCGCATGGACAGCGCTTCGATGCCCTCAGCGTCTGCCAGCTCGATCGCGGCACGGACGACGCGCTCCCGGCTGAGCGGCACGCGTGAGCTCACAGCCCTGGTGGTTGTGCTCATCGCGGGGGAATTGACATTCTTACGCTGTATGACATAGGCTTCCTCCTCATCTTACAGCGTACGACAGCAAGAGGCACCTTTAGATGCGGTCGGTGACACAGACTGGTTATGGGGACCCCGCGCGAGTCCTGCGAATCGATGAGCTGGCGAAGCCACAAGCGGGCGAGGGGCAGGTCCTGGTCCGCGTGGTGGCGAGCTCGGTCAACTCGGGTGACTGGCGGCGCGTCCTCGCCGACCCGTTCATCGTGCGGCTCGTTGAAGGCGTCCGGCGGCCCAAGCCGCACATGCTTGGTGGTGATGTGTCTGGCGTGGTCGAGGAGGTCGGCCGGGGCGTGACGAATCTGGAGCCTGGTGACGAGGTCTACGGCGTCCGCACGGGCGCGTTTGCCGAATACGTTGCGGCTAAGCATGTCGTGCGCAAGCCGGCCAGCCTGTCCTTCGAGGAGGCCGCCGCGACACCCATCGCCGGGCTGACGGCGCTCCAGGCGCTGCGCGACAAGGGCGGGCTGCAGGCCGGCCAGAGCGTGCTGATCAGCGGTGCCGGCGGCGGCGTAGGGACCTTCGCCGTACAGCTGGCCAAGGCGATGGGCGCAACCGTGGCGGCGACGACCCGGACGGATAAGATTGAGCTGCTGCGCAGCCTGGGCGCCGACCGGGTCTTCGACTACACCCGCGAGGACTTCGTCAGCGCCCCGGACCGCTACGACCTGGTCGTCGACATCGGCGGCCGGCGGTCGCTGCGTGCCCTGCGCAGCGTGCTCAGGCCCGGCGGAGCCTTCGTCCAGGTTGGGGCGGCGCGCGGTGGCAGCGGTGTCATCGGGCGGATGATCTCGGGCCTGATCCGGTCGCGGCTCCTGCGCCAGCGGGTGGTGGTCTTCATCTCGAAGGCCAGCACGGCCGATTTCGAGACGTTGCGCGAGCTGATCGACGCGGGCAGGATCCGGCCGGTCGTGGAGCGCACGTACGCGCTCGACGAGATCGCCGACGCGATCGCCTACGCCGCCACCGAGCAGGCAGCGGGCAAGATCGTCATCCGCGTCGCCCGCGATCAGCCCGCGGGTGGCGGTACGCCAGGAGAGTGAGGATCGCGATCGGCGCGATCAGCAGCAGCCCGGCGAAGGCGACCGGCGGCAGGTTGAAGCCGTACGCGACGGCCACGATGAACGCCGTGTAGCCCGCACCGTAGGCCAGTAGGAAGGCGCCTTCGAGGCGGCCGATCACCCGGCCGGTGGCGAAGAGCGGCAGGCAGGCGACCGCGACGGCGACCATGAACGGCAGGTCGACGGCCAGTGCCGTCGGGCTGACCACGATGCCGGCCGGCGCGATGATCGCTGTCAGCCCGAGCACGCTCAGGATGTTGAAGATGTTGCTGCCCACGACGTTGCCGACGGCGATGTCGCGCTCGCCGCGCAGGGCGGCCACGACAGAGGTGGTCAGCTCGGGCAGCGAGGTGCCGAGCGCGACCACGGTCAGGCCGATCAGCAGGTCGCTCACGCCCAGGCTGCGCGCCAGGCCCACGGCGCCGTCCACCAGCAGCGCGGCCCCGGCGACGAGCAGCACCGCGCCGCCCACGACCAGCGCGCCATTGACCAGCGGCTGGCGCGCGTTCCTTCCGGGGCGGTAGCCGTACTCCTGCTCGTACTCGGCGGCAATCTCCGCGCTCTCGCCGCGCGACACACGTACGACGATGACCAGGTAGACGATCAGCAGGCCGAACATCAGCCCGCCTTCGGCGAACGATACGACCCCATCCAGCGCAACGGCCCAGAACAGCAACGAGGCGCCGATCATCAGCGGCACGTCGAGCCGGATCAGCTGCTGCTGGACGAGCAGCGGGGCGACGATCGCCGACAGGCCGAGCACGCCCAGCACGTTGTACGTGTTGCTGCCCACGATGTTGCCCACGGTCAGCTCGACGTGGCCGGTGAACGCGCCCTGCAGGCTGACGGCCAGCTCGGGTGCGCTGGTGCCGAAGGAGACCACGGTCAGCCCGATGATCAGCGGCGATATGCCGAGCAGCGCCGCCAGGCGCGAGGCGCCGCGGACGACGAGCTCGCCGCCGAAGAGCAGCGCCACCAGGCCGGCGGCGACGAGGATCAGCTCCATCGGCGGCCAGCCTACCCGGAGAGCGTGAGCTTGGCTGCGTGGCCATAATTCGCACGGGCCCTCCCGTTCGGCGCGGTCGATGGGACGGGCCACACAGGGAGTCGGATGCCGATCCTGACTGTCGCCCTGCAGGCGGCCTTCTACGTCGTGTTCCTGGTCGCGCTCTGGCGCTTCGTGCGCCGTCCCGGCCGGATAGAGCTTGCCGTCGTCGCGGTCTTTGGGTCGACCGCCGCGGTCCTCGCCTCGAGCCTGGTCGGCAGCCTGGCTCCCACCCTGGCGCCGCTGGTCCAGCCGGTGGCGGTGGGCCTGCTGCTCGCCCAGCCAGTCTTCGCGAACTGGCTGGTCCATCTCGTCCGGCCACAGTCACGACCGGTGATGGCACTGGCGGTCGCCGGCTTCGGGCTGTCGGCGCTGGCCTACTTCGGCCGGCCGCTGGTGGCCGACCTCGTGCCGCAGTCCGCGGTCGCGTTGGTGATCGGCGGCTACTTCGCCGTTGCCGAGGGCTGGGCTGCGGTCAGGTTCTTGCACCTGGCGGGCCAGCGGCATGGGCTGGCACGGGCGCGCCTGCGGCTGGCATCGATGGCCACCGCGCTGTTCGCCTCGGCGGTAGTGGCGCTGGCAGTCGGGTCGGTGGGCAGCGTCCCCGGCCAGCCGAACCCGGCGCAGCCGGTCGGTCACGCCATTGCGCTGTCGGCCGCGATCATCTACCTGGTCGCGTTCCTGCCGCCCTTCTGGCTCCATGCCGTCGCCCAGCGAGCTGTCGCCTATGACCTCGGTACGCAGCTCGTCGCCGCTCCCAGCGGGACCCAGCCACAGGTGCTCTGGGGCTCGCTGGCGCAATCGGCCGCGCGCCTGCTCGGCGCGCGCCGCGTGGAGCTGATCGACTCGGCCGACAGCGTCCTCGCCGCCGCAGGCGAGCCTCAGCGGGACGCAGGCGACAGCGCGCTGCGCACCGTCACCCGGCTGGACGTGCCGCTCGACGAAGTCTCGGACCGTGCGCCGCACCTCATCGCTGAGGTCGAGGGACGACTGCTCTTCGTCGAGGACGACATCGCGGTGCTGCGCCTGCTGGGCGCCATGACCCGCCGGGCGGTTGAGCGCGAAGAGGCCATGGTCCGCCTGGCAGAGGCGGGGCGCGAGCTCGAGGCGGCGGTCGCTATCAGGGCCAGCGAGGCGCGCTTCCGGGCGCTGCTCGAGGCCGTTCCCAGCGCGGTCATTGCTGTCGACCAGGAAGGGACGATCGTCTGGTCGACCGGCCCGACCGCCGACCTGCTGGGCGTGTCCGTGCCGCAGCTGACCGGCCGCCGGCTGGCCGATCTGCTGATCGACGCCGAGCTGGACACCAGCCCTGCGTGGGACGGCCGCGTGCGCCGGGCGGAGGTCACTGCCCGACGGGCTGATGGCTCGACCCTGCCGGTCGACGCTGCCGCCACTGCCTTCGATCTCGACGACCGGCGATACCAGCTGTACGTGCTGTCGGATGCGTCGTGGCGCCAGACGGCAAACCAGCTGCGCGATCGATTCCTGGGCGTGCTCTCACACGAGCTGCGCACGCCGATCACCTCCGTCTACGGCGGAACGCAGCTGCTGCTCAGTCGCGGCGACCGGCTTGGCGAGGAGACGCGGCGCGAGGTGCTGAACAACGTCGCCGCAGAAGCGGAGCGCCTGGTCCGGATCACCGAGAACCTGGTCGTGCTGGCGCGGGTCGAGCGTGGGGCCGGCTTCTTGGGCTTCCGGCCCATCTCGCTGCGGCCGCTGTTGATCGACCTCGTCACGCGTGAGGCACGGCTGTGGCCTGAGCTCTCGATCGAGCTCGACGTCGAGCCCGGGCTGCCGCTCGTCGCCGGCGACGAGGACTATCTTGCGCAGGTCGTGCGCAACCTGATCTCGAACGCCGGTAAGTACGCCGGCCCGGGGGCGCGGGTGCGCGTGGTCGCCGGTCGCGAGGATGGCGGCGTGGCCGTCCGGGTCATCGACAACGGCCCCGGACTCGGCGAGTCATCGCCCGAGCAGCTGTTCGAGCTGTACTACCGCGCCGATGACGCCATGCCGGCGCCGGGAGCGGGCATCGGGCTGTTCATCTGCCGCAGCCTCGTCGAGGCGATGGGTGGCCGGATCTGGGCCAGAACCGCGGCTGACGGCGGGGCCGAGTTCGGCTTCAGCCTGCCGCACTACGTCGACCCTGCGGAAGCGCCCGTCGCCGCCCGGGCGGAGGTCGCCTGAGAGATGCGCTTCCAGCGCTTCGATGGCGGACGCTACCAGCTGCGCCTGGAGAGCGGCGACCGTGTCGCCGAGTCGCTGCTGGCATTGCTGCGTGCCGAGCGAATCGGCTATGCCGCGATCAGCGGCCTGGGGGCGCTGCGCTGGGCCAGCGTCTCGTACTGGCATGCCGATCGGCGAGAGTACGAGGCGCATGAGATGGAGGAGCAGGTCGAGCTGGTCAGCCTGGTCGGCAATGCCGCGCTGCGCGACGGCCAGCCGGCGCTGCATCTGCACGCCTCGCTGGGCCGGAGCGACCTGTCGCTGATCGGCGGTCACTTCAATGAGGGCGTCGTCCACCCGAACTGCGAGATCTGGCTCAGCGTGGAGGCAACGCCGGTGGAACGCGCCGTCGAGCCGGCGAGCGGGCTGCTGCTGATGCAGCTGCCGGAGCGTCTTCCGGGCTGAGCCTGGTCCGCCGGTGGCGGGAGTGCGGGCCTGCTAGCCTCCCAGGAGGTCGATCGTCGTGTCCGTCGCGCCCCCCAGCACCAAGTGGCCAACCAGCCCGCGCCAGTGGGTCTCGGCCGGGTAGGCCTGCGGCGGACCAGCCAGCCCGAGCTGGAAGTTGAGGAACTCGTCGTTGAGCGCCCACAGCAGGAAGCCGTAGGCCAGACCCTGCTTGGCGCCGAGTAGCGGCACTCGCCGGCGGAGGACGGCGTAGAGCGCTCCGGGCACGATGCCCAGCGCGTAGTGGACCGCCATCTCGAGCTGCGGCCGGCTCTCCTCCTCGACCTGGAAGCCGGTTGCATCCTCGACCATGTCGACCAGGTTGGGAACCGTGCCCTTGCCGTTCGGCCGCGCCTCCTCCTCGCGCTTTGTCACCTCATCCGGCTGGCTCTCGAGCATGGTCGTGGTCACCTGGTCCATCAGCCAGGTCGCGACGGCACCGGCCAGGGCGCCACGCAGGACATCGGTCAGCATCGCCCGAGACTAGCCGGCCGCGGGCACGCAGTCACTGCGCGCCGCCGCCGGAGTCCTATCAGTCAGGCATCAATCCCGACGCTCGTCAGAGCCTTGGCGTTGTTCGGGCCAGATCGCTGCCGGCGCCGATCGCGCGCGCGCCGACCGGTCGGCGCCGCCTGGCCTGCACTTGAGGTGTCAGCTCAGGCCGGCTGCCCGGGCCTGGAGCACGGGCAACCGCCGATCGGCGGGCAGGCTCGCCGCCCCCGCCGAGGCGAAGGAGTCGATGACCTCGCGCAGGCGCTCTACCGCCTCGGGCCGGATGGCGTACCAGACCCAGGTGCCGCGGCGCTGGCTCTCCACGAGCCCCGCCTGGCGCAGAACCCGCAGGTGGTGCGACACGGTGGGCTGGCGGAGATCGAAGCAGGCGGCGATGTCGCAGGCGCAGACCGAGTCGCACTCGGCGAGCTGGCGCAGGATGCGCAGCCGCGTCGGGTCGGCGATGGCGTTGAGCAGCTGGACCTCGTCCATGGCGCAATTCTAACCACTGTATTGACAGGTGTCTATATAGATGATTGTCTATGCACCGACGGCCGCGCAGTGCGGCCGATGAGCTGGAGGTGGCCATCAATGGCCGATCTACGGGTGACCGACTGCTGCGACGGTGGTTGCTGCGGCGGAGGCTGCTGCTAGGCAGCTGACCTTGGGTGGCGGCTTCGGCCGCCACCCGCTTTTGGCTCCAGGTTGCGTTGACTGCGGGCCACACAAATTCCCCCGCCAGCCTCGTCTGGGCAGAGGCCGGCAGTACCATCGGGCCATCCGTGAGGCGGGACTGATCACCTATCCGCCTCCGGACCCAAGGTGCTGACATCAGCGTGACCGACCAGCCAGACTCGCTCGAGGCCGCCGACCTGCAGCCCCTGTCGCGGGGGCTGTATGCGCGCGTGGCCCGCGTCGTGTCCTACCTGTTCGTGCTCTCCGGGCTGATCGTCGTCACCTCTGCCGGCGCGGCTGAGCGCCAGCCGCTGCTGATCGTCTGGCTGGCCATGGGCGCGCTGCTCATCGTCATCGGCCAGGACCTGCTGCCAACGGCCATCTTCGGCCGCTGGCGGGCGGCCATCGAAGGCGGCTTCGTGCTCGCCTTCCTGACCGTGCTGATCTCGCTGACCGGCGGCTACGCGAGCCCATTCTTCCTGGGCTACGTGCTGCTGCTCGCCGGCGCGTCGCTGTGGGCGCAGGGGATCGGGCCGTACATCCTCGCGGTCGCCTCGTTCATCGCCTATACCGCCGGCGTCGTCCTTGCCCCGGAGGGCCTGCCGCCGGACGGCTGGGCGGTTGTCGGCTTCAACATCGTGGTGCTGGCGCTGACCTCGTACGTGGCATCCGTCATCGGGCGCGAGCAGCGACGCGCGCACGAGGCGGCGCTGCGGCTGTCGCGCTTCGACGCGCTGACCGAGCTGCACAGCCGCAGTCACTTCTCGATCGCGCTCGAGCAGGAGATCCTGCGCTCGGCGCGCAGCGGCCGGCCATTCGGGCTGCTGATGTTCGACCTCGACGGCCTGAAGCCGGTCAACGACCGCTACGGCCACGCATCGGGCGACCGGCTGCTGCAGGGGGTCGCCGATGTCGTGCGCGGCGGCATACGGGTGACCGACACGGCGGCGCGCTACGGCGGCGACGAGTTCGTCGTCATCCTGCCCGAGACGGATGCCTCGGGTGCGCTGCGCGTGGCCGAGAAGCTGCGCCGCGACATCGGCCAGCTCTCGCTGCCCGAGAACGGGCAGATGATCCGCTCGACGGTCTCGATCGGCCTGGTCTCGTATCCCGATGACGGCCGTACGGCCCCCGAGCTGCTGCGCCGCGCTGACGCGGCGATGTACGAGGCCAAGCGCCGCGGCCGCGACCAGATCGTGCGTTACCAGGTGCTGAGCGCCAGGCAGCCCACGCCGGTGGCCACGCCGTCCGCCGCAGCGCCGCCTCGGCCCAGTCCGGCGCCCGCGCCGTGGGAAAAGCCACCGGCCGGGGCGCTACAGCGGGGCGCACCGGCAGACGCTGGCGGCGGCGAGCCGGGCTGAGCCGTCGCGCCGTTTCGTGCATCGCGCACAAGGCGCGGTAGCATGGCCGCGTGAGCAGCCACGACACGTCACCTGGCTTCGGCACACGCGCCATCCGCGCAGCGACACGCCAGCCACGGGTTGAGCAGGAGCCTGATTCCGTCCCGATCTACCAGGCCGTCACCTTCAGCGCCGAAGACTCGACCGAGCTGGGTGACATCCTGTCGAGCCGGCGCCGCGGCTATGCCTACAGCCGGCTCGACAACCCGACGACCGCCGCCCTGGCCGATGCCGTCGCCGAGCTCGAAGGCGCCGAGGCCGGCTATTCGCTGGCCACCGGCATGGCCGCCGTCCATGCGGCGCTGCTGGCCCTAGTGAGCGCCGGCGACCATATCGTCGCCACGCGCGCCATCTACGGCAGCACATACACGCTCTTCGCGCGGGTCTTCGCCCGCCTCGGCATCGAGACGACCTTCGTCGACCCGACCGACCTCGAGGCCGTCGAGGCGGCGATCACCACCCGAACGCGGGTGCTCTACCTGGAGACGATCTCCAACCCGACGATCGTCGTCGCCGACCTGGCCGCCCTGACCGAGATCGCCCACCGGCGTGGCGTGGCCGTCGTCGTCGACAACACCTTCGCCTCGCCGTACCTCTGCCGACCGATCGAGCATGGCGCCGACCTCGTCGTTGAGTCGGCGACGAAGTGGCTGGGCGGCCACTCCGACGTGCATGCCGGCATCGTCTGCGGTGGCCGCGAGCTGATGGGCCGGGTGCGCCAGCTGCAGATCGACACCGGCGGCTCGGCGGCGCCGTTCTCGGCGTTCCTGGTGCTGCGCGGCATCGAGACGCTGCACGTGCGCATGGATCGCCACTGCCAGACGGCGCAGGTTCTGGCCGAGCTGCTGGCTGGCGACGATGCCGTCGAGCGGCTGTGGTATCCGGGCATGGCTGACCACCCCCAGTTCGAGGCCGCCGGCCGGATGCTGGACAAGCCCGGCGGCATGCTCGCCTTTGACCTTGTCAGCCGCGAACGGGCGGCGGCCTTCCTCGACGCGCTCGAGGTCCCGCCGCGCACTGCCTCGCTGGGCAGCGTGCGCACGATCTGCGTCCATGCTGCCTCGAGTACCCACCGCCAGCTGAGTGCCGAGGAGCTGGCCGCGGCAGGGATCTCGGCCGGCCTCGTGCGCGTCTCGGTTGGGCTGGAGGACGCGGCCGATCTGGCGGCTGACTTCGAACGCGGGCTGGCCGCCGCGCGTGCGCTCACCTCGTCCCGCCCGTCGGTGGCCGCGACGGCCTGATCCATCTCGGAAGGTCCTGACATCGCATCTCTGACCATTGGCCGCCGCCGCACGCCGAGCCTGCTCAACCCGCTGAATCGGCTCGGCCTGTTTGCCTGGCGGACGCTGACCAGCGTCCGTTTCGCCGTGCTCCAGATCAGCGCCCTGGCGGTTGCCGGCCTGATCGGCACGGTCGTGCCGCAGCTGCCCGGCTTCGCCCTCCACAACCCGGCGGCTTACGCCGACGAGATGGCGATGCTCCACCAGCGCTACGAGTCGCTGTCCGTGCTCGGTCTGCACGCTGGGCCGGTGATGGTCGACGTCTTCGAACGGCTGGGCTTCTTCCGCATCTTCTCCGCGCCCTGGTTCATCCTGCTGCTGACGATGCTGGTGGTCAGCATCGTTGTCTGCACCCTCGACCGCACGCCGCGGCTGTGGCGCAGCGTCCGCGTGGTGAAAGCCGCCCAGCCGGCCGCTTTCTTCGATCTCCGCCTCGAGGAGCGGGCGCGCTTCGCCGACGTCGAGGGCCGCGCCGTCGACGAGCTGACCGGCGTGCTGCGCGGCCGCCGATTCCGGGTCCGGCGACTGGCCGCCGGCGAGGAGGGCAGTCCTTCCGACGGCGCAGTCCACCTCTACGCCGACCGTAACCGCTACTTCAAGATGGCCACCCTCTTCACCCACCTCGGGCTGATCCTCTTCCTGGCCGGCGGCGCGGTGACGGTCGCCTTCGGCTTCGAGACCGTGCTGTTCGTGGGCCAGGGGCAGACGGCGCCGGTCCAGCCGGTCGGAACGCCGGGCAACATGCTCGTCAAGAACATCAGCTTCGAGGCACCCACCCGACCGGATGGCTCGTTCATCGATTTTCGGACCGACCTCGCTGTCTACCAGAACGGCGACCAGATCGCGCGCAAGACGATCCGCGTCAACGACCCGCTCGAGATCGACGGCTGGGTCTTCCACCAGAACACCTTCGGCCCGGCGGCCGTGCTGGAGATCCGCGACCGCTTCGGCGCGCTCGTCTGGGATGGGCCGGTGCTGCTCGCCGGCGAGCTGGCCGGTCGGCCGCAGGGCTTCATCACGGTGCCGGGCTCGGACCTCGGCCTGTTGCTGGTCCTCGACCGCACGACTGACGGCATCCCGCTGCTGGCGCTGACCGGCCTGTTGCCGAGCGGCGATGGCGGCGAGGCTGAGATCGCCTTCGTCCGCGGCCTCGGCCTGGGAGCGACCAGCGACCCAGCCGCCACCGGCGGCTTTGCCGTCAACTGGCGCGAGGCGTCGTCCTTTACCGGGATGGTCGTCAAGCGCGACCCCGGCCAGGTCTGGATCTGGGTCGCCTACCTGAGCCTGATCAGCGGGCTGGTGCTGACCTTCTACTTCCCGCGCCGACGTGTCTGGGCCAGGCTCGACGGCGACCGGCTCAGCCTCGCCCTGACTGCCGATCGCTACGTCAACGCCGAGCGCGAGTTCGAGGCGCTGCTCGACGACCTCGCCGCGCGGCTTGGCCGGCGACCCGAACGCAGGCTGTCCCAGGCATGGCCACGCTAGAGCAGGTCTGGCGGGCCGTCTTCCCGCAGGCGAGGCCCGTCGAGGCGGCTGCGCCGGGGCTCGAGCGAAGCGTCGCCTGGGTGCGTGTCCTGAAGGCGCGCACGCCAGCCTTCGACGCGCTCGACGCCGACGACCTGGCCCTCGCCGCCGAATCGACGCTGCGTAGCCTGGCCGGGCTGGCCGTCGAGCCGGCGAGCGTGGTCGAGGCGCTTGCCGGGGCGCGGGCCAGCGGGCTGGTGGTGGTTGGCGATGGGGCGCTTGACGAGGCGCTCGTGCGACCGACCCTGGAACGGGCGACCCAGCTAGGGCTGGCCGCCTTCACCTTGGCCGAGGGTGACGTGGCGGCGCTCGAGCGCTCGGCGATCGGCTACGTGGTCAACGGCCGGGCCGAGCTCGAGCAGCGGGCGGCGGCGCTGGAGGCAGAGCTCGAGCAGGCGGCGCTGGCCGGTGCTGGCGTGGACGGCCTTGCCGCCACCATCGCGCGCTTCCTGTCACGGCCGGTGGCGATCGAGGCTGCTGACGGCCGGCCGCTGGCCGTTCACGCCCCGCTCGACGCGGCCGAGGCGGCGCCGCAGCTGTCCGAGTACCTGCGCCGCGGCCGTGGTGCGGCGCTGCGCGTGGCCCTGCCGGGCAATGGCACGCTGGTGCTGCTCGGCAGACTGGCCCCGACCGAGCTCGAGCGGGTGGTCGTGCGCCGGATCAGCGGCTTCCTGGCGCTGCTCCTTGGTCGGGCCGGAGACGCCTCACCGGCGGCGCTCGAGCGCGCGGCCGGTGGCCTGCCCGCGGACGGGCCGCCGTGGGTCAGCCTCGTCGCCCGCCAGGTCGATCCGGCCGCGCCAGCCACGCTGGAGGAGCGGGAACGCCTGCGTGCGGAGATCCGCCAGTCCGAATCGCCGCGCCGCCTCGCACTGCGTGGCGACGCGACCAGCCTGGAGCTGCGGATGGTCGCCGCCACCGGCCAGGCGGATCCGCGCGGACTGGAAGTTGCGCAGCGCATCAGCCGGCAGCTCGGCCGGACGGTGGCCGTTTCGGCGCCCTTCCACGAGCCGTCCGCCAGGCCGTTGGCCGAGGCCGAAGCGCGGGCGACGCTGGAGGCGCTGGACAGCCTGCCCGCGGCCGAGCGCCAGGCGCTCGCCGGCGGCAGCGGCTCGCTTGTCGGCCGATCCGACATGGCACCTGCGTACCGCATCGGGGCTGCCCTGGCCGGGCTGCCCGACGCCCAGCGCCACGCCCGGGCGTTGCTCGCGCCGCTGCTCAGTGGCCGGCCGGCGCGCGATCGCCAGGCGCTGGCAACGTTGCGCGCCGTGCTCGACCACGCCGGTCTGGCCGAGGCGGCGACGGCGCTGAGCGTCCACCGCAACACGCTCGCGTACCGACTGGCCCGCATCGAGGAGCGGACCGGCTGGCGACTGGCGGATCCACTGCTCCGTTTCAGCCTCAGCGTCGCCGTCCGCGTCGTGCAAAGTGCACAAGACGGGCCGGCTGATTCGGCGTCGGGTCCCACCCGGACGCCTGGCTGAGGCCCTAGACTGACGCCGTCCTCCGCCTGACGACGCCGTTGCTTTGGCCGGAGGCACTAAACGGGCCCGCATTCCCGGCACAGGAGGTCATTCGAGCATGGTCATGGAGCTCGGCGAGAAGAGCGCGCTGGAGAAGATCGAGGCGGCCAAGGAGCACAACGTCCGCTTCGTCCAGATGCAGTTCACCGACATCATCGGCGCGGTCAAGAGCGTCACCATCCCGCTCCACCAACTCGCGTCATCGGTCGAGCACGGCACGTGGTTCGACGGCAGCTCGGT
Organism: Candidatus Limnocylindrales bacterium; assembly: GCA_035553915.1. Taxonomy (GTDB): domain Bacteria; phylum Chloroflexota; class Limnocylindria; order Limnocylindrales; family CSP1-4; genus JALYGJ01. Next base: position 14,642 of record DATMJK010000064.1, on the reverse strand, counting down.
CGAGGGCTTCACCCGCATCGCTGAGAGCGATCAGTACCTCAAGCCAGACATGGACACCTTCGCCGAGATCCCCTGGCAACCGGGCCACGGCACGCTGGGCGCCGGCCCAATGGGCAGCCGCGGGACGGCGCGCGTGATCTGCGACGTGTACACGCCGAACGGCGAGCCGTTCATGGGCGATCCGCGCTTCATCCTCAAGCGCCAGCTCGAGCGAGCCAAGAAGCTGGGCTATATCTGGAATGCCGGGCCCGAGCTCGAGTTCTTTCTGTTCCGCCGCGAGAACGGCGAGCTGAAGCCACTGCCCCACGACAGCGCCGGCTACTTCGACTTCTCGACTGACCTGGCGCAGGAGGTGCGCCAGGACATGGTCAACGCGCTGGAGGCATTCGGCATCCGCGTCGAGGCCGCCCACCACGAGGTGGCGCCGGGCCAGCACGAGATCGACTTCGAGTACGCCGACGGCCTGCGCACCGCGGACAACGCCGTGACTTTCAAGTTCACGCTCAAGGCCATCGCCCAGCTGCACGGGCTGTACGCGACTTTCATGCCCAAGCCCATCTTCGGCATCAACGGCTCGGGCATGCACACGCATCAAAGCCTTTACGACATCAGCCTCGAGCGGAATGCCTTCGCTGACCCGGAGAGCAAGTACGGACTGTCCGACCTGGCCCGCGCCTACATGGCCGGCATCCTGGCCCATGCCCGCGGCATGAGCGCTGTGCTCGCCCCGCTCGTCAACTCGTACAAGCGGCTGGTGCCGGGCTACGAGGCACCGACCTACCTGACCTGGGGTCGGACCAACCGATCGGCGCTTATCCGCGTGCCGAAGGTCTCGCCCGGACGGTCCATCGAGGCGACGCGCGTCGAGGTCCGCTGCCCCGACCCGGCCTCGAACACCTATTTGGCCTTCGCCTGCATGCTCGCCGCCGGCCTGGACGGGGTCGAGAAGGGCATGGAGCTGGCTGATCCGGTCGAGGAGAGCCTGTACGAGATGACCCCCGAGCGGATCCGCGAGAAGGGCATCCTCGAGCTGCCCGGCACCCTCGGCGAGGCGATCGACGAGCTGGAGCGCGACGAGGTCGTGCGCGAGGCGCTCGGCGAGCACGTCTTCAGCCGCTTCGTCGAGGCCAAGCGCCGGGAGTGGGACGAGTACCGCATGCAGGTCACCGAATGGGAGGTGGAGCGCTACCTGGAGGCGTTCTGAGCCAGCCGCCGTTGTGAAGAGGCCGGCCTTCGGGCCGGCCTCTTTAGTTGCATGATGGCCGCGCCTCGGAAGGGCAGGCGAAGGTCCACAGCGGCGGTCGAGGCGGCGAGACGCCAGGAGCTGACGCTCACGCCCTGAATGTTCGCGTGGGGCGAGATAACGGCCGATTTCGGGTCGCCTAGCGGTCCATCGTGCCGCCTCTGGTGCGCTTATTTGCGATACGCGAACAGCGGGCCCGGTTGCCAGCCTCAATCAGCACGGATGCGCGCTTAGCTGGCCGTTACTTCACCACCGGCGAACAGCCGCGCGCGACGTCGGGCCACGGCCCGCGGCGCTAGCTGCGTCGCTCGCCGATCATCTCCCCGCCGTCGACGCCGATGACGTTGCCGGTCATCCAGTGCAGGCGCGGCGACGCCAGCGCGACTAGCGCCTCGCCAACATCCTCCGGCGTGGTCATCCGGCCGGCCGGGTTGCGCGACGTCGCCGCCCGGATCAGGCCTTCGTGGCCCGGGATGCGGCGCAGGGCAGGCGTGTCGGTCACGCCCGCCCGAATGGCGTTGACGGTGATGCCGTGCGGGATCAGCTCGAGCGCCAGCTGGCGGCAATGCGACTCGAGCGCAGCCTTGGCGGCGCTGACCGGGCCGTACGTCGGCACGACCTTGACCGACCCTTCGCTGGTCATCGCGAAGAGCCTCGAGCCACTGGCCAGCAGGCCGGCGTGGAAGAGGTCGCGTGCCCAGTAGACCATCGAGTGGGCCATCACGTCGGCCGTCATCTCGAGCTGCTTCTGGTTCACCTCGCGCTCGTCGGGTTCGGAGGCGATGTAGGACAGCGTGGTGCCGAAGGCGAGCGAGTGAAGGAAGACGGCGACGAATGGATCAGCGCCGTCGGCGCGGCGTTGCTCGAAGGTGCGCAGCGTGTCCTCGATGACCGCCCGCCGCTTCTCTTCGTCAGCCGCGTTGACGTTATGGAACCTGACCGGCGCGCCCAGCCCTGCGATCTCGTCGCGCACGCTCTCAGCGGCGGCTCTGGTCGCGCGCAGGTCGAGGTGGACGCCCACGACGCCGTAGCCGCCCCTGGCGAGTGACCTTGCTGCTGCCGCGCCGAAGCCGCTGCTGGCACCCAGGATGAGCGCCCAGCGCTCGCGGCTGTCGTTGTTGTACAAGTCGAGATCTGTCTTGGGCATGGCCGGAAGTCTAGCGGGCGACGTCGCCCAGGAACTCCAGCACGACGCTCGTCACGCGCTCCGGCTCCTCGAGCTGCACCATGTGCGCCACGCCGTCGAGCTCGATGAGGCGCGCGTTGCGGATGCTCGCCGAGATCTGTCTCGCGCTGGCGCGGGCGCCGGGCTCGTCGGCAAGGCCGACCATCACCAGCGTAGGGACCTGGACGTCACCCAGCCGGCCGGCGGCTGGCGGATCGAGCGGCTGTGGCAGGCCTTCGTTCTTCTCGGCGCGGTACGAGTCGAGGATCCAGCCATGCACCTGGCGGCGTAGCGTTGCGCTGACGCGGTCGGGCGGCTGGCCCCAGCCGTCAACCCAGACCCTGGTCTCGAGCTCCGCCAGGGCCGCCCACTCGCGTGCCTCCCACAGCCGTTCCATCTCTTCGAACGGCGGTGCCTTGCCGCCCGCCGGGAGCTGCGGCTCGAGCCCGCTGGCGCCGGCCGAGATGAGCACGAGAGCGCGCACTGCTGCGGGCCGCTCGAGGGCCAGGTCGAGGGCGATGGTGCCACCGCGCGACTGGCCGACGACGAATGCGGACTCATGGCCCAAGTGCTCCAGCACGGCCACAGCGTCCGCGCGATTCGAGAACTCGACCTCGTCGGTCTCAGTGCGTCCAAAGCCGCGCGTGTCGAAGCGGATGACCTGGAAGCGCTCACTCCAGGCTGGCACCTGATGGTCCCACATGCGCAGGCTGCCCAGGCCGCCATGGATCAGCAGCAGCGGTGGCCCGCTGCCGGCCGACTCGTAGTAGAGCCGGCCACCACCGACATCGACGAATCCCGTGTTGCTGACCATCTCGCCAGTCTAGGCGCCGCCTCCCATTGGGAGCTGTCGCCGGCGCGTTACTCTGCGCAGCGCATGTCGACGACCGATGCCGCGCCAGTGCAGCACGCGCCGGCTGAGAACGTGCGGCCCTGGCTGACGCTGTGGTTGCTGTCGGCCGGCCATGCCGTTAACCACGCCCAGGCGGCGCTGCTGCCACTCGTCTATCTCGCGATCATCGTCGAGTTCGAGGTCGGCGTAGCCGCCGTGGCCTTCCTGGCGGCGATCGGCAACATCTCTGCCGGCTCGCTGCAGATCGCCTATGGCTGGCTGACCAGGCTGTTCTCGCGGCGGTCGATCATGGCCGTCGGCGGGCTCGTCTTCGGCGGTGGCATGGCCGCCCAGGCGCTGGCGCCCGGCTTCGCCGCGTTCGCCGCGGCCAACGTCGTGTCGCGCGTGGGCGGCTCGCCGCAGCACCCAGTGGGCAATGGCTTGCTGTCCGAGCAGTTCCCGCCCCACCGGCGCGGCTTCGCCATCGCGGCCCACATCGCCGGCGGCAACCTGGGTACCGTCGCCGTGCCGCTCGTCGGGCTGGCGCTGATCGAGGCGATCGGCTGGCGCTGGACGGTCGTGCTCTTCGGCCTGCCGGCGATCGTCGTCGCGCTGGCCATCTGGCGGCTGATCGGCGAGTCGGGCGTTGATCGGGCCGCAGCTCGCGCCTACGGCAGCGTTCGCTCGGCCTACGCGGCGGTGCTGCGCGACCGTGACCTGCTGCTGGTCTACGCCTCGGCGGTGCTCGGTGGCGGCGGGCGCGGGCTGGGTGTGCTCAACGTCTTCGTGCCGATCTACCTGTCGATCGGGCTGGGCCTCGACACGCCGACCGTGGGTCTGATGTACGCGGTGCTCGTGGTGGGCAGCGTGCCCGGACCGATCGTCGCCGGCTGGCTCTCCGATCGGCTCGGGCGGCGGCTGTTGATCGTGGCCACGTACCTGGCCGGCGCCGCGTCGCTGGCGCTGTTCGTGCTCGCCGGCGCGGACCTGCCGATGCTCTGGCTGGCGATCGTGCTGATGAGCATCTTCAACTTCGTCGAGAGCCCACAGCTGCAGGCGCTGCTGGCAGACATCGCTTCGCGCGACCTGCGGGATGCCGCCTTCGCGGCGTACTTCACGCTGGCCTTTGGCATCGGCTCGCTGTGGGTGCTGCTTTACGGGGCAGTGATCGAGGGACTGGGCGAGACGGCCGGCCTGCCGCTGACCTTCTGGCTGATGGCGCTGGCCTTCGTTGCCGCAGCAATGGCTGTGCTGCCCATCCGGGTGCGTGAGCGACTCGCCGGCGCGAAGGCGGCCGACGCGGGCCATGCATCATGAGCGCGATGAACGAGCTCGACACGGTCACGCGTCTCGCCGACTTCGAGCCGCTGGCGCGGCAGAGGATGCAGCCCGCGGAGTTCGACTATGTCGCCGGCGGCGCCGATGACGAGCTGACGCTCGCCGAGAACGAGGCGGCCTTCAGCCGACTACGCCTGAGCCCGCGAGTGCTTGTCGACGTCTCGAAAGTCGACCCTCGGGCAACGCTGCTCGGGCAGGCGACGGCGCTGCCGGTGGGCATCGCGCCGGTCGCGTTCCAGCATTTCGCTCACCCCCAGGCCGAGGCGGCCACCGCCCGGGCCGCTGCCCGAGCGGGCGCGGTCTTCTGCCTCTCGACGATGTCCAGTCGCTCGCTCGAAGAAGTGGCCGCGGCGGCGGATGAGGCGGGTGGCGGACGGCGCTGGTTCCAGCTGTACGTCCACCGCGACCGGGCCCGCTCCGAGGAGCTCGTTCGGCGGGCGGCGCAGGCCGGCTACGAGGCGCTCGTGGTGACCGTCGACTTCCCGGTCGCCGGCAATCGCGAGCGCGACCTGCGCAACCGGCTGCCCTATCCGAGCGCCTTTGGCAACCTCGACTTGCCCGTGGCCGCTGACGGCGTGCTGGCGCCGGTCATTGGCGGCTTCATCGACGCCTCGCTCTCATGGGCGGACCTGGCCTGGCTGCGCGGCCTGGCTGACATGCCGCTGGTCGTCAAGGGGATCATGACCGCCGAGGATGCGTTGCTCGCCGCCGCGCACGGAGCGGCCGCGATCGTCGTCTCGAACCACGGAGGCCGCCAGCTCGACCGGCTGCCGGCGACGATCGAGGTCCTGCCTGCGATCGTGTCTGCGCTGGACGGCCGAGCCGAGGTCTACCTCGACGGCGGCATCCGGCGCGGGACGGACGTGGCCGTTGCGCTGGCCCTGGGAGCACGCGCCGTATTCGTTGGCCGGCCGATGGTCTATGCACTCGCCGCGGGCGGCGAAGCGGGTGTTGCCCGGGCCCTCGCGCTGATCGACAGCGAGCTGCGGCGCGCGATGGCCCTGCTTGGCGTGGTCTCGATCGATGACCTCGACCGCCGGCACCTCCGGGACGCGCCTGCCCTTTGATGAGCGGCGCGCGCCGTGGCGTGCTCGAGGTGCTCGGAGCGGCCGCGCTCTTCGGCACGACCGGCACGGCGGCATCATTTGCGCCGGCGAGCGCGAGCGCACAGGCGATAGGCGCGGCGCGGCTGGTCATCGGCGGCGCTGGGCTGCTCTTCGTACTGCCGATGCTGGGCGGCAGCCGGCGCGGCGCCATCGGGCTGTGGCGCAGCCGGTGGGGCGTTGGCGCGGGCGTGATGACCGCGCTTTACCAGCTGGCCTTCTTCGCCGGCGTGGAGCGGGCAGGCGTGGCGCTGGCCACACTGGTCACGATCGGCTCGGGACCGGTGCTCGTGGGCCTGCTCTCGCTGTCCCTGCTCGGCGAGCGACCGACCGGTGGCTGGTGGCTGGCCACGGCGGTCGCCGTCGGCGGCCTGCTGTTGCTCGGATTCGACGGCGCCGACCGCCCGACGGTTGACCTCCTGGGGATGCTGCTGGCTTTGGTCTCCGGACTCGGCTACGCCGCCTACACCGTCGTCGCCAAGCGGCTGCTCAACGACGGCCACGCACCGCCGGAGGTGATGGCGGCGGCCTTCGGCCTGGGCGGGGCGCTGATGCTGCCGCTGCTGCTGCTCGGCGGCATCGCCTGGCTGGCGTCGCTCGAAGGGGCGCTGGTCGCGCTCTGGCTCGGCCTGGCCACGACGACGGTCGCCTACGTGCTCTTCGGCCGTGGCCTGCGCGAGCTGCCGGCCGGGCCGGCGGCGACGCTGGTGCTGGCCGAGCCGCTCGTCGCGACGGCGCTGGGCGTGCTGCTGCTCGGCGAGCGGCTGGGGCCGGCCGGCTGGATGGGTGCCATGGCCATCACGCTCGGGCTGGGCCTGCAGGGCGTTGTCTCGGTCAGGGCACTGCGCGGCGAACGGCAGAACGTCGTTGAGGGCGCCGTGGGCTGAGCCGGCGCCGGCCATCCCCGGCCCGGAGGCGTACCCTTGACGCATGACGGACAAGATGCAGAAGCCTGACGCTCAGTGGCGCACCGAGCTCGCGCCGGACGAGTACCACGTGCTGCGCGAGAAGGGCACGGAGCGAGCCTTCACCGGCCGCTACTGGGATGAGCACCGGCCCGGCACTTATCGCTGTGCCGGCTGCGGCAGCGAGCTGTTCGAGTCCGACACCAAGTTCGAGTCGGGCAGCGGCTGGCCGAGCTTCTACGCTCCGGCGACGACGGATGCTGTCCAGACCGAGGAGGACCGCTCGCTCTTCATGACTCGCACGGAGGTGCTGTGCGCGACCTGCGGCGGCCACCTCGGCCACCTCTTCCCGGACGGGCCGCAGCCAAGCGGCCTGCGCTACTGCATCAACTCGGCGGCGCTGCGGCTCGAGGCGGCGGACGAGGCGGAGAAGTCGGCCGGCTGAGGGGATCGAGCGGACCCTTCGCTATACTCATCGACGCCCGCCGCCACGTCGGCGCGGCTTCCCTCGGTCGGGGCGTAGCGCAGCCTGGTAGCGCACAGCGTTCGGGACGCTGGGGTCGCCGGTTCAAATCCGGCCGCCCCGACCATCTTCCCGACGAGCACCTGGGTCGGGACTCAGGCGGCGCTGCTCGAGCCTTGGCGCACGTAGTCGACCAGCTGATCGATCGTCCAGCCGCCGCCTTCGTCCCACAGTGCCCGGCCCGCGGAGTCAGCCGGTCGCTCGGGCATGCGCCAGTCGAGGAACTCGAAGCCCGCTTGGATCACGCCCACGCCTAGCGAGCGGGCGATCGCCTCGACTGCGCCGCCGATGCGCAGCGCCCGGTCGCCGTCGCCGGCGCGAAGCGCGATGACGCCGAAGTCCCAGGCGGCAAGCGTCATGCCGCTGATGTCGCGCGACTGGCTGAACGTCTCCAGCGCATCGCCCGCGTAGGCCGCGGCCTCGCCCAGCTGACCGTTGGCCGCCGAGTAAAGGGCCAGCATGTGTGCGCTCCAGCCGATGCCGAACGGGTCGCCGATCAGGCGGTAGGCCTCCAGCGCGGCCAGGCCATGGGTGGTGGCAGCTTCAAGGTCATTGTGCGCCGCGGCCGATAGCGCGAGGCCCCACAGGGCACCGGCAGTGCCGCGGTTGTCCGCCAGCTCCTGGTAGAGCGCAAGCGCCTGCTCGAACCACTCGAGCCCGTGTCGGAACCGCTCGTCCTGGTTGCGCGGCTCCCACGTCGTGGCAGCGAAGCCATAGTTGTACAGCGCCTCGGCGAGCGCGGGCTTGTCGCCCGTCTCGCGGGCCGCCTCGAGGGCCAGCCCGTAGTGCTCGTTGGCGGCTACGAAGTCGCCCTGCCAGTAGCGGATGCTGCCGCTTGCGCCGTACGCCTTCGCGCGCAGCAGCGCGGGCTGGTCGGCCACGCCCGGCATGCCCAGCACCTGGTCGGCGCGGCGGCGGGCTTCGTGTAGGTGCCCGCGAACCTGCCAGAAACGCCACAGTCCCGCCAGCAGCCTCAGCGCCAGCCCGGCGTCGCCGGTCTCGTCCGCCCAGTCGAGCGCGGCGCGCAGGTTGTCGTGGTCGATCTCGAGCCTGTCCTGCCACATCTTGCCCTCAGCCTTGGTCAGGAGGTCGGCGCAACGGTCCACCAGGCCGCCATAGACGTAGGCGTGGCGGCGGCGCGTCTCGCCCCCCGGCTCCGCGGCGGCAAGGCGCTCAGCGCCGTACTCGCGGATCGTGGCGAGCATCGCAAAGCGAGGCTCCTCAGCGCCGGCGATGATCGCCCGTACGAGGCTCTTGTCGGCCAGCGAGGAGAGCCCGTCGAGCACACCCTGCTCCAGGTCTGGCGCTGCGCAGATCTCCTCTGCCTCGGCCAGGAACGCGCCGCCGGCAAAGACGGAGAAGCGCTCGAAGAGCGCGCGCTCGGCCGGCTCCAGCATCTCGTAGCTCCAGTCGATCGCGCCGCGCAGCGTCTGCTGGCGGGCAGGCAGGTCGCGCGCGCCGCCGGTGAGCAGCGCCAGCCGGTGGTCAAGCCGGGCGAGGATTGCTTCGACCGGCAGGATCCTGGCGCGCGCCGCCGCCAACTCGATCGCGAGGGGCAGCCCGTCCAGCCGGTTGACTATCTCTGCGACGGTCGCGGCGTTCGCGGCGTGGAGCTCGAAGCCGGGCCGTGCGGCCTGCGCGCGCTCGACGAAGAGCCGCACGGCGACCGACGCCCCGAGTGATGCGGCGTCGACGGTGCCGCCGGACAGGCTGGGCACCTCGAGCGGTCGGACGGCGAGCTCGTGCTCGCCGTACACGCGCAGCACGATGCGGCTGGTGACGATGACCTTCAGCTCCGGCGCCTCGCGCAGCAGCTGGCTGACCGCCGGCCCGGCATCGATCACCTGCTCGAAGTTGTCGAGCACGAGCAGGCAGCGCCTCTCGTGCAGGTGGGCTGCCAGGGCCTCGAGCGGCGTCTTGCCGGCGACCTCGGCCATGCCGACGGTGGCGGCGATGACGGACGGCACGAGCGCCGGGTCGGTCACGGCTTCCAGGGAAACGAACCACGTCCCATCCGGGAAGTCGTCGAGCGATTCAGCCGCCAGCTGTAGGGCGAGCCGCGTCTTGCCTGTGCCACCTGGGCCGGTCAGCGTCAGCAGCCTCGTCGAGCCGAGCGCCGCCAGTGCCTCGCCGAGCTCGGCGCGACCGACGAAGCTGGTCAGCTGAACGGGCAGATTGTTCGGCCGCGCGCTGAGCGTGCGCAGTGGCGGAAAACGGTCGCCGAGCCCCTCGCCGGTGAGCTGGTAGAGCCGTACCGGCTGAGCCAGGTCCTTCAGCCGATGGTCGCCGCAGTCGCGCAGCTCGAGCCCGGGCGGCAGGTCGTCGCCGCCCAGCGCCCGCGTCGCGGCTGAGACCAGGATCTGCCCGCCGTGGCCGGCGCTCATCACGCGCGCGACCTGGTGCAGCGTCAAGCCGACGTAGTCGTCGCCGACGACGGTTGCCGGGCCGGTGTGGACGCCCATCCTGACCCTGATCTCGAGGCCTTCCGGCCAAGCCTCGCCGGCGAGCGCGTGCTGGCCGGCGGCGGCCGCGCGCATGGCCCGTGCTGCCGAGGGGAAGGCGGCGAAGAGAGCGTCGCCCTCCGAGCCGAAGACGGTGCCGCCGTGTTCCTCGACGGCACTCGCAAGCAGCTGCCGATGCCGCGCCAGCAATGGCAGGTAGTCGTCGGCCAGCTGCTGTACCAGCCGAGTCGAGCCTTCGATATCGGAGAAGAGGAAGCTGACCGTGCCGCCAGGCAGCTGGCTCATTCGTCGGGCGGCGCTTCCAGGTAGAAGGGCAGGCCCGGGCAGGCCAGCCCCTGGTCGGCCAGGGTGGTCAGCCGATCGAGCAGCGGCTCGATGACGTCGCGCATCTGGCGCGCCGCGGCCTGCGCTGCGGCCAGCGCCGGCCGCCGGCCTTGGTTGAGGTGGCGCCCGTAGCGCAGCGCCACCTCGTCGGCCAAGCCGATCAGCCCTGCCACGTCCTCGCGCAAGGGCTCGGCGGGGGGCCAATCCGGCAGCTGCTCTAGCAGGCCTCGCGCCGCCGTGGCGCTGGCCGCCAGCTCTGCCGTGAGCGCTCGCGCGTCTTCACGATCGCCCTCGCGAAGCGCACGACCGATGTCGACCGCCAGCTCCTGCATGACGACCAGCTCAGCGAAGGCCGCGCACAGCGCGTCGTCCCAGCCGGCGGGCCAAGGCGCGTTGAAGGGCGTCTGGATAGCCGCTGGCGTGGGCAGCGTCGTGCCGGGCGAGGTCATCGGCGACACGCCAGGGCTGGACGCGCCGCGGCCGGTGGCCGCCGGTCCGCCGCCGCAGCCGGCGACGGCCAAGCCAAGCAGCACGGCTGCGATGAGGGTTGCCGGGCCTGTCCTGCCCGGCGCAAGGTGGAGTCGGTGCACGGTCAGTCGCTGCTCCCCTGCGTAGCGCTGAGGATAGCGCCGCCTCGCTGCCCGTGCCTGTCACCATTCGGCTCGTGAGCGAGCTTCACCTGACGGCGGAAGAGCAGTCGATGCTGGCCGGCGAGGCCGGGCCGGCGGTGCGGCTGGCGATGCAGGTGCTAGCCGCGCTCGGGGAGGCGTCCGGGGCTCGGCGGATGGTGCCCGTCACCTCGGCCCACATCGACGGCTGCCTCTACCACGGCCGGGCGGGGCTCGACTTCGCGGAGCGCCTCGTCGCCGGCGGTGGCCACGTGCGCGTCCCGACGACGCTCAACGTCTCGTCGCTCGACCTGCTCCAGCCGGGGCTGGTTCGGCTGCCTGACGATGAGCGCGAGCCGGCGCGACGGCTGATGGATGCCTACGTCGCGCTCGGCGGCGCGCCGACCTGGACCTGTGCGCCGTACCAGCTGCCGGCCAGGCCGGCACGAGGCGAGCAGGTCGCCTGGGGGGAGTCGAATGCCATCGTGTTCGCCAACTCGGTGCTCGGCGCGCGGACCGAGCGCTACGGCGACTTCAGCGACATCTGCGCCGCGCTCGCCGGCCGCGTCCCGCTTGCGGGCCTGCACACCGACGCCGCCAGGCGCGCGCGGCTGGTTTTCGAGATGCCCGACCTGCCGCCACAGGCCTACGAGCAGCCCGAGACCTATGCCCTGGTGGGCCACGTTATCGGCCGGCGGGCCGGCACGGCCGTGCCCGCGATCGTCGGGCTGCCGCTCGCAACGAGCGAGGACGAGATGAAGGCGCTCGGCGCGGCCGCGGCGTCGTCGGGCGGCGTGGCGCTGTGCCACCTCGTCGGCGTGACACCGGAGGCGCCGACACTGGCGGACGCGACCGGTGGACGCTCGCCTCGGACGATCCGGCTCGAGCGCTCCGACCTGCGTGCCGGCTGGGAGGAGCTGTCGAGCGTCGATGCCGGCGCGCCCATCCAGGCGGTCAGCCTTGGCACGCCGCACATGTCGCTCGCCGAGCTTGAGCGCCTGGCGCCGCTGCTGGCCAGCACCCGTATCGCCGCCGGCGTGACGGTCTACGTCTCGACCTCGCGTCACCAGCTGACCGAGCTCGAGCGCACCGGCAAGCTGGCCGTGTTCCGCCGGCCGGGCGTGCAGCTGGTGGTTGATACCTGCACGTACATCACGCCCATCCTTGGCGCGGACGTGCGGACGGCGATGACCAACTCGGCGAAGTGGGCCTGGTACGCGCCGGCGAACCTCTCGCTCGAGGCCTGCTTCGGGACGCTCGAGGAGTGCCTGATCTCGGCAGCGGCAGGGAGGGTGATGCGTGAGCGACCGCGCTGGCTGGACGGCTGAGGGCCGGCCGCTGCTGGCCGGCTCGGCCCGCGGCCGGCTGCTCGTGCTCGATGAGCCGCTCAGCCTGTGGGGCGGCCTCGATCCGCGCGACGGGCGGCTGATCGACGGCCACCATCCGCAGCACGGCGCATCGCTGCGTGACCGGCTGGTGGCACTGCCTGCCGGTCGTGGCTCTAGCTCGTCGAGCAGCGTTCTGGCCGAGGCGCTGCGCGCCGGCACGGGTCCGCGGGCGCTGCTGCTGCGCCACGCTGACGGCATCCTGCTCGTCGGCGCGCTGGTCGCTCGCGAGCTCTACGCCGTCGAGTGCCCGATCGTCGTGCTGGCGGCCGCCGACTACCGGCGCCTGCGCACAGATGACGAGGCGCTGATCGAGCGAGGCGGCCGGATCAGCGTCCGTCGGCTAACCTAAGGCCACGTGAGCCCACACGACTTCTTCATCTTTGCCGCTGCCTGCGGCATCGTCGGCCTGCTCGGTGCGGCCGTGCTGGCGCGCTACGTCCTCGGCCACGACGAGGGGCCTGAGCTGGTGCGCTCGACCGGCCGGCTGATCCAGCAGGGGGCGATGGCCTTCCTGCGCCGCGAGTACTCGATCCTCGCAGTCTTCGTGCTCGTCGTGGCGACCGTGGTCGCGCTGCTGATCGACTTCAACGTCACCGGCAACGCGCGCATTGCCGAGCTCAACGCGGCGACAGGGAGCTTCGGCATCGGGCCGTGGACCGCGCTGTCGTACATCAGCGGAGCGCTGGCCTCGGGCGCAGCAGGCTTCATCGGCATGAGCATCGCCGTCCGCGGCAACATGCGCACCGTTACGGCGGCGCAGGACGGGCTCAACCAGGCCCTGCGCGTCGCCTTCTCGACCGGCACCGTCATGGGCCTGACCGTCGTCGGCATCGGCCTGCTCGGCATCACGCTCCTGTGGCTGCTCTTCGAGGACGCGAACATCGTCGCCGGCTTCGGCTTCGGGGCGAGCACGATCGCGCTCTTTGCGCGCGTCGGCGGCGGCATCTACACCAAGGCCGCGGATGTCGGCGCGGACCTCGTGGGCAAGGTCGAGGCGGGCATCCCGGAAGACGATCCGCGCAACCCGGCGACGATCGCCGACAACGTCGGTGACAACGTCGGCGACGTGGCGGGCATGGGTGCCGACCTGTTCGAGTCGTATGTCGGGGCGATGATTGCCGCGCTTGCCCTGGCCGTCGTCGGCGCGGCCGCCTTCGGGCTGCCGCCGGACGCCTCGGTGACCGAGCTGCTGGTGCTGCCGCTGGCGATCAGCGGCGCCGGCATCCTGGCCTCGATCATCGGCACGTTCCTCGTGCGCAGCGGGCCTGAGGCATCGATGTCGCGGCTGCTGTGGGCGCTGCGCTTCGGCATCTTCGGCGCCGGCGGCCTGGCCGTCGCCGCGACGTTGGCGATCATCGTCGTGCTCGGCCTGCCGCTCGAGCTGTTCTGGGTCGTCGTCGCCGGCCTGGTCGTGGGCCAGGTGATCGGCACATCGACCGAGTTCTTCACCTCCTACGAGTACCGCCCGACGCTCTGGATCGCCGCTCAGTCGGTGACCGGCCATGCGTCGGTCGTCATCGCCGGCGTGGCCGTCGGCCTGGCCAGCGTGGTCGTGCCGGTGCTGGCGATCGTCGCCGGCATCTGGCTGGCCAACGAGCTTGCCGGCCTGTATGGCGTGGCGCTGGCGGCGGTGGGTATGCTCTCGACGCTGGGCATCACCCTTGCCACCGACGCCTACGGACCGGTCGCGGACAACGCGGGTGGCCTTGCGGAGCAGGCCCATCTCGCGCCCGAGGTCCGGCAGCGCACCGACGCCCTCGACGCGCTGGGCAACACCACCGCCGCCACCGGCAAGGGCTTCGCCATCGGCTCGGCGGTGCTGACCGCGCTGGCGCTGATGGCGGCCTACGTCCAGGTCACGCAGGTGACCGAGCTGCAGATCACCGACGTGCGCATCCTGATTGGCCTGGCCCTGGGCGGGATGCTGCCCTTCCTGTTCTCTTCGCTGACGATGTATGCCGTCGGCGAGGCGGCCAACGCGATGATCGAGGAGGTTAGGCGCCAGTTCCGCGAGATCCCGGGATTGCGCGAGGGACTGCCGGGCGTCGAGCCTGACGCCGCCCGGGCGGTGGACATCAGCACCCGCGGCGCGCTATGGGCGATGCTTCCGCCGGGGACGATCGCGGTCCTGGCTCCGATCGTCGTCGGCGTCATCCTGGGACCGGAGGCGCTCGGCGGGCTGCTGGTCGGCTCGATCGTGACGGGCTTCCTGCTGGCCAGCTTCATGGCCAATGCAGGCGGCGCCTGGGACAACGCCAAGAAGTACATCGAGCTCGGCCACTTCGGCGGCAAGGGCTCTGACGCGCATGCCGCCGCCGTCGCCGGCGACACCATCGGCGACCCGTTCAAGGACACGTCGGGTCCATCGATCAACATCCTGCTCAAGCTGATGGCGATGGTCTCGCTGATCTTCGGGCCGCTGTTCATCTAGCCCCGGACGCGGCTACTCCTCGACCTGGAAGTAGCCCTCCGACAGCAGCCGGCCGTCGCGCAGGTAGCGGACGACGTAGATGCCGGGCGCGTCGACCAGTCGCTGGATGCGCCAGCGGCGCAGAAAGTGAACGTGATTGGGATTCTCGACCTGCTGATCGAGGGTCGAGATGATGACCTCGCTGCCATCCTCCGGGTCAACCCGGCCGATATCGATCTGGAGCAGCGACGTGCCGGCGGCCTCGGTCAGCTCAGCGCTCCAGATCATCTCCCCCCGTCGCGGGAACGTGACCGTCGGGTCGGTGATGCGCAGCTGGCGAT
>DATMJK010000063.1:0-27173 GCA_035553915.1 Candidatus Limnocylindrales bacterium | reverse complement strand
GAGGCGGATGCGCACCGCCCGACGGTCCGCGGCCAGCGCTTCAAGCCACTCACCGGCGGCCGCCGTGCGCGAGCGCTCGTCGGCGCCGCGGACGCGGGCGGCGACCTCGGCCGCCGACAGGTCGCCCAGCCGGCGCAGCAGGTCATGCACCGCATCGGCCGAGCCGGTTGCTCGCTCAGGCGTCAGCGCCTGCAGCTCCAGCTCGAGCTCGGCCAGCGCACCGGCATCGAGCAGCTCGCGCAGCTCCTCGGCACCGAGCAGCTCGCGCAGCAGGTCGCGGTCGAGCGCCAGAGCCTGCGCCCGCCGATCGAGCAATGGCGCGTCGCCCTCGTACATATAGACCGCGATGTAGTCGAACATCAGCGAGCTGGCGAACGGCGACGCCCGGCGCGTCTCGACTGAGGCCAGGCGGACCTCGCGCCGCTCGATGCCGGCCAGCAGCTCGCGCAGCGCCGGCAGGTCGAAGACATCCTGCAGGCACTCGCGGTAGGTCTCGAGGATGATCGGGAACGAGCCGTAGCGGCTGGCCACGGCGAGCAGCTGGGCCGAGCGCTGGCGCATCGCCCACAGCGGCGTGCGCTGCCCGGGCCGGCGACGCGGCAGCAGCAGCGCGCGTGCCGCGTTCTCGCGGAAGCGGCTGGCGAAGAGTGCCGATCCGCCCAGGGCGCCGATGACCAGCTCCTCGACCTCCGCCGACGGGATGAGCACGGCCTGCTCGGCGGCATCGACGCTCGGACCGCTCTGGCCCTCCTCGTCGGTCGAAGGCAGGCGCACGACGATCCCGTCGTCCGACCAGATCGGCTGGACCTCCAGCCCAAGCCGCTCGCGCAGCCGTGCCTCAATGGCCAGCGCCCATGGCGCGTGGACCCGCGCCCCGAACGGCGAGAGCAGGCAGATCCGCCAGTCGCCAAGCTCGTCGCGGAAGCGCTGGAGGACGAGCGTCTGGTCTGTCGGCAGCTCGCCCGTCGTCTCGCGCTCCTCGGCCAGGTAGTCGAGCAGGTTGCGCGCGGCCAGCTCGTCCAGGTCGTGCTGCTCGGTCAGCAGCCGCTCGGCCCGCTGCCGGCCGGCCCGGCCCTCGGCGGCCATGCCGCCGACGGTTCGCGTGAACTCGCCCAGCCGCCGGCCCAGCTCGACCGGCCGGCCAGGGCCGTCACCCTTCCAGAAGGGAACCTTGCCCGGCTCGCCCGGCGCCGGGCTGACCAGCACGCGATCGTGGGTTATCTGCTCGATGCGCCACGCGCTCGCGCCGAGCAGGATGACCTCGCCCTCGCGCGATTCGTAGATCATCTCCTCGTCGAGCTCGCCCACGCGCCGGCCGCCCGAGCGCGAAGCCCGTGCCTTGGTGGCGGCCGTTGCGTCGTCTTCGACGAGGTACACGCCGAACAGCCCTCGATCTGGGATCGTGCCGCCTGAGATCACCGCCACCGTCCGCGCGTCGCGCCGGCTCTCGACCGTGCCGGCGGTCCGGTCCCAGACGATGCGCGGCCGCAGGTCGGCGAACTCATCCGCCGGGTAATGTCCGGCGAGCATGCCCAGCGTCGCTTCGAAGGAGTCGCGTCCCAGGTCGGCGAAGTTCTCCGCCCGGCGCACGAGGTCGAACAGCTCGTCGGTCGTCCACCTGCGCTGGGCAGCCGTGGCGACGAGCTGCTGGGCAAGCACGTCGAGCGGGTTGCGCGGCACGACCGTCTGCTCGATCGCGCCATCGTGCATCGCCCGCGTCACCACCGCGCACTCGAGCAGGTCGCCGCGGTACTTGGGGAAGATCACGCCGCGCGACGGCTGGCCGACGCTGTGACCGGCCCGGCCGATGCGCTGCAGGCCGCGCGCCACCGAGCCCGGCGATTCGACCTGGATGACCAGATCGACCGCGCCCATGTCGATGCCCAGCTCGAGCGAGCTGGTGGCGACGATCCCCGGCAGGCGGCCGGCCTTGAGCGCCTCCTCGATGCCCAGCCGCTCCTCGCGTGCCAGCGAGCCGTGGTGGGCACGCACGATCTCCGCTGCCGCCAGCTCGTTGAGCCGCTGGGCCAGCCGCTCGGCCAGCCGGCGGCTGTTGACGAAGACGATCGTGCTGCGGTGGGCGCGGATGAGCTCCAGCACGCGGGGGTAGATCTGCGGCCAGATCGACGAGCGCTGTTCGGCTGCGGCCGCGCTGCCGCCGGGCGTCTGGTCGAGGGGCAGGGTTTCGCCCAGCGCGGCCATGTCCTCGACCGGCACGACCACCTCCAGCTCGAGCTGCTTGGCCGCTCCGGCATCCACGATCCGGACCGGCCGCGGCTCCCCACTGGCCTGGCCGGGCGCCGGTGCCTGGCGACCGCCCAGGAAGCCGGCAACGACGCTCAGCGGCCGTTGCGTGGCTGACAGCCCGATGCGCTGCGGCGCCTTCACGGTCAGCGCCTCCAGCCGTTCCAGCGAAAGCGCCATGTGGGCGCCGCGTTTCGTGCCGGCGAGCGCATGGATCTCATCGACGATGACCCACTCGACCCCCTTCAGCGCCTCGCGCGCGGCCGACGTCAGCAGCAGGTAGAGCGACTCGGGCGTGGTGACGAGGATGTCCGGCGGGCGCCGGCCAAACGCGCGCCGCTCGTCAGCCGGCGTGTCGCCGGTGCGCATCCCGACGCGCACCTCCGCCGGCTGGTCGCCGCGCCCCTCGGCGGCGAGGGCGATACCAGCGAGCGGCGAACGAAGGTTGCGCTCGACGTCGTGGACCAGCGCCTTCAGCGGTGACACGTAGAGCACGCGCAGCCGGGCGAGTGGATCGTCCGGCGGCGGCATGGCGATCAGCCGGTCGATGCACCACAGGAATGCGGCCAGCGTCTTGCCCGAGCCGGTCGGAGCGCAGATGAGCGTGTGCTCGCCGGCGGCGATCGCCGGCCAGCCCTGTGCCTGGGCGGCCGTGGGTGCCTCGAAGGACGCGCGGAACCAGTCGGCGGTGGCCACGGAGAACGACTGGAGAGGGTCGGGGGCAGGAGCACGGCGCGGCACGGGCGCCGAGTATACGAGCGGCGGCCGCTAGAACACGTTCTCGCCCATCATCCACCTCCAAGCAGCTGCAGCGCCTGGCGCAGCGACTTCTCAGCAGTGCGGCGATTGGCGTCGAGGACGGTCTCGGGCTCGACCGGCGCCAGGTCGTCGGGATCGATCATCGCGTCCGGCAGCGGCGACTGGCCGTAGCGCTCAGCCTCGGCTGCCCAGCGCGCGCGCCAGTCGGCCGGCGTCTCGACTGGCGGCTCGAGATGGGCCTGCGCGAGCCAGACGAGCGACCACGAGCGCGGCACGACCCGGTACGCGTCGTACCCTCCCCCGCCGGTGGCGACCCACCGGCCGTCACACCACCGATGGGCGATCTCGTCGAGCAGCAGCGTCGCCGCGCGGTAAGCGGCGGTGGTCAGCCGCAAGTGGGCCAGCGGGTCGTAGAGATGGCCGTCGCAACCGTGCTGGCTGACCAGAAAGGTCGGCCGGAACGCCTCGGCCAGCGCCGGCACGATCTCGAGTACCGCCGGCAGCCAGGACGCGTCGCCGCTGTACGGCTGGAGCGGCACGTTGACTGCCGTTCCGGGCGCCGCCGGACCGCCCGACTCGGACACAAAGCCGGTACCCGGGAAGAGCGACTCGCCCGTCTCGTGGATCGAGAGCGTCAGCACCTGCGGGTCGTCCCAGAAGAGCGCCTGCGTGCCGTCACCGTGATGCACGTCGAGATCCACGTACAGCACGCGGTGGCCGGCGTCACGCGCCCGGGCAACGGCCAGCGCGACGTCGTTGTAGATGCAGAAGCCCGCCGCGCGGCCGGCCATCGCATGGTGCAGCCCGCCGCCGGGGTTGAAGGCATGCTCGGCCTCCCCGCGCAGGACCGCGTCAGCTGCCAGCAGCGAGCCGCCGACGACCGTCGCCGACGCCTCATGCATCCCGACAAAGGGCGGGCAGTCACCGGCACCGATGCCTGCTGCCGGCGGGTGCCACGGATCTGCGCCAATGGACTGGACGATGCTGACGTATTCGGCCGTGTGCAGCCGCTCAACCTCCTCCAGGTCTGCCTGCGGCGGCTCGGCGATGCGCGAGGCGCCGCAGGTGCGCAGCAGATCGATCGACGGACCGAAGCGGCGCGGCGTCAGCGGGTGGTGAGGCCCGAAGTCGTAGTCGAGGATTCGCTCGCCGTACACGAGCAGCGGCTGCTCCGAGCCGGTCACTCCGACGCCGGCACGTCGACCGGCTCCCAGCCCGCGCCGCGGACAGCCGACTGCCACGCCTGCGCCGGCTCCGTGCCCTCGGCAAGCGCGACCGCGTAGCGGCCGACGAGCGCGGCGAACGCGCCCTCGTCAGACTGCGGCCGCTCGAGCACGGTCGCGTCCTCGCCCAGCACCACCGGCGGAGGCTGACCGCTCTCGACGAGCACCACCAGCTGCGCTCCGTGGTAGCGCGCAGCATCCACCACCACCTGCGTCACCGGTTCCTCGACCGGCTCGGCCAGCACCAGCACTCGGCAGTCGACGAGGTATGACAGGCCGAGCTGGACATCCGATTCATCGAGCCGCGGCAAGGGCCCGCCGGGGCCGCCGGCGCGTGGCGTGGCGCCTGCCGGGTCGCGCAGCAGGGCCGCATGGCCTACGCGGGCCTGGCCAAGGGCGAGGGCGACCCGCTCCCCATCAGCATCATCGCCGACGCTGCCAACGAGCTCGACCCTGCCGCCGGCCGCTGCCGCGGCAGCGGCGATCCGGCCGGCGAAGCGGTCGAGTCCGTCCTGCGCGTCGAGGCCCGGCCGGCCGACGATGAGGATCATTCGGCGATGCGCTCGAGGGCGGGCAGGTCCGCCTCGCGCAGCTGTGTCTCGAGGCCGGCCGCATCACCAACCACCACAATCGACAGCTCCTCGGGGCGGATGTGGCGCCGCGCCACGGTCAGCACATCCGCTTCGTTGACCGCGGCGACCGCCGGCCGGTAGCGGTCAAGCTCCTCGTCCGGCAGCTGCTGGACGATGAGCCCCGAGAGCGCGGCACACACCTGCGCCGGCGACTCGAAGCGCAGCGGGAACACGCCGACCAGGTAGTCGCGGGCGATGCTCACCTCGCGCTGCTCGACCTCGGCGTCGCGGACGGCACGCAGCACGCCCAGCGCGTCGAGCACGGCCGGCACCGTGACCTCGCTGTGGACGGCGGTCCGGACGGCGAAGGTCCCGCGGGCGCGGCGCATCTCGAAGCTCGACGAGATCGAATAGGTGTAGCCGCGATCCTCGCGCAGCAGGCGGTTGAGCCGCGAGTCGAAAGTCCCCCCGAGCAGCGCGTTGAGCACGGAGATGGCGTGGAAGTCGGGCGTCCGCCGGGCCAGCCCGATATGACCGATACGAACCTCCGACTGCGGCGCGCCGGGCTTGTCGACGAGGACCAGCCGCGCGCCGCTCGGGTGCGGGTCGACCTGCGGCGGGCTGACCTCGCCGCCGGCGACGGCCCATCCACCGAGGTGCTCTTGGGCTGTCGCTGCAACGTCCAGCCCGGTCAGGTCGCCGGCCACGACCAGCGTCGCCCCGGCCGAGGCGAGGACGGCCTGGTGGCGCTCGGCGACCGCATCGCGATCGAGCGCGGGGACTGTCTGCTCAGTGCCGGCCAGCGGCCGGGCGTAGGCCGCCGCCGGGTCATAGACCGTCTCGGCAAAGATCCGCTCTGCCCGGCGGCGCGGGTCGGCCCGCGCCTGGAGCAGGTCATTCAGTCGCTCCTCGCGCAGCCGCTCGACCTCGTTGCCCGGGAAGGCCGGCGCCAGCAGCATCTCGGCCAGCAGCCCGAGCGCCGGCCCGAAGCGCGAGCGCGGCACCTCCAGGCTGGCCACGACCGCGTCCCAGGTGGTCTCGGCATGGATCTCTGCCCCCAGCCGCTCGCTGGCCTCGACGAACTCGATCGCGTCACGCCGCGCGGTGCCCTCGGTCAGGGCGCGGGTCATCAGCACGCTGACCCCCGCCTGGTCGGCCGGCTCGAGCGCGCCGCCGCCGCCGAGCACGACGCTCGCCGCGAGCAGCGGCCGGCCGGGCATGTGGCAGACGACGACGGTCAGGCCGCCGGCGAGGCGCTGCCGCTCGAAGGCAGGGAAGCGGTACTCGCGCGGTGGCCCGGGCGTGGGCCGCGTGTCCAGCACTGACAGGTCGGCCGGCGGCTCCTCGGTCAGGACGGTCGCGATCGGCGGCTCGTGCTCCAGCACGTCGGCGTCCGGATCGGCCAGATCGGCGTGCGGGTCCTGGTCGGTCAGGAAGCGCGCCTCCGGCGCCTCCTCGTGGTCGTGCCCGGTCCGGCGATCGTCGGTCATGCCGCCACCTCCTCGGCCGCCGCCGGCTCGAAGGTCAGCACGACCCGGTTGTCAGCGCGGAAGACATCCGCCGCCACGGAACGGATCTGGTCGGCGGTCACGCCCAGGTAACGCGGCAGCTGCTCGTTGATCATCTCTGGCCGGTCGAACAGCGCGGCGTACATCGACAGCCGATCGGCGACCTCTTCCACCCGGCCAAGCGCGCCGAGCTCGCCGGCCTCGATCAATGCTCGCGCGCGTGCGAGCTCGTCCTCGCTCACCGGCTCTTCCCCGAGCCGCGCCAGCTCGGCCAGGTAGAGCTTCTCTGCAGCCTGAGGGTCGCTGCCCGGGCGAACGGTCACCCAGCCGCCCAGGACACCCGCACCGGCGGTCAGCGGCAGGCCGAAGGCGGCCACGTCCTGGGCGACGCGCTGCTCGCGCACCAGCCGCCGATGGAGCCTGCTGCCCTTGCCGCCGCCCAGGATGTGAGTCGCTACCTCGATGGCGTCCCATTCGGGCGTGCCGAACGGCGGCGTCCGAAATCCGAAGTGGATGCGCGTCAGGGGCACGGCGTCTGCCACGACCTCGCGCTGCTCGCGGCCGAGCTGCCCGGCACGCGGCTCCGGCGGCGGCTGGCGGATCGCGCGATTGGGCGGGATGGGCCCGAAGTAGCGCTCGACGGCCGCGTGGGCCGCTTCCTCGTCGACGTCGCCGACGATCGACAGCACTGCATTGTTGGGCGCGTACCAGCGGCGGAAGAAAGCGACAACGTCATCCAGCGTCGCCGCGTCGAGGTCGGCCATCGAGCCGATCGGGGTGTGGTGGTAGGGATGGCCGGCGGGGAAGAGCGCGGCCATGATCCGCTCGTAGAACGAGCCGTAGGGCCGGTTGTCATAGGACTGGCGCTTCTCGTTCTTGACCACCTCGCGCTGGTTGTCGAGGTTCTCCTGGTCGAGCGCATCGAGCAGGGTGGCCATCCGATCAGCCTCCATCCACAGCGCCAGCTCGAGCTGGTGGCTGGGCAGGGTCTCGAAGTAGTTGGTGCGATCGAACCAGGTCGTCGCGTTGTTCACCCCGCCGGCGCTCTGGATGATCGAGAAGTGCTCGGCCTTGGTGACGTGGCGGCTGCCCTGGAACATGAAGTGCTCGAAGAGATGGGCGAAGCCGGTCCGGCCGGGCTGCTCGTGGCGCGAGCCGACCACGTACCAGAGGTTGATCGCCACCACCGGCGCCAGGTCGTCCGGCGCGACGATGACGCGCAGGCCATTGCCCAGCCGGCGCTGGCTGAAGCGAATGTGCGGCAGGTCCAAGGTCAGCGCCACGGCGCGATTGTGACATCCGCGTCAGCGCCGACGCGGCCGGCGGCTTGGCGCGTACTTTGCGTGGGACGGCACTAACAACCGCAGACCGTTGCAGGTTTCGGACCCGGCAGCGCCCGAACGGAGGGTGCCGGTGCGGATCTGCCGTCTCGCGGGACATACCGCCGCAGAAGGGCCTCGTGCTCGCCCAGGCAGGCGCACCGACGGCGGATCTGCGGTCCTTGGTGCCGTGGGGCGAGAACGGAAGGCCCGGCGCCGCACGCGGCCGCCGCAGTCCCTTGGATTTCGTGCGTCCGACTCGCTTGACACCGTTCGACTCTTGTCGTATGGTGCTGTCGCACGACACAGATCGTACGCAGCGACACTGATAGAACAGGAAAGGAGGACGGCCGTGATGCCTCTCACTGAAATCCATCTCGAGCTCTACCGGCTCGAGCGAGCGCGCTGGTCAAGGGCCGGTTTCTCCGCCGGCTCGGACGGGACGCCAGAGGCCAATGGCCTGCGCCTTCGCCTCGGCCGCGTGCTGATCGCCAGCGGGCGTGCACTGGCCGGCAACCTGCCGGCCGAGCGCCCGGTGGCCCACAGCCGACCGGTCTCAGCTACCCGCTGAGACCGGTCGTAGACTATCCAGCGCCATGCCACGCCTGACCCGCGAAGGCGCCTACCCGCAGCTGGCCATCGACAGCGGCGGCGCCTATGAGCTGCTGATGTCCCTCTCCACGGTCTTCGACGAGGCAGACCACTCGGTCGCCGAGATTGGCCAGCAGTGGATCGCCGAGGCGCGCAACCGCGCCGGTGCGGAGCTGATGGACCAGATCTCGGAGCTGACGCAGGGCAACGCAGACTTCCTCGTCCACCTGGTGCCGCTGGCCTATGACGCGCCGGCGCCGCGCACGGCGCGCGGCTTCATCGATCACCTCGCCAGCGTCGATGCCCGCGACATGCTGCTGCTCGTCGCGGGCTACTTCGACTACCACATGCGCCGGGCCATCCCGCCTGAGACGATGCGCAACGCGATCGAGGGTGACAAGCGCGCGGCGCGCGAGTGCATCGTGGCCTGCGAGCAATGGCCCGAGTGGCAGGCGTTCCTGAGCCACATCCTGGCGCGCGACGCAGACGAAGTGAAGGCTGAGCTGCTGGCCGCCCTCGAGGGCTGGTACGAGCGCGTCTGGAAGGCTGACGAGCCGACCGCGCTGCCGATCGTCGAGCGCGACGCGGAGGCCAAGCGCGACCTGGCCCGCCAGCTGCCCTTCGAGCGCTTCGTCGAGACCGCGACCAACGGCGTCCAGTTCGTGCCCCACGCCGGCGTCGACCGGCTGGTGCTGATCCCAAGCTGGGTTCACCGGCCGTGGGTCTCATATGCCGAGTACGGCGGCACGATGTTCCTCGTCTATCCCGTCGCCGACGAGAGTGTCGCCGGCGAGACGGATGCGCCGCCGCTGCGCCTGCTGCGCCTGACCAAGGCCCTGGGCGACGAGAAGCGGCTGCGCATCCTGCGCGCCCTCGCGGCAGGGCCGCTAACGCTTGTCGAGCTGGCAGAGCAGTTCGAGGTCGCGAAGACGACGATGCACCACCACATGGTCATGCTCCGCTCGGCCGGGCTGGTGTCAGTTGGTGCCGGAGCCAAGGAGTACCGCCTGCGCAGCGACGTGCTGCCCAGCCTCGCGACCATGCTCGGCGGCTACCTCGGTTCAGGCGTGACGACGGGAGCTGCCACCGGTCCTGGCGAGGCACCACCGGCTGAGCTGCTGCCCGCCGGCCCTGCCGGCCGGCGTGGCCGCCGCCGCCCCGGCGTGCTTTCCCCGTCCGGCCGCGACCGCGGCCGGCAGCGCAGCGAGGGCTGACCGGCCTCTCCCCTGGCCACGGCCGTTGACTGGCCCGGGCATGATCTGACCCGTGACGCAGCCGCTGCCGGCCGAAGTCGTGACGCCGCCGTCGGCGCGCCCGACGCGCGCGCTGCCGTGGGCGCACCTCTTCAACCTGTCGATCTACTGGCTGGGCATCAACGTCATCTGGTCCGGCCTGGGCAACGTCACCTACCAGGCCCGATTCCGCGAGATGTTCGGCGATGCCTACGCGCCCACCTACACGGCGCTGATGTTCAGCCTGCCGATCGTCATCGCCATCCTCGTCCAGCCGACGGTGGCGATGATCAGCGACTACACCATCACACGCTGGGGCCGCCGGAAGCCGTACATCCTGATCGGCACGCTGCTCGACGTCGTGTTCCTCTTCGGTGTCGCGACGGCCAACGAGTTCATCGTCATCTTCACCTTCGTGATCCTGCTCCAGATCTCGTCCAACTTCGCGCAGGGGCCGTTCCAAGGCTACGTGCCCGACCTCGTGCCGGCGAAGCAGGTGGGCATCGCCAGCGGCCTGATGGGGGTGATGATCGTGCTCGGCAACGTCCTCGGCGTAGCCATTGCCACGCTTGGCCTGCACGAGCTCGATGCGCTGATCCAGGCTGCCGGCCCGGGCTACGCACAGGGCACGCCCGAAGCCGTCGAGATCGCGCGCCAGGCCTTCCTGCTGCCGACCATCGGGCTGGGGCTGATCGAGCTGGTGACGATGGTCCCGATCATCTTGTTCGTCCACGAAGGCCGGGCGGCACCCGACCGCGGTGGCCGCTCATGGCTGCGCATCGCGCTGGCCGCGTGGGGCACCGACCTGCTGCGCCAGCGCTCGTATGTCTGGCTGCTCGTATCACGGCTGTTCTTCCTGATGGTCCCCGCCCTGGTGACGGGCATCGGTCTCTTCTACCTCGTCCAGGCGCTCGGCCAGTCAAATCGGGACGCTGCCGACTCGTTGACGGTCATCGCGGTGACGATGGGCGGGATAACGGGCCTGACCACCTTCCCCGCTGCCCGCCTCTCCGATCGCATCGGTCGCAAGAACACCATCTACGGTGCGATCGGTCTCGCCATGGTCGGCATGACCGGCATCGTGCTGGCACCCGACTTCGGCGTGACCGTGGCCTTCCTGGTGCCGCTGGGCATCGCGCTGGGCGCCTTCCTGGCCGTCGACTGGGCGCTGATGACCGACATCATCCCCAAGGCAACGACCGCGCGCTACATGAGCATCTCCAACGCCGCCACTGGCATCGCCGGCCCGCTCGGCCTGCTGCTCGGCGGCACGCTGGTCACTGGCCTGGTGCTGGCCGGCCTGCCACCGGAGCTGCGCGGCCTGCCAGTGCCACCCGCCGACCAGAGCACCCTCTACGCGCTAGCACCCCGCGCGGCGCTGTCCCTGACCCTCGTCGCGCTGGTCCTCAGTGCGCTGACGCTGAGCCGCGTGGACGAGCGGCGGCGCGAGGATTAACCGGGCGGACCCACGAGCGTGACCTCGGCGGCCGCCGCTGCCTCCGGCGAAGTCAGCACGTAGCGCCCGTCCCATCCTTCGGCGGACAGATCAGCCAGCGCTGCGGCCATCCTCGCGGCCTGGTCCCGCACCACGTCCTCCTCCACCCGCCGGCCCGGCCGGCGGCGGTTGAGCTCGAGGTAGGTCGAGATCGGGTAGTCGAAGCAGATGGTCACTGCCGGCAGGCCATGGCGGCGCGCCATGCGCAGCCAGCGCCGGCGCGATTCGCGGCGCAGGCTGGTCGCGTCGACCACTGTCAGCAGCCGCCGCCGCAACCGACCGTCGATCAACAGCGCCAGCACCCCAAAGGCCTCGGCCGAGGCCGACTGGTCGTTCGGGTCGCCGGCGATGACCGCCCGCAGCTCGTCGCTCGACAGCACGGCCAGGGACGGGAAGTGAGCCTTGGCAAACGTCGACTTGCCCGCACCGGACGGCCCGACTAGCAGCACCAGCGACGGATCGGTGACGCTGATCCTCATCCTTGTCATCGTGCCTGCCGCGCTTAGGGCTGGCAAGCCTAAACTCCGGCCGTGCACGAACCGGCTGACGCTGAGCCGATCGCCGCCGCCCAGCCGCTGGAGGTGCCGGTCAATCCGGCCGCGGCCGCCGAGGCGGTCGTGCCTCCCGTCCTGACAGCCGCCGGTCGGCCGGCGCGCGACCTGCCGCTGCGCCAGCTGCTCAGCCTGTCGATCTACTGGCTGGGCATCAACGCCATCTGGACTGGGCTGCACGTGCTCGTGCTGCCCAAGCGAATGGAATCCATCTTCGGGCTGGGCAACGCCGGCCTCGGACTGGGGCTGGTGACGATCGCCGGCGTCGTCACCGCGATCATCGTCCAGCCCACGGTCGGCGCGATCAGCGACTACACGATCAGCCGCTGGGGCCGGCGCAAGCCGTACATCGTCATCGGCGGGCTGCTGGACGTCGTGTTCCTGTGGGCGCTGGCCAGCGCGGAGACGTACCTGGCCATCCTCGTCGCGCTGGTGCTGCTCCAGTTCTCGTCGAACTTTGCCCAGGGTCCGTTCCAGGGTTACGTGCCTGACCTCGTCCCGGCGCGGCAGGTCGGCCGCGCCAGCGCGCTGATGGGCGTGATGATCATCCTCGGTGGGATGGCCGGCGCGGGCATCGTCGCGCTCGGCTACCTCCAGCTCGAAGTGGCTGCCGACGTGGTGGCCGTCCAGGCCGCCTTCTATTGGCCGACGATCGCCCTCGGGGTGCTCGAGGTGACGACGATGATCGTGCTGGTGCTGACGGTCAGTGAGGGCCGTGCCGCGCCCGACAGAGGCGGCCGATCCTGGCTCCAGATCGCGCGCTCGACCTGGGGCACGGACATCCTGCGCGAGCGCTCGTACGTCTGGCTTCTCTTCTCGCGGCTGTGCTACCTGGCGATGCCGGGTGTGATCACCGCCTACGCGGTCTTCGTGCTCGAGCGCTCGTTCGGCCTGCCGCCGGCCGACGCCGGGCCCCTGCTCTTCCTGATCGGTGGCCTCATCGCGGCCGGGACTGCGCTCGCGGTGGTCCCCGCTGCCTGGCTGTCCGACCGCGTCGGTCGCAAGCGGGTGATCTACATCTCGTTCGGCCTGGCTGCGTTGGGCGTCAGCCTGCTGGCCGCTGCGCCGTCAGTGCCCATGGCGCTCGCCGCGCTCGTGCCCATCGGCCTGTCGGCGGGCGCCTTCCTGACGGTCGACTGGGCACTGATGACGGACATCATCCCGAAGGCCACGACCGGGCGCTACATGGGCATCAGCAACGTTGCCACCGCCACCGCCGGACCGCTGGGGCTGACGATCGCCGGCGTCGTGCTCGCCGTCGTGACGGCCGCGGGCCTGCCGGCGGTCGGTGGCTCGGACGTGGACAGCGCGCTGCTCGGCGCGGCACCGCGCGCCTCGATCGCGGTGACGCTGGTCTTCATCGCCCTCGCCGCCCTTGCTTTGACCCGGGTCGACGAGCGCCGGCGAGAGGATTGAACGAACGGGCTACTCGCTGCTGCCTGCCCAGCGATCAGCGATCCAGCTGCCGAGTGGCGCCACCATCGAGCTGGTGCTGTCGCCGGTGCGGGCCCGGGCTGGCGGGGCGGCGAACGCGTCGCCCATCGCCCACCCCGTTAGTTCGCCCCACGCGAGGTAACGGCCAAGTCGACCGTCCGGGCCGGGCACGCGACCTCGCCCAGGGTTGCAGCTCCGCCGGTTGTGCGCGGGCTGCGAACAGGAGGCCAGGTCACTCGTAGTAGCGCGGGAACCGTCCCGCGTGCCCGCCGCCATCTGGGCCAGCGGCGCGGTCCAGGGCGTCGAGCAGCTGGCGAGTTCCGCCGAGCTTGAAGCGGTGGGACCGGTAGTAATTGCGCAGGCCGATCCAGAATCGCTCGTCGCCGACCCGCGTTCGGTAGTCGTCGAGGTAGTTGCCGCCCTGGATGTAGATCACCTCGTAGTAGCAGCGGCCGACGTAGTCGTAGACCGTCAGATCAAGCCGCGCCAGGCCGCATCGCGACGCCCTCCGCTTGCCCACCAGGTACCGAGCGAGGAAGTCGGTCGGAGCCTCGTCGGCGAACGGCTCGTCCGCCTGGTCGGTGCCGACTACGCCGTAGAACCATTGATGCGCTGTCTCATGGGCAACGACGAGTGGCAGGTGTTCCGGTTTGACATGCTGCCCGACCCAGGCCAATGCCGGCGATTCCATTGACGCACCCTTCGGTGCCTCGGCCACCGTGAAGTACGCGTAAGGGTACGGGCCGACGAGCTCGCCGTAGCGCGTCAGCGCAAGCGTGGCCCACTCGAGCATCACGTTGCCAGGCTGCCTGATGCTGAGCACCCGTACTTGGATGGCACCTGCCCGGCCAGTCGTGACGGCGTAATGCGGGCTGGCCGAGAAGTTGAAGTCGCGCACGTTGGTCGCGACGAAGGTGTGGGACAGCCTGGTGGCCACCGTGCGCCGGCCACTGGTGGCGAGTTGTAGCGCGCGATCCGTGCGTATGCGGACCTTGACGGAGGGACTCGTCGCCGTCACCAGCGGGGTGCCGAAGTTGGGCCTCGCGAAAGCCGTTTGGCGGCTGAGCCATGGAATCCAGCGGTAGGCCGTCACGATGCCGCCGACCTTGCTGAAATACCAGTTCTTGTCGACCGTGTCGGTGCGAAGAACGCCACCGTAACCGATGCGCACGGTGGTCGATTTGCCCGTCGCGAGGACCGTCGGCAGGGTCACGGTGATCGTCTGGTCGTCGATGCTATGGATCAGCGGGCGACCACCCTGGGTGACCTCGGTCAGCGTCACGCCGGCCACGGCCAACGTGGCGAGATTGAAGGTCAGCCGGCCGACCGCCTTGCCCGTTCGGTTCGTCACCCGCACGCTCGTGGTGGCGCTGAGCGTGCCGGCACGGAACGCCAGCCGTGCGTCAACCTCGTAGCGCGCCTCGAGCTCCAGGCTGTTCGCAGTGGCGACGGGCGCCACGACTCCGCCCAGCGCGATCGCGAGCAGCAGCGCAGTGACGAACACCAGCGGTCTGCTCAAGTCCCCTCCCATCCACACCCCCATTGAAGGTGGCACACGGTAGCCGCGCCGGCCGTCTGTGCCAAGGCCTAGGCGGGAATCTTCGCCTCGCCAGTGAGCCACTCTTCGAGCGTGCGCACCTCACCCAGCCGGCTGACGACGCCCGGGTCGAGCGCCGCGGCCGCCGCCAGGGCCGTGTCGATCGCGGTCAGGCAGACGATGCCCTCTGCCAGCGCGGCCATGCGGATCTCGCCGGCGTCGCGCACCGGCCCCGTGCCCGGCGACGGCGTGTTGACGACGAGCAGCACCTCTGTCGAGCCGATAGCCTCGAGCACGCTTCGGCCGCTTCCCTCCTCCCCCACCCGGCGGAGCGACTCGGTCTCGTGGCCCAGGCCGCGCAGGGCATGCGCCGTGCCGGCTGTCGCGCAGAAGCGGTAGCCAACGGCGGCCAGGCCGGCGGCCAGCTCGGCCAGCGCCCACTTGTCGCGGTCGGCGATCGAGAGCAGTGCCAGCGCGCCGGTATCTGTCGGCACGGGCGGCTGCAACGACGCGGCGACGAGCGCCTTGGCCATCGCCACCGGCGCGTCAGCGGCCAAGCCGATCACCTCGCCCGTCGACTGCATGGCCGGGCCGAGAAGCGGGTCCACACCGCGCAGCTTGTGCGTCGAGAAGACCGGCGCCTTGACCGCCACCAGCGGCCGCGCCGGGAGCAGACCGTCCGGCCAGCCCATATCGGCCAATCGTTCGCCCAGCGCTACGCGCGTGGCCAGCTCGATCATCGGTACGCCGGTCACCTTCGAGATGAACGGCACTGTCCGCGAGGCACGCGGGTTTACCTCGATCAGGTAGACACCGTCGTCGCGCACGATGAACTGGGCGTTGAGCAGGCCGCGCACGCCGATCGCCAGCGCCAGCCGGCTGACTGCGTCCACCACGAGCCCCTGCTCCACGGGCCCCACGCGCTGGGGCGGATAGACCCCGATCGAGTCGCCGCTGTGGACGCCCGCTCGCTCGACGTGCTCCATCAGCCCGGGCACGAGCACCCGCTCGCCATCGCTGATCGCATCGACATCGAGCTCGATGCCCTCGAGGAACGCGTCCAACCGCACCGGCCGCTCCTGGTCGAGCGCCGCGGCCCGGGCAAGCAGCCCGGCCAGGTCCTCGGGCCCGTAGGCGAAGCCGATGGCCAGGCCGCCGATGACGTACGAGGGGCGGACGATGACCGGGTAGCCGACGCGCTCGGCGACGACCAGCGCCTCGTCCAGCGACGTCGCCGTGCCGCCGTCTGGCTGGGGAATGCCCAGCCGCTCGACCAGGCCGGCGAAGCGCGTCCGCTCCTCGGTCAGGTCGATCGTCTCCAAGTCCAGCCCAAGCAGCTCTACGCCGGCGGCGGCGAGGGGCC
This sequence comes from Candidatus Limnocylindrales bacterium, assembly GCA_035553915.1. GTDB lineage: Bacteria > Chloroflexota > Limnocylindria > Limnocylindrales > CSP1-4 > JALYGJ01. Next base: position 11,345 of record DATMJK010000063.1, on the reverse strand, counting down.
CGGCCAGGCCGAGCGGCGTCTGGCCGCCGAACTGGACGAATGCGGACGGGTCGCCCTCGGCGGCAAAGACCTCGCGCACGCTCTCGGAGTCGAGCGACTCGAAGTACAGCCGCGACGAGGCGTCAAAATCGGTCGAGACGGTCTCGGGGTTCGAGTTGACCATCACCGCCTGCCAGCCTTGACGGCGCAGCGCGTCGGCCGCCTGGACCGCGCAGTAGTCGAACTCGATGCCCTGGCCGATGCGCACCGGCCCGGAGCCGATGACCACCGCTGCCGGACGCTCGACCGGTGGTGCCTCGGGCGGCGAGCCGGCGGCGGCATAGGTCGAGTAGAAGTAGGGCGTCTCGGCCGGGAACTCGGCGGCCGAGGTGTCGACCATGGCGAACCCCGGCCGCAGGCCCAACCGGTGGCGCAGTGCCGTAACCTCCATCTCCGCCATGCCGGTCAGCGTGGCAATGTCGCGGTCGCCGAACGCGGCCCGCTTGACGGCAACGAGCAGCTCGTCGGATATGCCCTCTCCTGCAGCTCGCAGGTCACGCTCGAGCCTGACAAGCCGGGCCAGCTCGGCAACGAACCACGGCGCGATGCCGGTCGCGCGCTGGAGCACCTCAGGCTCGACGCCGCGCCGCAGCAGTGCCAGCAGCCGCCACAGCCGGGTGTCCGAGCCGCGCAGGAAGCGGCGCAACGCTGGCAGGTCGGGCGCGCCGGCGGACAGGACGTCAAGATCGGCCGACCATTCGGCATCTTCGGCCAGCAGCCCGGAACCTGACTGCTCGAGCCCGCGCAGCGCCTTGTTGAGCGCCGCGCCGAACGTCCGGTCGATGGCCATCACCTCGCCGGTCGCCTTCATCTGCGAGCCGAGCGCCCGATCGGCGCCGGGGAACTTGTCGAACGGGAAGCGCGGCAGCTTGACGACGACGTAATCGAGCGCCGGCTCGAAGGCGGCGACCGTCGTGCCCGTGATCGCGTTCGGGATCTCCGCCAGACGCCGGCCGATGGCGATCTGGGCCGCGACGCGCGCAATCGGGTAGCCGGTCGCTTTGCTGGCCAGCGCCGACGAGCGCGAGACGCGCGGGTTGACCTCGATGACCGCGTACTCCGAGTGGTCGGCCGAGAGCGCGAACTGGACGTTGCAGCCGCCCTCTACGCCCAGCGCGCGGATGATCGCCAGCGCCGCCGAGCGCAGCCGCTGGTTGACCGCGTCGGTGAGGGTCTGGACCGGCGCGACGACGATCGAGTCGCCGGTGTGCACGCCCAGCGGGTCGACGTTCTCCATCGAGCAGACCGCGATGCAGGTGTCGTCGCCGTCGCGCATGACCTCGTACTCGACCTCCTGCCAGCCGTCGAGGTAGCGCTCGACGATGACCTGGCCGATCGGGCTGGCGCGCAGTCCGGAGCGAACGCGGTCGAGGTACTCACCTTCCGAGGCGACGATGCCGCCGCCCGAGCCGCCAAGGGTGTAGGCCGGGCGGATGACCGCCGGCAGGCCGATGATCTCGAGTGCCCGGCGCGCGGCCTCCTGTCGTTCGCGCGGCGTCGCGCCGTCGACGATCTCCGAAGCGGGGTATGGCTGGCCGATCCGATCGAGCAGCTCGCGGAAGCGCTGCCGGTCCTCGGCCATCTCGATCGCCGCCAGCGGCGTGCCCAGGAGCCGGACAGCGTGGCGTTCGAGCGTGCCCGCGCGATCGAGGGCGACAGCCAGGTTGAGCGCCGTCTGGCCGCCCAGGCCGCACAGGATGCCGTCGGGCTGCTCGCGCTCGAGGATGCGCTCGACGCTGGCGACGGTGATTGGCTCGAGGTAGACCGCGTCGGCGACGCCCGGGTCGGTCATGATCGTCGCCGGGTTCGAGTTCAGCAGGATCGTGCGCACGCCCTCGTCGCGCAGCGCGCGACAGGCCTGCGTGCCGGCGTAGTCGAACTCGGCCGCCTGGCCGATGATCACCGGCCCAGAGCCTACGATCAGCACCGAGGCGGGCTTCGGCGAATCGCTCACAGTCGCGCCACGAAACGGTCGAAGACCTCCAGCGCGTCGAGCGGCCCGGGCGAGCCCTCAGGGTGGTACTGGACGGTCTCGATCGGCAGCGAGAGGTGGCGCAGGCCCTCGACCGAGCCGTCGTTGAGGTTGCGCTGGCTGACTTCGAAGCCCGATTCCGCTGGCAGCGTCTCGCCCACGACCTCGACCTCGTGGTTTTGCGCGGTCACCTGCACGCGGCCGGTGGGGAGGTCCTTGACGGGGTGATTGGCACCGTGGTGTCCGAAGCGCAGCCGCCGCGTGTCTGCGCCGGCCGCACGCCCCACGATCTGGTGGCCCAGGCAGATGCCGAGCATGGGTCGGCCGTCAGCGATCGCCTGCCTTGCGACCTCGACCGGCCCGGCCAGCCGCGCCGGGTCACCGGGCCCCGGCGAGAGCACCAGCCCGCGGATCTCCGGCGCGAGCGCCTGCGCCGGGCCGCTGGTGTGGGGGAGCACGCGCACCCTGGCGCCACGCTCGACGAGATTGCGCACGATGTTGCCCTTGAGGCCGTAGTCGATCAGCGCGACCAGCGGCCCGTCGACGGGGCCCACCTCGTACGGCTCGGTGGCCGAGACGCGGGCAACGAAGTCCTGCTCCTCCCAGCGCGGCAACGCACGGGCGGCAGATACCGCCGACTCCGGATCCAGCTCGCCCGGGGCGCCAATGTGGATGCGCTGAGATCCCGTCGCCCGCAGCCGCCGGGCGAGCGCCCGCGTGTCGAGGCCGGCGATTGCCGGTATGCGTGCGTCGCGCAGCAACGCCACCAGCTGCCGCGCCGGCTCCAGCACGGCCGCCGTCGCATGGGCCACGAGCAGCCCGGCCAACCACGGCCGCAGCGACTGGTCATCATGCGCGATGCGACCGTAGTTACCGATCAGCGGATACGTCATCAGCACGACCTGGCCGGCGTACGAAGGGTCTGTGCAGATCTCCTGGTAGCCGGTCTGACTCGTGTTCGCGACCAGGTCGCCGCCACCGGCGAGCGGCGCGCCAAAGGCCACGCCGCGCATCACCGTCCCGTCCTCGAGCGCGAGCAGCGCAGGGCCGTGCCCGCCGATGCGCGGATCGACGACCGAGTCGATGGGAATGGGCAACGACCCGGCCCAGCTTGGCGCGTTCGGCGGGGGCCTCAAGCGCCGCTCACAAAATAACCACCGCACCCGTTACGGGCGGTGGTCGTTCGACAGCAGATCAGGCGTCCTCCTTGCCGGTCCTCTCGGGACCGCCCCGGGCCGGCCTCACGGGACCGGTGCCAAAGGGACTTCGGTCAGGTTAGCACGGCCGCCATCCGGCGGTGACACCACCCATGCGCGCGGCAGCGGCCCGACTCGACCAAATGCTCGCCCGCCAAACCTTAACTCTCGACTTGACCATCCCGCGCCGCTCCTGGAAGACGTGGCCGACCATGGCCGAGGCGCGCCTGGACGCGCTACTTGGTCATACGCCCAGGCACACATCCTTGTCCCAACCTGATCGATCCATGCTGAGCTTAAGGTTCGCCACCCGAGCGCATGGGTCCCCAGCCCGCGCGCGCGGGCAACCTGTGCTCATGGGTGAGCGTATGAGCGGGTTGGGCCCCGGCGAAGCCGGATAAGGCGCTCAGGCAGAGCAGATGACCGGATCCAGCCTGGACGATGGGCCGTGCCAGCGCGCGTTCGGTCAGGCGGTTGCGACGCCCGTGCCAGCGCGCGTTCGGTCAGGCGGTTGCGCCGACCGTGCCAGCGCGCGTCCGGTCAGCTGGATGTCAACCTTGCGGATGGCCGTTCGGCGCGCCGGGCCGATGGGCCAGATCGCCGTACTCGCCGCCGTTCGGTTCGGCCGCGCCGGCACCAACGGCCGCTCCGACCGCCGGCTGGCCCATGGCCGCAGCCTCGGATTCGCTGCCCTGATCCCAGTCACCCGAGCTGCCGGCGTGGCCGCCGGCGGAGGGATACTCATCGGCCTGCTGCTCGTTGCCCCGGACACCGCCGATTGCCGACTTGGCCTCGTGGATGACGCCCTGGCTGCGGTTGCGCAGGTCGACCGCCTTGCCGCGTGCCTCGCGGCTGGCGGCGCGGCCCCACTTGCCCAGCTTGTCGCGCAACACCGTCCGGCGGCGCCGGCCGTCGCGCGGGTCGAACAGGAACATCGCCACCACCCCGCCAACTACGCCCATGATCAGCGCCACACCCGGCCACGGATCGCGGCCGCTGTCGCGGGTGATGCGCAGCGAGCGCAGGTCCTGGATCGTCGAGTCGACGTCCTGGCCAAGGTGACGGACCCGCACAGAGGCCCCGGTCGCGGCCCGCTCGGCGCCGCTGGCAACTGCCTGACCGCCGTCGCTTAGCGTGCGCACGGTCTGGTCGATCGTCCGCTTGGCGCCCTCCAGTGCGCCACCAAGATCGACACTCGGCAGGCTGACGTTGCCCAGCCGGCTGGCGGCATCGTCAGACGTGCGCTCGATTGCCTTGCCCACCTGATCCGCTGTCTGGCGGAACCGCGGGAGCTCCAGCCGTAGGCGCTTATTGATCACCGGGATGTCGAGGTTGACGGTCATTGATCTCTCCTTCCCCGCCTCGGGTGGCGGCGTCCACGATCCATGTGAAGGTGCCCGTGACGGCACTCTCGATTGTCCGTCATCGGTGCGCGACGCCCGACAAGCCGCTCAACGGACCGGGTTGCAGTTGCGTCGCAACGGGCCTTTCGCAGCGCAGGCGTTACGATTTCTGTACCGCGTGCGCGCCACGCGCGGCGTGTGCCAGTCGTATCCTCTGCTGCGACGGGGCGGCGAACAGCCACGTCACGAGCGTCGAAGGAGAAGTCATGGCACGCGCGATGTGGCGCGGCGCGATCCAGTTCGGACTGGTGACCATCCCGATCAAGCTCTACCTGGCCACCGAGTCGCGCGGCGGCCTGTCCTTCAACCTGCTGCACAAGGAATGTGGCCAGCGCATCCAGATGCGCGTCCATTGCCCGGAGCACGGCGAGATCCCGCGCAGCGACACGGTCCGCGGCTTCGAGTACTCGAAGGGCCAGTACGTGATCATCGACGAGGAGGACTTCGAAAAGGTCCCGCTCAAGACGATCCGCTCGATCGAGATCGATACCTTCGTCGAAGCCGACCGCGAGTCGCACGACCAGACCTTCATCCGCCAGGCGTACTACATCGAGCCCGAGGCCGTCGGGCGCAAGGCCTTCTATCTGCTCAAGTCGGTTCTTGCCGACGAGGGCCTGTCGGCGGTCTGCAAGATCGTGCTCAAGGACCGCGAGCAGCTCGCCTCGCTCAACCCGTTCGCCAACACGATGCTCCTCTCGACCCTCTACTGGCCTGACGAGGTGCGCTCGCTCGATGAGCTCGACCTGCCCGACGCCGAGCCGGACTTCAAGCCGGCGGAGAAGCAGATGGCCAAGCAGCTGATCGCGGCGATGCGCGGCGAGTTCGCCGCCGACGACTACCGCGACGAGTACCGCGAAGCGCTGATGGGCGTGATCGAGGCCAAGATCGCCGGCCAGCCTGCCGAGGCGCCTCGCCCGGCGGGGGCACGGCCGACCAAGATCACCGACCTCATGAGCGTGCTAGAGGCAAGCGTCGCCGCCGTCCGCGAGGGCCGCGCCGCCAAGGCTGGCACCGGCGAAGAGGCCGGCGCGGAGTCCGCCGCGGCGAGCTCGTCGCGCAGCCGGCGGGCCAAGGCCGCTGCCGCGCCCGAGTCGCTGGCCGAGCGGCGCAAGCGCGGGGCACGCGCGCCCGCGGCCAAGCCCGCTGCCAAGGCGTCGGCGAAGCCCAAGGCGGCGGCCGCCGGCCGCCAGGAACGCCGGCGCAAGTCAGCCTAGTGGCCATGGCCCCGGCCGGCGGCGAGCAGCTATCGCTGGCCATCGAGCCGGCCGAGCAGCCGACCTCGCTGCCCCGGCTGCGGCCGATGAAACCCCAGCTCGGAGCCGCACCGTTCGACGACGACGAGTGGTTCTTCGAGCCATGGTGGCCCGGCACGCCGGCCCTGGCCTACGTCACGCCGGACGGGCTGCGGCTGCAGATCGACCACCTGGCTGACCCGGCCGCGTGCTTTCCTGAGCTGGCCGACCTGACCGGACAGTTCGCCGCGCCGGAGCTGATCGTGGTGGCCACTCTGCTTGTGCTCGACGACGAGGGCCGGCCGGATGCGGAGCTGCTGCGTCGTCGGCTCGAGGATGACGCCTCGCGCGCCGGCTCGCCGGCGCTCGTCTGCTCGGATCTGCTCCATGTCGGTCAGCGGTCGCTGCTCGGGCTGCCCTTCGCCGAGCGCCGGGCAGAGCTCGGCCGCCAGCTGCGCGACGGCGACTCCTGCGTCACCAGCCGTGGACTGCGCGGCGAGGGCACGACGCTCGCCCAGGCCGTGGCGGCGATGGGCCTGAGTGAGATCGGCGCGCGCCAGCTGACCGCGCGCTACCGTCCGGGCACGGCCGATCCGGCATGGCTGCGCCTGCCCATCGCGGAGGAGCCGGCGACGACGACGCGGCCGCTGATTACGCTGCTCCAGAGACTGCCGCTGTGACCGCTCGCGCCGCGTTTGGCGGCCAGCGCCGCCTGGGCCGTTGGCTCGGCGGCAACCAGCCGCGCAGCCTGACCCTGGCCCTTTTCCGTCACACCGCGATCCTGCTCATTGGCGCTTCGGTCGTGCTGATCCTGGGCCGGCTGGCCCCGATCGAGAGCCAGCCGACGGCCTGGCTGCTGGCCGGCCTCGCGCTCGGCCTGCTTACTGCGTTGATCGGAAGCTGGTACGGCCTGCTGTTCCTGGTCAGCGGACTGCTCGCCGGCGCTGCGCTGGATCTCGCGGCTCGCTTCACGGCAACCGCTGAGGCAGCCGGCCAGCTGGCGGCCGCCGGTCCGTCCTACGCGGCGATGGTCGTTGTGGCCATCGGCGCGTTCGCCGTCGCCCGGTTAGCCGGTCGCCAATTCGCCAGCTGACACGGAAAAGGACGGCGGCGCCGAGGCCCCGCCGTCCCTTGTCTGGCTGAAGCCGCCCCTTCGGGCGGTGCAAGCGCTGCGACTAGTAGTTGTCGCCGCCTTGGCCCTTTTCCTGGTCCTGGCCGCCCTGCTGGCCGCCCTGGCCCATCTCGCCACCGCCCATGCCGGTGTCCGAGCTGCCCGTGCCCAGGTCGCCCTGCTCACCGCCGCGGGTGTAGTCGGTCGAGCCGGACTGGCCGCCCCAGTCGCCGCCCTGGCCGCCCTGACCCTGGTCCTGACCCTGGCCACCCTGGCCGCCCTGGTCCTGATCCTGACCCTGGCCACCCTGGCCGCCCTGGCCGCCCTGGTCCTGCTGCCAGTTCTTGTTCTCGTCCATTGATGACCTCCCTTTTCAGTCAGTCTCCCGATGGCCTTGTCGCCACCGGGCAACAGGCTCTCCCGGGTCACCCTCAGGACACCGATCAGACCGGCCGCGCCGCATTACACGCGCGCTGAAACGCAGCCGCGTCCGAGGGGCGGTGAAGCGGGGGATTGGTGAGCCGCGAAGGACTCGAACCTTCAACCAGCTGATTAAGAGTCAGCTGCTCTACCATTGAGCTAGCGGCCCACGCCCGCCGGATTCTAATCGTTGACAGCCTTCCTGCCAACCAAGGAGGCAGCCCGACCATGACCGACCAGCCAACCTCGCCGCGCGACGAAGACGCGGACGCCGAAGCGCCGGCCGAGCCCGAGTCGCCGAGGCGCGACTACGACGACCCGGTCGACGACGCCGTCGACGATTCTTTCCCGGCGAGCGATCCGCCCGCCTGGACGGACGCCAGCGCGACGCGCAACCCGGGCGACCACTGAGCAACGTGCCGGACACCGGCCGGCCGGAGCGCCTGCGCCAGCGCATCGCGCGCGGCGAGACCGTTCTCGGCTGCTTCCTCAACCTCGGCTCGCCCGTGGCCGCCGAGCTGGCCGGCGACGCCGGCTATGACTGGCTCATCCTGGACATGGAGCACGGCGCGCTGACCGAGGCCGGGCTGCTGGCCATGCTCCACGCCGTCGCCGCCACGCGGGCCGAATCGGTCGTCCGCGTCGAGGAAGGCACGCGGCTGCGCATCGGCCGGGCGCTCGACTTCGGCGCCAGGGCGCTGATGGTGCCGCGCGTCGACAACTCGGGCCTCGCGCGCGAGATCGTGCGCTACGTGCGCTATCCACCGACAGGCACGCGCGGCATCGCGCTGCCGACCCGATTCGCGGGCTTCGGCCGGCTGGGCCACGCCGATGTCGCGGGCGCGCACGAGGACGTGACGCTGATGATCCAGGTCGAGAGCGCCGCCGCAGTCGAGGCCGCGGCTGAGACGGCGTCGATCGACGGCGTGGACGTGCTGTTCGTGGGCCCGACTGACCTGTCGCACGATCTCGGCGTGCCGGGCGACGTGTCGGCGGCGCAGTACCGGCAGGCCGTGGAGCGGGTGGGCCGGGCTGCGAACGACGCGGGCAAGGCCGCCGGCGTCCTGCTCTGGAGCGTCGACGACCTGCCGCCCTATGCCGATGCCGGCTACCGCGTCTTCGCCCTCGGCTCGGACGGCGGCTGGGTCGCCCAGTCGGCGCGGCGCGCGGTCAGCGAGTTCCGCGAGCGCGTCAGGGGCTGAGGAAGACGAAAGCGTCCAGGTCGGCGCGCGGCCGGCCGGCCGTGCCGCGCAGGCGCAGCTCGATGGTGTGGCTGCCGCCGGACGCGAGCTGGCTCGCGAAGACCAGCCGGCGCGGCGAGCTCGACGCCGCATAGAGGTCAATGGTCGCGGCGAGTGACCCGTCGAGGTAGACGTCGACCACGCCGCGCTTTGGGCCGCGCGCGGCAACCCAGCCGATGTGGCTGCCGCTGAAGGTCATCGTCGCCCGCGCCGCCGATGAGCTCGCGTAGCGCAGCCCGCCGCCGTACGCGGACGAGCTGGAGACGCTCGGCCAGCTGCCGCTGCGAGTGATCGAGGCGTGGCTCTCCTGGCGTGCCGAGAGGGTCGTCGCGGGGCCCGTTGCCCACGGGCCGTAGCTGCCGCCGCTCGAGGCACGGACGCGGAACTGGAAGGTGTTGCCGGCGGCGCGCAGCAGGGTCACCGACTTCTGGCCGGCGGACCCGAGGCTGACTGACTGCCAGCTACCGCCGTTGCGCCGCTGCTGGAGCTGGAAGGCCGTGGCGCCGGCGGCGGCGCCGGCCGCCCAATCGACCCGGATGCGCATCTTGCTCGTGCCCAGCTGCGCGCCGGCCGGCAGCGAGACCGTCGGTGCGGCCGTCTCAGAGCCGGCGGCCGCCGCACACGCCTGGGCGTAAGGCTCGATCTTGGCCGCGATGTCAGCCGGCGCGTGGCGCTTGCTGACGAACAGCCGCGGCGCGACGAGCGGCTTGGAGGACGAGATCACGTAAGTCGGATCGGCAGTGAAGGCAAGCTCGAAGCCACTCTGCGCTGCCCGGGCACGGGCATTGGCATCGTGCGTGCCGTTCGGGTAGGCGAAGGTGCGTGGGCGGTAGCCGAGCTCCTGTTGCAGCTTCTGCTGCGACTTCTCGACCTGCGTCTCGAGCTGCGCCTGGCTGCGCCCGACGAGATCGAGGTGGGTCATGCTGTGGTTGCCGATGGCGTGGCCGCGCGCGACCAGGTCGCGCATCTGGTTGAAGCTGATCGCGTTGCTCTGGCCGGCCAGGCCGACGACGACGAAGAACGTGCCGCGCATGCCCAGCTTCTCGAGGATCGGTGCCGCGTTGGTGTAGCCGAAGGCGGCCGAGTCGTCGACCGTGACGGCCATCGTCCGCGGCCCCGGACAGGTCCGATTCTTCATATGCTCGGCAAGCTGGTCGGTGGTGATCGCCTTCCAGCCGCGGTCCTTCAGGTGCTTGAGCTGTGCCTCGAAGCGCGACGGGCAGATCCAGATCTGGGTATTGGGCAGGTTGGACGGCCGATCACAGGTCACGTGGTGGTAGATCAGCACCGGCACGCGCAGCTCGAACGGCTCGGCGGCAACAGTCGCTGATGGTGCCGGGCCCATGCCGGCGGCGAGCACCACCGCACCCAGGGCGCTCAGCAGCAGGCGGGGCAGGATCGGCGCTACACGGCGTCTCATCGCTGCCTGCATTGTGGCGCGTGCGTCATCCCGGCACCACCATCCTATGAGTCCCGGTGGTGCCGCTACTTAGTCCCCAACCGCAAGGCGCTCGATGTACTCGCGGATCACGGGCACGTCCATCAGCCGCTCGCGGAAGTAGTCGTTGACCACGGCCATCGCCTCGTCGCGCACGCCGATCACGTTCGCGCCCCGATCACCCTCGCGCTGGCCGGCGACCTGGTCGCGCAGCTTGAGCAGGTGCGAGACGACGACCGCCTCGGACGGGCCGGTCAGCGCGCCGATGGCTGACATGATCAGCTGATCGCACTGGTCGACCAGGCCGTCACGCCCAAATGGCGTGCCTTCGGCAGCCGCCTCATCGACGGTCCGGATCAGCGCCGCGACCTGGTAGAGGACGGTGGTCGGCTCATCGAACAGCTCGCGGATGTAGGCCGCCTCGGGGTAGTGGCCGGTCAGGCGGAAGATGTTGTACAGCCGGCGCGCAACCTTGCCCCAGTTGGGGTCCCTGTCCGAGCTGTACTTGCGCACCTCCTTCTCCAGCTGGCTGACGTACTCGTCGACCGAGTCGTTCGACAGCTCGCGCACGATCTTCTGGAACAGGGGCAACGCATCGGTGTCGAGGTAGACCTCCTGGAAATAGGGGTCCAGGAAGCCGTCGAGCGGCACGATCGTGCCGTCAGGCGCCTCCCAGGTGGGGTCGAGCATGTTGCTCGCGTTGGCCAGCGCGCCACGCTCGGGATCCGCGACCACCCAGTCGAGCTTGCACCAGCCCGGTTCGCGCGCGCCCTCCTCCCACTTGACCGTGCGCACGGCGCCCGCGGTGTCGTGGACGGTCATCTCGCCGGCCGCGATCTCAGCCGGGCTCCAGCTCATCGGCGAGCCGGCGCTGATCTCCTGGCCGTCCTTGACCACGTCCGCGTCCCAGCTGCCGAACTTGACCTCCCACAACCGATGCGTCGGGCCGCTCATGGTGGCCAGCGCCTTCTCGCGGATCACGTCGGCCAGGGTCAGGCACGCCTCGTCGCGCGTCGGGGCAGTGATGTGAACGCGCTCGAAGAAGTCCGCGTCGGCGGGGTACGAGTGGATCCGGCTCTGAGCGGCCGAGCCGGACATGGCCAATGCCGTCTGGACCTGGCCCGGCCGGTTGGGCAGGCCCACGATCCGGCCGATGCGCCGGAAGTGCGCGAGGTCCGCGGCGTCGAGGTCGAGCATCGTCGCGCGGTGGCCGAAGACGCCCGAGTCGACGTCGACCACGATCTCGCCGCCCTGCCGCTCAGCCGACATGGCGCTGATCCAGTCACGCGCCTC
>DATMJK010000062.1:0-33288 GCA_035553915.1 Candidatus Limnocylindrales bacterium | reverse complement strand
AGATGGTGATGCCCGGCGACAACGTCGACATGGACGTCGAGCTGATCACCCCGATCGCGCTCGAGACCGGCCAGCGCTTCGCCATCCGCGAGGGCGGCCACACCGTCGGCGCCGGCGCGATCACCCAGATCCACGAGTAGGCCGAGAACGATGGCTCGGCAGCGAATCCGGATCCGACTCAAGGCATACGACCACCGGCTGCTGGATCAGTCCGCCCTCCAGATCGTGGAGACGGCCCAGCGCACCGGAGCTGACGTCGTGGGCCCGGTGCCGCTGCCGACGCGCATCGAGAAGTTCACGGTCATCCGGTCACCGTTCATCGACAAGGACAGCCGTGAGCAGTTCGAGATCCGCACTCACAAGCGGCTGATTGACATCCTCGATCCGTCCGCCAAGACCGTCGATGCGCTGATGCGGCTGAGCCTGGCCGCTGGCGTCGACATCGAGATAAAGATGTAGTGATGAGCATTGGACTGATCGGCCGCAAGGTCGGCATGACACAGGTGTTCATGGAGGACGGCACGCTCGTGCCGGTCTCGGTGGTCGCCGTCGAACCCAATACCGTGACCAGCCTGCGCACCCCCGAGCGCGACGGCTACAGTGCCGTCCAGCTCGGTGCCGGCACGTCGCGCCGGCTGACCAAGCCGCGCAAGGGCCAGCTCAAGGATCTGCCGCCGGTCGCCGAGGCGCGCGAGTTTCGCGTCGACGATCTGGCCGGCTACGAGGTCGGCCAGACGCTGGACGTCAGCCTCTTCGCCGAGGGCGAGATCGTCGACGTTACCGGCATCAGCAAGGGCAAGGGCTTCTCCGGCACGATCAAGCGCCACAACTTCCGGCGCGGGCCGGAGACCCACGGCTCGGACTCGCATCGCCAGCCGGGCTCGATCGGCGCCGGCACCTACCCGGGCAAGGTCTTCAAGGGCACCGGCATGGCCGGCCGCATGGGCAACGACCGGGTGACCGTCAAGAAGCTGACCATCGTCCGCACCGACGCCGAGCGTAATCTCCTGCTGGTCAAGGGTGCCGTGCCTGGCGCGCGCAACGCGCTGGTCATGGTCCGCAAGGTCAAGTGATGCTCACTACCACGCTCTTCTCCAAGAACGGCAAGGACCTGGGCACCGTCGAGCTGCCCGAGGCGCTCTTTGCCGCGCCGGTCAACGAGCCGCTCATCCACCAGGCCGTGACCGCCCAGCTGGCGGGTCGGCGGATCGGCACCCACGACACCAAGACGCGCGGCGAGGTCCGCGGCGGCGGCCGCAAGCCGTACCGCCAGAAGGGCACCGGCCGCGCCCGGCAGGGCTCGCGCAGTGCACCGCACTACGCCGGCGGCGGCGTCGTCTTCGGGCCGCACCCGCGCTCGTACGAGCAGAAGATGCCCAAGCGCATGAAGCGCCTGGCCCTCCAGGGCGCCCTGACCGCCAAGTTCGGCGACGGCGCGATCAAGGTCATCGACGCGCTCGAGATGGACCAGGTCAAGACGCGCGAGCTGGTTGGCTATCTCGCTGCCCTCGAGCTGTCCGGCAAGGTGACAGTTATCGCCCCGGAAGGCGACGACAAGCTGCTGCGCTCGGCGCGCAACCTGCCGGGTGTGTCCGTCCTACGCGCCGATTCGCTCAACGTCGTCGACGTGCTTGACGCCGACACGCTGCTCATCCTCCAGCCTTCGTTGGCCCGGATGGCGGAGGTGTACGCATGACCCTCCAGGCAGCCGAGATCGTGGTCCGGCCAATCGTCAGCGAGAAGTCGATGGACCACACCCACCGCGGCAAGTACACCTTCCGCGTCCACGCGGACGCCAACAAGCTGCAGATCAAGCAGGCCGTCGAGGAGCTCTTCAAGGTCGAGGTCGTAACCGTCAACGTGCTGACCACGAAGTCGAAGGAGAAGGTTCGCGGCCGAGGTCGCGGCCGGACCATTGGCCGCACCTCGCCCTGGAAGAAGGCGGTCGTCACTTTGGCCAGCGGCCAGAGCATCGAGTTCTTCGAGGGGGTCTAGAGATGCCACTGCGCAGGTACAAGGCCACCTCACCCGGTCGTCGGTCGGTCATCGGCCCGACCTTCGAGGAGATCACCACAGACAAGCCGCATCGTCCGCTGCTCGAGCCCAAGCAGCGCATCAGCGGGCGCAACGACAAGGGCCGGATCACCGTCCGCCACCGTGGCGGCGGTGCCAAGCGCGCCTACCGCCGGATCGACTTCAAGCGTGACAAGTGGGGCGTTCCCGCCCGGCTGGCGACGATCGAGTACGACCCCAACCGCTCGGCGCGGATCGGCCTGCTCCACTACGCCGACGGCGAGAAGCGCTACATGCTCGTGCCCGACGGCCTCGAGGTCGGCGCCGAAGTCGTCGCCGGCCCGGATGCCGAGGCCCGCGTCGGCAACGCGATGCCGCTCAAGAACATCCCGCTCGGCACGACCATCCACAACGTCGAGCTCGTGCCCGGCCGCGGCGCGCAGATCGTCCGCTCGGCCGGCACCTCGGCCCAGCTGCTCGCCAAGGAAGGCCAGTACGCGCAGGTCCGCCTGCCCTCAGGCGAGGTGCGCCGGGTCGACATGCGCTGCATGGCGACCGTTGGCCAGGTGGGCAACGTCGATCATGAGAACCAGAATTCCGGCAAGGCCGGCCGGGTGCGCCATCTCGGCCGTCGTCCGCAGACCCGCGGCGTGGCGATGACCCCGCGCGACCACCCGCATGGTGGCGGCGAGGGCAAGTCGCCGACCGGCATGCCGCCCAAGACCCCCTGGGGCCAGCCCGCGATGGGCCACCGCACCAGGCGCAACAAGCAGACCGGGCAGTTCATCGTCCGCTCCCGGCACCGCAAGAGCTAGGGCCGGAGGAGGCTTCAGAGATGTCACGATCGCTCAAGAAGGGCCCCTTCGTGGAGGCCCGGCTGCTCTCCCGGGTGCAGCAGATGAACCGCAAGAGCGAGAAGAAGGTGCTCAAGACCTGGTCGCGGGCGAGCGTCATCTTCCCCGACTTCGTTGGCCACACCATCGCCGTCTACAACGGCAAGAAGCACATCCCGATCTATGTCACTGAGAACATGGTCGGCCATCGCCTCGGCGAGTTCTCGCCCACCCGCAACTTTCGCGGCCACGGCAAGCACACCGAGCGCTCAACGTCGCTGAAGTAGGCCGACCATGCGTGTAGCAGCCACCGCCAAGTACCTCCGCCGCTCGACCCGCAAGACGCGCCTCGTCACGCAGGCGATCGTCGGCCTGCCCGTGGCTGAGGCCACGGCGGCGCTCCAGTTCATGCCCCAGGGCGCGGCGCGCGACGTGGCCAAGGTGCTCAAGAGCGCAGCCGCCAATGCCGAGAACAACCACAACCTGTCGCCCGACGACCTGTTCGTCGTCGAGGCGACGGCGAACGAAGGACCGACGATGAAGCGATTTCGACCGCGCGCCCAGGGACGCGCCTTCCCGATCCACAAGCCGATGACCCACGTCACCGTGGTCGTCGAGAACAGGAACGCCTGACCATGGGACGCAAGGTTCATCCCTACGGCTTCCGCCTCGGCGTCGCGCGGACGTGGAACGCCAAGTGGTACGCCGGCAAGGGCTACACCGAGCTGCTCAAGGAAGACATCGCCATCCGCCAGCTGGTCGCACGCCGGCTGGCCAACGCGAGCGTCAGCCAGGTCGAGATCGAGCGCGGCATCAACCACGTGACCGTCACCGTCCATACCGCGAAGCCGGGCATCGTCATCGGCAAGGGCGGGGCCAATGTCGAGGCACTGCGCCAACAGATCGGCCGGCTCTCGACGGCCAAGGTCAAGCTCGAGATCAAGGAGATTCGCCAGCCCGAGCTGGATGCCGTGCTGGTGGCGACGAACATCGCCCAGCAGCTCACCCGTCGGATCGCCTTCCGCAAGGCGATCAAGCAGGCCATCCAGAGGACGATGAAGGCCGGCGCCAAGGGCGTGAAGATCCAGGTTTCGGGCCGCCTGGGCGGATCTGAGATGGCCCGTCGCGAGTGGGACAAGGAAGGCCGCATCCCGCTCAACACGCTGCGCGCGGACATCAGCTACGGCCAGGTGCATGCGCACACGACCTACGGCCGCATCGGCGTCAAGGTGTGGATTTACCGCGGCGACGTGCTCCCCGAGCGGCAGGCGCCGCCGGAGGCTGCCACGGCCGCGGCCGGAGGTGCTGCCTGATGCTGATGCCTCGCCGTGTCAAGCACCGCCGCGTGATGCGCGGCCGGATGTCCGGCCTCGCCAAGGGCGGCAACACGATCGCCTTCGGCGACTACGCCCTGATGACCTCTGAGCCGGCGTGGATCACGGCTCGCCAGATCGAGGCCGCCCGGCGCGCGATGACCCGCTACGTCAAGCGCGGCGGCAAGATCTGGATCCGGATCTTCCCCGACAAGCCGGTGACCAAGAAGCCGGCCGAGGTGCGAATGGGCTCCGGCAAGGGCGCGCCCGACCATTGGGTCGCGGTCGTCAAGCCCGGCCGCATCCTGTTCGAGATGTCCGGCGTGCCGGAGGCCGAGGCCGCTGAGGCGATGCGCTTGGCCAGCCACAAGCTGCCGGTCGACGTCAAGTTCCTGGTTCGCGAAGGAGTTGGTGGCGATGGACATCGATAAGGTTCGCGAGCTGACTGACCTCGAGCTCAACGAGGAGCTGTCCAAGCAGCGCCGCCACCTGTACGACCTGCGCTTCCAGCTGGCCACGCGCCAGCTGACCGACTACACCCAGCTCACCCAGGCGCGGCGGACCATTGCCCGCATCTTGACCGTCGCTACCGAGCGCGAGCTGACCGGTGTGGGACCTGTGCCGTCCAGCCGCCCGGCCAGGAAGGCTGCCGCCGGTGATGGGCGGGCCAGCCGTGCTGGTGCGCGCCGGCGGGCTGCCGACTCACCTGACGGTGGGGATGACAGCGCAACCAAGGCCGACAAGGCCGCCACCGCCACCGCCGAGAAGAAGCGCCGCGGTAGAGGAGCAACTGAATGACCAGCCCTGTCGCGCGCAGCCAGCGCAAGACCAAGACCGGCCGCGTTGTCTCGGACAAGATGGACAAGACGATCGTGGTCAGCGTCGAGCGCCTGTCGCGCCACCCGATCTACAAGCGCGTCATCCGCCTGACTACGCGTTTCAAGGCGCACGACGAAAGCAACGAGGCGCGCATCGGCGACACGGTCACCATCGTCGAGTCGCGGCCGCTGTCGGCAACCAAGCGCTGGCGGCTGGCTGAGATCGTCCAGCGTGCCGGCGAAGGCGCCGGCGAGCCGGTCGTCGCCGAGGAGGAGGCGACCAGCGAGGCCATCCACGCGGCCGCCCACCCGGGCCGCGTGCGTGACGACGTCCCCGCCGATGAGCTCGCCGCGGAGCCCGCCGAGGCCGAGGTGCGCGCGTGATCCAGCAGTACAGCCGCGTCAAGGTGGCTGACAACACCGGCGCCCGGGTGATCCAGTGCATCCGCGTGCTCGGCCGTTCGCAGAAGACGACGGCCGGCATCGGCGACGTCATCGTAGCCAGCGTCAAGCAGGCCATCCCGAACGCCGCCGTCAAGAAGGGCGATGTCGTGCGCGCGGTAATCGTCCGCACGAACAAGGAGCTGGGCCGGCCTGACGGCAGCTACATCCGCTTCGACGAGAACGCGGCCGTGCTGATCAACAACCAGGGCAACCCGCGCGGGACGCGCATCTTTGGCCCGGTTGCGCGCGAGCTGCGCGACCGCAACTACATGAAGATCATCTCGCTCGCGCCGGAGGTTCTGTGATGGCCCAGCCAGAAGGCCGCTCACGGCCGACGCGCGTGCCTGACATCCATCGTGGAGACGAGGTCGTCGTGCTCAAGGGCAAGGACGCCGGCAAGCGCGGAACGGTCGAGCGCGTTGTTCGCAACCCGCAGATGGGCCGCCGCTCGCGCATCAAGCTTGGCGGCGATTGGCGAAGCCGGAAGCCGCTGGCCGCGCTGTCGGTCGTGGTCGAGGGCCTGAACATCGCCAAGCGCCACACCAAGCCACGCCCCAAGCAGGGCCGGACGGAGCGACAGCCGCGCATCCAGCAGGGCGGCATCCTCGAGATTGCCCAGCCGATCCACGTCAGCAACGTCCAGATCGTCTGCCCCAGCTGCGGCAAGCCGACCCGCGTCCGCCACACCGAGGCGGCCGACGGACGGAGCCTGCGCGTCTGCAGCCACTGCGGCGAGGGCCTCACGCGGGAGGCACAGAAGTCGTGACCAGCGGACTACGACAGCGCTACCAGGATGAGGTCGTGCCCGCCCTCCGCAAGGAGTTCGGCTACGAGAACGTGATGCAGGTCCCGCGGCTGTCAAAGATCGTCGTCAACATCGGCCTCGGCGAGGCGCTGACCAATGCCAAGGCACTGGACGCGGCGACCGGCGACCTGGCCACGATCACCGGCCAGCGGCCGGTCGTCACCCGTGCTCGCCGCTCGATCGCCCAGTTCCGGGTCCGAACGGGCAACCCTATCGGCGCCAAGGTGACGCTTCGCGGCGAGCGGATGTGGGATTTCCTGGAGCGCCTGACCCGCATCGCGCTGCCGCGCATCCGTGACTTCCGTGGCATTCCCAGCCGATCCTTTGACGGTCGCGGCAACTACTCGCTCGGGCTGCGCGAGCAGCTCGCCTTCCCGGAGATCGACTACGACAAGATCGACCGCCTGCGCGGCCTCGAGATCAGCATCGTGACCACCGCCGAGAGCGACGAGGAGTCGAAGCGGCTGCTCCAGCTGCTCGGCATGCCCTTCGCCAACTGACCGCAAGCGGAGCAAGACAGGAACACTGATGGCCAAGAAATCGCTCATCGCAAAAGCAAAGCGCACGCAGCGCTTCGACGTCCGCGACTACCACCGCTGTACCGTCTGCGGGCGGCCGCGAGCGTACATGCGCCGCTTCGCGCTGTGCCGCATCTGCTTCCGTGAGCGTGCCTTGCTGGGCGAGCTGCCCGGCGTGACGAAGTCGAGCTGGTAGAGAGATGAACATTTCCGATCCGATCGCTGACATGCTGACCCGCATCCGCAACGGCAGCCGCGCCCGTCATACGGATGTCCGCCTGCCCGCCTCGAGGACCAAGCTGGCCATCGCCCAGATCCTCAAGGATGAGGGCTTCATCGAGGACTTCGAGGAGCAGCGCAACGGCTCGCATGCCGAGCTGGTCGTGCGCCTGAAGTATGTCGGCAAGGTGCCGGTGGTCAGCGGCCTGAAGCGCGTCTCCAAGCCGGGCCTGCGCGTCTACGCCGCCAAGACGGACATCCCGCGTGTCCTCGGCGGCCTGGGCGTGGTCATCGTCAGCACCAGCCAGGGCATCATGACCGGCGCCCAGGCCCGGCGCTCGCAGCTGGGCGGCGAAGTGCTCGCCTACGTCTGGTAGGCCGCCGATGTCACGCATCGGGCGCCTGCCCATCACCATCCCCAGCGGCGTCGAGGTCACCCTCGACGGCAGCCGCGTGGCCGTCAAGGGCCCCAAGGGCCAGCTCGAGCGCGAGGTCTCGCCCGAGCTGCGCGTGGTCCAGGAGGGCGGCTCGCTGCGCGTTGAGCGACCAAACGACGACAAGCGCTCGCGTGAGCTGCACGGCCTGACCCGCACGCTGCTCGCCAACATGGTCACCGGCGTGACCGATGGCTACCGCAAGAGCCTCGAGATCACCGGCGTGGGCTATCGCGCCCAGCTGGTCGGCAAGAAGCTGCAGCTCAACCTGGGCTACAGCCACCCGGTCGAGATCGACCCGCCCGAAGGCGTGGCGTTCGAGGTGGAGAATCCCGTCAGGCTGGCCGTGGTGGGCATCGACAAGGAGCTCGTGGGCCACGTGGCGGCACGCGTCCGCAGCACCCGCAAGCCGGAGCCTTACAAGGGCAAGGGCGTGCGCTACGCCGGCGAGGTCATCCGCCGCAAGGCCGGCAAGGCGGGCAAGATCGGGGGCAAGAAGTGAGCACCGTCACTCGCGCCGCGGCACGCGACAAGCGCCACCAGCGCATTCGGCTGAACCTCTCGGGCACGACCGAACGGCCGCGCCTCGCCGTCTTCCGCAGCCTCAACCAGATCTATGCCCAGGTCATCGATGACAGCGTCGGCCACACCCTGGCCCACGCCTCGTCGCTCGAGGAAAGCCTGCGTGCCACCGCCGGCAGCAAGACCGAGCGCGCGCGCGCAGTCGGCCGGCTCGTTGCCGAGCGTGCACGCACCGCGGGCGTGTCGAAGGTCGTCTTCGACCGCTCCGGCAACCGCTACCACGGCCGAATTCGCGCCCTGGCTGAGGCCGCGCGCGAGGCCGGACTCGACTTCTAGCAGGACAAGGAGCACCTATTGGCCAGGATCGATCCCGCCCGGCTGACGCTCGAAGAGCGCGTCGTCCAGATCAACCGCGTCGCCAAGGTCGTCAAGGGCGGCCGGCGCTTCAGCTTCAGCGCGATCGTCGTCGTCGGTGACGGCGCCGGCCATGTCGGCGTTGGTCTGGGCAAGGCGGGCGAGGTGCCCGAGTCCATCCGCAAGGGCGTCGAGGACGCCAAGAAGAAGCTGATCAAGGTGCCGCTCGTCGGAACGACCATCCCGCACGAGGTGCGCCAGGAGTTCGGGGCCAGCACCGTGCTGCTCAAACCAGCCTCGCAGGGCACGGGCGTGATCGCCGGTGGCTCTGTGCGCGCCGTCGTCGAGGCGGCCGGCATCCGCGACATCCTGTCCAAGTCGCTCGGCTCGAACAACCCGGTCAACGTCGTGCGCGCGACCCTCGAGGCACTGCGCAACCTGTCCAGCGCGGAGGAGCTGTCGGCGCGCCGCGGCAAGCGGCTGCGCAGCGTGATCAGCGGCCAGCCGACGGACGGCCGACCGGTGGAGGCGACGGCCAATGGCCGCTAAGCTGCGCGTGACCCTCGTCAAGAGCCCGATCGGCCACACCGCGCGCACGCGCGGCACGCTGCGCGCGCTCGGCCTGCGCCGTATCGGCCAGACCGTCGAGGTCAGCGACAACGACCAGATGCGCGGCCTGGCCCGGACTGTCCGCTTCCTGCTCCAGACCGAGGAGACGGGGGCGTCCGAGCAGGCCACGGCCGAAGGCGAGCCGCGAACCGAGCCCCGGCCGCGGGCGCGGGCCGCCCAGGCCAAGGCCGATCCCGGCCAGGCGCCGGCGGAGGCCTCCGCAGCGCCGGCCGAGGAAAGCTTCCCGGCGGCCAAGCCGAAGCGCGCCCCCAGAGCCAAGAAGGAATCCGACGAGTGAAGCTCCACGAACTGCGCCCCGCTCCCGGGTCACGCAAGGCCCGCACACGTGTCGGCCGCGGCATCGCCGCCGGCAAGGGCAAGACCGCCGGCCGCGGCACCAAGGGCCAGAAGTCGCGTGCCGGTGCCGGCATCCCGCCCTGGTTCGAGGGCGGCCAGACGCCGATCCACGTCCGCGTGCCCAAGCTGCGCGGCTTCCGCAACCCGTTCAGGGTCGAGTACCAGGTGGTCAACATCGGCCGCATCGCCGAGTACGCCGAGGCCGGGCGCTTCGGCGTCGAGGTCGAGATGGCGCCTGCCGGCAAGTCCAAGACCAAGGCGACGGGCGACGCGCCGGTGAGCGTGAACCCGGAGAACATGGCCGCCGCCGGGCTGATCGGGTCGGCATCGAAGCCGGTCAAGGTCCTTGGCCAGGGTGACGTGTCGGCCAGGCTGCTGGTCGTCGCCGACGCGTTCACGGCCAGCGCGCGGAGCAAGGTCGAGTCGGCCGGTGGCTTCGTGCAGCTGCTCAACCCGCCCGCCGAGCCCGCGGAAGAAGCCGAGCCCGCCCGGCCCAAGCGTAGTCGCCGGCCCGCCGCGCCGGCTCAGGCGGGCGAGCCGGCTGCAGACGAGCCGGCTACCGAAGAGCCCTCTGCCGAGCAGGCCGCCGCGAGTGACGACGCCGGCGAGGCGGATGCCGCCGACGCTGCCGCAGAGAGCGAGTAGCAGGCCATGTTCGAGGCGCTGATCAACGCGGTCCGAACGCCGGACATCCGGCGCCGGATCCTGTTCGTGCTCGGGATGCTGGTCGTCTACCGCGCGCTGGCCGTCGTGCCCGTGCCCGACGTCAACCAGGCCGAGCTGACCAACCTGATCGAGCGGCTGCCGTTCCTGCAGCTCCTCGACCTGTTCTCGGGCGGCGGCCTGGCCACGTTCTCGATCGTGGCCATGGGCGTCAACCCGTACATCAACGCCTCGATCATCATGCAGCTCATGACCGGCGTCGTGCCGCGTCTGCAGGCGCTGTCGCGCGAGGGCGACTACGGCCGCCAGAAGATCAACCAGTACACGCGCTACCTGTGCGTGCCGCTGGCCCTGCTCCAGGCCTACGGCTACCTCGCCCTGCTGAGCACGGAGAACATCGTCGCGCCGGCCAACATCCTGAGCCTCGAGACGCTGAGCCAGATGATCACCCTCGCGGCCGGCACGATCCTCGCGATGTGGATCGGCGAGCTGATCACCGAGCGTGGCATCGGCAACGGCATCAGCTTCATCATCTTTGCCGGCATCGTCGCCCAGGCCCCGCAGGGCGTCGTCTCGTTCCTGCAGAACCCGGACCTCGCTGAGGGCGTGCTGTGGGTCCTGCTGGCGCTGGTCATCGTCGCCGTCATCGTCTACATCCAGGAGGGCCAACGGCGCATCCCCATCCAGTACGCCTCGCGCGTCCGTGGCCGCCGGATGTACCAGGGCGGAGCGACGTTCCTGCCGCTGCGCGTCAACCAGGCCGGCGTGATCCCGATCATCTTTGCCGTCAGCATCCTGATCTTCCCAACCCAAATCGCGTCGTACTTCATGGCCCCCATCGACACGCCACCGGGCGGGGGAACGCTGGTCAACCAGGTCGCCGCCGGCATCGTCGGCTTCCTCGACCCGAACGGCATCCCGTACGTCGTCGGCTACTTCCTGCTGACCATGGGCTTCACCTACTTCTATACGGCCTTCACCTTCAAGCCTGACGAGACGGCCGACCAGCTACGCAAGAACGGCGGCTTCATCCCGGGCATTCGACCCGGCGCGCCGACGCGCGACTACCTCGCTCGCGTCGTCTTCCGGCTGAGCCTGGCCGGTGCCCTCTTCTTGGCCACGATCGCGGTCGCGCCGATCATCATGGGCACCGCCCTGACCGGTGCTGCGGGCGGCTTTGCCCTCGGCGGCACCGCCCTGCTGATCGTCGTCTCGGTCGTGGTCGAGACGATGAAGCAGATCGAGGCCCAGCTGATGATGCGCAACTACGAGGGCTTCATTCGTTGAAGGCCTGGGTCCTGATCGGCGGTCCCGGCGCCGGCAAGGGCACCCAGGCGCAGCTCCTGGCAGACCGTCTCGGGCTGTCGCACGTAGCCAGCGGCGACCTCTTCCGCCACCACATGCGCGAGGACACGCCGCTCGGGCACGAGGCCAAGCGCTACATCATGGCCGGCTCCCTCGTGCCCGACGAGGTGACGGTCCGGATGGTCGACGAGCGCCTGTCCGAGCCTGACGCCGCCGACGGCGTGATCATCGACGGATTCCCGCGCACGCGGCCGCAGGCCGAGGCCCTCGATGGGCTGCTCGCCCGCAGGGGAGGCCGGGTGGCCGGCGCCCTGTACCTCGATGTCGACCGCGAGACGCTGCTCCGGCGCCTGTCCGGCCGCTGGATCTGCGACCAGTCCGAGGAGCACCTCTATCACGAGCTGACAATGCCACCCGCCAAGCCGGGCGTCTGTGACATCGACGGCGGCTCGCTCTACCAGCGACCCGACGACCAGCCGGCGACCGTCCGGGCGCGGCTCGACAAGCAGCTCCCGCCGATGTTCGAGGTCGTCGACTACTACTCCGAGGCGGGCCTGCTGAGCACCGTCGACGGCGAGCTGCCGCCCGAGCAGGTCACCGAGGCGTTGCTGCGCATCATGGCCGGCAGCTCGGTCGTGCCCCGATGAGCGATCGCCGGGTGACGCTCAAGAGCGCGGCCCAGATCGAGCGCATGGCGAACGCCGGTCGGCTGGTGTCAGAGATCCTCGACCGGCTTGGCGAGGAGCTGCGCCCGGGCATCAGCACCGCCGAGCTGGACGCCATCGCCGAGCGGCTGATCCGCGATGCCGGAGCAGTGCCGTCGTTCGTCGGCGTGCCCGGTCCGCGGGGTGACTACCGCCACGCGACCTGCATCTCCATCGACGACGAGGTCGTCCACGGCATTCCCGCTGGACGCAGGATCCAGGCGGGGCAGGTCGTCTCAGTCGACGTCGGCGCGATCGTCGACGGCTGGCACGGCGACTCGGCGCGCAGCTGGATCGTCGGGCAGGCGCCTGAGCCGGTGCGACAGCTCGTCGAGGCAACGCGCGAAGCGATGTACGCCGGCATCGCCGCCGCCCGGCCCGGCAATCACATCGCTGACATCTCGGGCGCAATCGAGGACGTCGCGCTGCGCCACGGCTACGGCATCGTGCGCCAGTTCGTCGGCCACGGCATCGGCACGGAGATGCACGAGGAGCCGCAGGTGGCCAACTACCGCACCGGCGCCAAGGGTCGGCGGCTCGAGCCCGGCCTGTGCCTGGCCATCGAGCCGATGTTCACCCTGGGCTCGTACCAGGTCCGCGTACGTGAGGACGGCTGGACGGTGGCGACGGTCGACGGTTCGCTGTCAGCCCACTGGGAGCACACCATCGCCATCACCGCTGACGGTCCGCGCATCCTGACCGCCGCCGGCTCCCTGACCGAGGCTGGTGCCTTGCCCAGTCTGGCCGGACTCTGATACACTCCACGTTCGTGCACCGGGCCCTGTTCGGTGCCTCTCGCGCTCTGCGCCCGGCCCCGGCCGGTGCGCGGCGCCAGTCATCCACCATTGAACCAACTGCAGAGGGAGCCTGCCGCCGCCTGTGGCAAAGAAGGACGCAATCGAGGTAGAGGGAACGGTCATCGAGCCGCTTCCCAACGCCATGTTCGCGGTTGAGCTCGAGAACAACCACCGCGTCCTGGCCCACATCAGCGGCAAGCTGCGGATGAACTTCATTCGCATCCTGCCCGGAGACCGTGTTCGCGTCGAGCTGTCGCCCTATGACCTTTCGCGCGGCCGGATCACGTATCGCCTGAAGTAAGAGGAAGACACACCAGGGTGAAGGTCTCGGCATCCGTCAAGGCGCGCTGTGAGCGCTGCAAGATCATCCGCCGCCACGGCGTCGTGATGGTCATCTGCAGCAACCCCAAGCACAAGCAGCGCCAGGGCTAGGAAGGGCATACAGATGGCACGCATTGCCGGCATCGACATCCCGCGCGAGAAGCGCGTCGAGGTTTCGCTGACCTATGTCTTCGGGATCGGCCTGCCGACCAGCCAGAAGATCCTGGCCCAGGCGAACGTCAACCCGGACACCCGCGTCCGCGACCTGACCGAGGACCAGGTCACCCGGCTGCGCGACATCATCGACCGGCGCTACAAGGTCGAGGGTGACCTGCGGCGCGAGGTGGCCATGAACATCAAGCGGCTGCAGGAGATCGGCTCCTATCGAGGCCTGCGCCACCGACGCAACCTGCCTGTCCGCGGACAGCGAACGAAGACCAACGCCCGCCTGCGGCGCGGTCCCAAGCTGACCGTCGGCGTCCGGCGCAAGAAGTAACGGAGTGACTGCCCCTAGCCATGGCTGAGCGAAAGCGCGTAACCAAGACCCGCCGCCGCGAGCGCAAGAACGTGCCCAGCGGGCACGTCCACATCCAGGCGTCGTTCAACAACACGGTCATCACGATCACTGATCCGGGCGGCAACGCTGTCGCCTGGGGGAGCGCTGGTGCGGCCGGCTTCAAGGGCTCACGCAAGAGCACGCCGTACGCCGCGGCGCTGTCGGCTGACGGTGCCGCGCGCAAGGCCATGGAGCACGGCATGCGCCAGGTTGAGGTCTTCGTCAAGGGCCCTGGCGCCGGCCGCGAGCAGGCCATCCGCTCGCTCCAGGCTGCCGGCCTGGAGGTGACCGCGATCACTGATGTGACGCCCATCCCGCACAACGGCTGCCGCCCGCCCAAGCGGCGCCGAGTCTAGGGCCCGGCACACATGTCACGCTACCGCGGGCCGGTCTCGCGCCTCTGTCGCAGGGAGGGCATGAAGCTCTTCCTGAAGGGCGCCAAGTGCTACACCAAGAAGTGCCCCTTCGAGCGCCGCCCGACGCCGCCCGGCCAGCACCAGATGCGCCGGCGCAAGGTCTCGGAGTTCGGCGTCCAGCTGCGCGAGAAGCAGAAGGTGCGGCGCATCTACTCGGTCCACGAGCGCCAGTTCAAGCGCTACTTCGACGCCGCTGAGCACCGGCCGGGCGTGACCGGCGAGAACCTGCTGCGGCTGCTCGAGACGCGGCTTGACAACGTCGTCTACCGGATGGGCTTTGCCAGCAGTCGTGCACAGGCGCGCCAGCTGGTGACCCACGGCCACTTCACGCTCAACGGCCGCGCGACCAACATCGCATCCCAGCAGGTCGCCGAGGGTGACCTGGTCGAGGTTCGCGCAACGAGCCGTCGGATGCCTTACTTCAAGAACGTCGGCGACACGTTGCGCGGCGCCCAGCGCCCGGACTGGCTGAACGTCGACCCGGCCAAGCTCACCGGCACCATGACCACCCTGCCCAGCCGCGACCAGATGCCGCTCGACCTCAACGAGCAGCTGGTGGTCGAGTACTACTCGAGGTAGCAGCGGCCAAGGCCGACTGCGGAGGAGAAGCAGCCATATGATCGAGATCGAGAACCCCCAGATCGAGCCGGTCGAGGAGCTCGCTTCGTACGCCAAGTACGAGGCCAGCCCGCTGCCCGCGGGCTACGGCGTGACCATCGGCAACGCACTGCGCCGCGTGCTCCTGTCGTCGCTCGAGGGCGCGGCGGTGACCTCGATCCAGATCCGCGACGTCTACCACGAGTTCAGCACGATCCCCGGCGTCAAGGAAGACGTAACCCAGATCGTGCTCAACGTCAAGAAGCTGCGCCTCAAGGGCTATGCTCCGCACCCCGTCCAGCTGAAGCTGGTCAAGGAGGGGGCCGGCGTCGTCACCGCGGCCGACATCATGGAGACGGCTGACGTCGAGCTGGTCAACCCCGAGCAGGTCCTGCTGACCCTCGACTCGGACGATGTCGCGCTCGAGATGGACCTGACGGTCGAGCGCGGCGTGGGCTACCTCGCCGCGGAGCGGACAGACCAGCTGCCCATCGGCGTCATCCCGGTGGACGCCATCTTCTCGCCCGTGCGCAAGGTCAACTACTGGGTCGAGAACACGCGTGTCGGCCAGATGACCAACTACGACAAGCTGACCATCGAGATCGAGACGGACGGCACCCTTGCGCCGGAGGAGGCGCTTTCCCGCGCTGCCGAGATCCTGGTCAACCAGTTCGGCCTGTTCACCAGCGCCGGGAAGACGGTCCTCGCCGGCGTCGTCGCCGCCTCGGGCGTGCCGTCCCTGCCGCCGAACATGCTCGACATGCCCATCGAAGACCTCGACCTGCCAATGCGCGCCTACAACTCGCTCAAGCGCAACAACATCGTCAAGGTCGGCCAGCTGCTGCAGCTGACTGACGAGGATCTGCTGCGCATGCGCAACTTCGGCAAGAAGTCGCTCGACGAGATGAAGGAGCGGCTCCAGATGCGCGGCTTCCTGCCGCCGGATGACGGCTCGGACACGCCCGCCTACGACGACGAGCTGGACGAGGAGCTACCCGGCCTCGAGGACGAGGCGTAGGCGATGGCCCACCGCATCGGCGGCCGCAAGCTGTCGCGCGAGACCGGTCCGCGCAAGGCGCTCTACCGCAACCTCGTCGTGGCTGTGCTGCGCTACGAGCAGATCAAGACCACCGAGGCACGCGCCAAAGAGGTCCGTGGCCAGGTGGAGCGCGTGATCACGCTGGCCAAGGACGGCTCGCTTGCCGCCCGCCGGCGGATCGTCGCCGAGCTGCCGAACGAGCCGCTCGTGATCGACAAGCTGATCAACGAGATCGCGCCAAAGTACGAGGACCGCGCCTCGGGCTACACGCGCATCGTCAAGCTTGGCAAGCGTGCCGGTGACGCGGCACCCATCGTCCAGCTCGAGCTCGTCTAGATCCGCGCCGGGGCACCAGCCCGTCCACGCCGGACGGGAGGGTGATGGACCGGCCAAAAGGCCCGCCCGAGAGGGCGGCCCCGTGCGCTACCGCGCTCGGGCCGAATACGACGGCACGGACTTTGCCGGCTTCCAGGCGCAGCCTGGCCGCCGGACAGTCCAGGGAGAGCTGGAGCGCGCTCTCGCGCAGGTCTCGGGTGGCAACCCGGTCCGCGTGGAGGCCGCCGGCCGGACCGACGCCGGGGTGCATGCCGCGGGGCAGGTGATTGCCTTCACCTACGCCGGCGGACTGGGCCCCGACGATCTCGGCCAGGCGCTCGCTGGGCTGCTGCCGGCTGACATCGCAGTCGGCCAGCTGAGGCGCGTGCCGGCGGGCTACCGCCCGCGCTACCAGGCACGGTCCCGGGAGTACCGGTACCGGATCTGGACCGGGCCACCGAGCCCATTGCGCGAGCGCTATGCCCTCGGGGTCCGCGAGCGACTCGATACGGCGGCCATGCAAGCCGCCGCCGAGCGGCTCGTCGGGCGCCACGACTTCTCCGCCTTTGGCGGAGCGGAACGACAACCGATCCGGACCCTTGACCGGGTGCGGATCCGCAGGAGCGGTCGAATGGTCACCATCGAGGTGGTCGGCGACTCCTTCCTGCGCCATATGGTTCGCCGGCTGGTGGCCGCGCTGCTCCGCGTGGGACGCGGACAGGCGTCGGTGGAAGATGTGAGCGCAGCGTTGCGCTCGCGCCGACCGGCCTTCAGCGGCGAAGCGGCTCCGGCCGCCGGGCTCGTCCTGTGGCGAGTCGGGCTAGCCGGTCCGAGCAGGAGATTGGAAGCAAGAGCGAACGATGAGCACGAAGACATATAGCCCGCAGCTGGCGGACATCGAGCGCCGCTGGTTCGTGGTCGATGCCACGGGCCAGCGCCTTGGCGTGCTCGCTTCGCGCATCGCGCCGGTGCTCGAGGGCAAGCACAAGCCGGCGTACGCCTCGCACATCGACGTCGGCGACCACGTCATCGTGCTCAACGCGGCACGCATCGAGGTCAGCCGCGACAAGCAGACATCCAAGGTCTACAGCCGCCACAGCGGCTATCCGGGTGGCCTGCGCCAGGAGACGCTGGGCGACCTGCTCGCCCGTCGGCCGGAGGAGGTCATCCGGCGCGCAGTCAAGGGCATGCTGCCGCGCAACCGGCTTGGCGCGCAGCAGCTGCGCAAGCTCAAGATCTACGCTGGTGCAGAGCACCCGCATGAGGCGCAGCAGCCCGAGCCGCTGCCGTCTGGAGGTTCTTCACGCTGATGGCCAACAACAGCAACTTCTTCTTCGGCACCGGGCGGCGCAAGACGAGTGTCGCGCGCGTGCGGCTGCTCGCCGGCGAGGGCGAGGTCGTGGTCAACGGCCGCTCGCTGGAGGAGCACTTCGGCAGCGCCATCAGCCTGGGCGAGGTGCTGATGCCGTTCCGCGTCACCGGCACCGAGGGTCGCTACAACGCGATGATCAAGGTCGAGGGCGGCGGCTACCAGGGCCAGGCCGGCGCGATCCGCCACGGCATTGCCCGCGCACTGCTCCAGTCCGACCCGGAGGCCTTTCGCGTCCAGCTTCGCCAGGCTGGCCTGCTGACTCGCGACCCACGCATGAAGGAACGCAAGAAGTACGGCCTCAAGCGCGCGCGCAAGGCGCCGCAGTACACCAAGCGCTGATCGGCTCGCGCTGACCATCGGCGGTCCCGGCCACGTGCCCACTCCGCCCGAGCAGACCTTCGCCGCCTACCAGGAGCATCTGGGCCGCGGCCACCAGCTTCTTGCGCGCGGTGACGCCAAGGCCGCCCTGGCGGCCTACCGCGCCGCCGCAGAGCTGGCCGACGAGCGGCCCCTGCCGCACGTGCTGGTCGGTCGGGCGCTGCTCGCCCTCAACCGCGCGGCGGAGGCGCTGGCCGCCTTCGAGCGAGCGCTCGAGCGGGCCGCCGCGGATCCATCGGCGCTGGCCGGCAAGGCCGAGGCGCTGCTCCGGCTTGGCCGGCGCGACGATGCGGCCGCCGTCAGGCAGCAGCTCGATGACGCCGCCGCCGCGGCGACTGCGGCACTGGCCGCCGCTGCTGCCAGCCTGCCGCCGGCCGAGGCGCAGGCCCTTGCCGCCGAGCGGGCTTGGCAGGAAGGGCGCCACCAGGCCGCGCAGGCCGAGTGGCTGGCCGCTGCCCGCACGCATGCCGCTGACGGTCACATCGACGCGGCGCTCGACGCGTGCCAGCGGGCGCTCATCGTTGACGCGGGCGCGCCGCGCGTTCACCTCGAGATGTGCCGGCTCTACATCGCGGCCGGCCTCGAGCGCCAGGCCGTCGAGCGGATGCTGCTCCTGACCCGGCTGACTGAGCTCGAGCAGCTCGATGATGTGCGCCAGGCGCTTGCCGCACTGGCCGCCGAGCACGCCGAGCTCGACCCTCGCCTGTCCGGCCTGGCCGATCGACTGAGCGCACCACCGCCCGCTTGACGACGGTTTGGTGCCTGAGCGTGGCAAGCGTGGCCCTGCGCTACAATCGGCCGGATGCTGGACCAGTTTCTCGATCTGGTCAGGGGCCTCGAGTTTCCCACCGTCGCACTGCTCGACATAGCGCTCACAGCGCTCCTGATCTACGGCCTCTTCAGCCTGATTCGAGGCACCCGCGCGGTCCGGCTCGTGATCGGCGTGACGATTCTCTACGCGATCTACGTCGCCGCCCAGGCACTCGGCCTGGAGCTGCTCTCCCAGATCCTGCAGGCAGGCGCCGTCGTCGGCCTGCTGGCGCTGGTGGTCGTCTTCCAGCCTGAGCTGCGCCGCGGGCTCGAGCGAATCGGCCGCGTAGGCTCGCTGTCGTGGCTCGTCTCGCCGGCCGCGAACCGGGCCGTCGACGGCGTGGCGAACGTGGTCGCGCGCAGCGCGGCGGTGCTCGGCGCGCTGCGCGCCGGGGCGCTCATCGTGCTCCAGCGTGAGACCGGGCTCGAGGACACGGCCGAGACGGGCGTGATGCTCGACGCGGAGCTGTCGGTCGAGATGCTGGGCACGATCTTCACACCCCGCTCGCCGCTGCACGACGGCGCGGTGATCATCCGCAATGGAAGGATCGTCGCGGCCGGCGCGGTGCTGCCGCTGTCTGAGACCGGCGCCTACCGCGAGCGCTTCGGTACGCGCCACCGGGCGGCGCTGGGCATCACCGAGGTGACCGACGCGCTGGCCGTGGTGGTCAGCGAGGAGACGGGCGCCATCGGGCTGGTCGAGCGCGGCCGAATCATCCGCAGCCTCGACGAGGAGCGGTTGCGCCACACGCTGTCGGCGCTGCTCGGCGGTCGGGCGACACGCCGTCGCCTGCCCGCGCAGGCACGCGCCCTGCGGCGCGGCCTGCCACTGCGCCGACGACCGCATCTCCGCCGGCCGGCTGAGGGCGGCGCCGCGCGCGATGGCACGGCTCGACGCGCGGGCGGCGGCTCCTCGCCAGCGGCCACGCCCGGCGGCAGGGTCGAGTGACACGCCTCGGAAGCTTTCTGCTGCGCAACTGGCCGCTCAAGCTGGGGGCAGTGCTGCTGGCGAGCGTGCTCTACAGCGGCCTCGTCCTGTCGCAGAACGTTCGCACGTTCAGCGGCCCGGTCCAGATCGAGGCATTGCGCCAGCCACCGGGCGTGGCTCGGCTGACCGAGCTGCCGGCGGTGACCGAGATTCGCTATCGCGCGCCGCTCGACGTGATCGTCTCGCCGGCGTCGTTCAGCGCCACGGCTGACCTGTCGCGCGCCGAGCCGCGCGCCGGAGGTGAGCCGGTGACCGTGCCGGTGACGGTCCTCGCGCTCGACTCGCGGGTCGTCGTCGTTGGTTACGAGCCGAGCGCCATCCAGGTTCACCTCGATCCCGTCGAATCGCGATCGTTCACCGTCCAGCACGACACCGGTTCGGTACCCGAGGGATTGACCATCGGGCCGCCGCAGATCGAGCCGCAGAGCGTGTCCGTGCGCGGG
Organism: Candidatus Limnocylindrales bacterium; assembly: GCA_035553915.1. Taxonomy (GTDB): domain Bacteria; phylum Chloroflexota; class Limnocylindria; order Limnocylindrales; family CSP1-4; genus JALYGJ01. The sequence continues at coordinate 13,345 of DATMJK010000062.1, read as the reverse complement.
CCGAGCACGCGCGTGGCGGCCATTCGCTCGGTTATCGCCCGGGTGTCGATCGACGCGTCGGCGCTCAACGTCGACCAGGAGGTCGATTTGGCGGCGTTCGACGAGCAGGGCAACCTGGTGACCAATGTCGACATCGAGCCTCCGCGCGCGCGCGTCCGCATCGCCGTCGCCCGCCAGCTGGCCAACCGCACGCTGCCCGTCGTGGCCAGGCTCAGCGGCGATCTCGCCCAGGGCCTGCGCCTGGTCGACATCGAGGTCACCCCGCCGGCGGTGACGGTCAGCGGCGACAGCTCGATCGTGACCGTGCTCGACGGCGCGCACACGCTGCCGATCGACCTCACGGGCCGGACGCGCGACTTCGAGGTCGACGTCCCGCTCGAGCTGCCGGAGGGCGTCATCGCCATCGGCCCGACCGAGGTCCGGGTCAGCGTCACGCTGGTCGAAGAGGCGGTCAGCCGAAGCTTCCAGGTCGGGCTGGCGGTCAACGGCGCCCGTCCCGGCTTCGACTACGAGCTCGGCACGAGCCACCTCAACGTCAGCCTCGGCGGACCGGTGTCGACGATCGAGGCGATCGATGCCGCCGCCCTGACGGCCAGCCTCCAGGTGGCGACGCTCAGCCCGGGCCGCCATCTACTTCCGGCGGCGTTCGTTCCGCCGCCTGGCACGCAGCTGCTGTCCAGCTCTCCTGCCCAGGTGCTGGTCGTCGTGGCCGAGCTGCTGCCCGAGCAGACACCGGAGGGCAGCCGTCCGGGCGGGCACGGCCGCCCGCTGCCCGGCTGAGCTATGCCGAGGCTTTTCGGCACTGACGGCATTCGCGGCGAGGCCAACGTCGACCTGCGGCCGTCGCTCGCCTTTGGCCTGGGTCGTGCGGTGGTCGCGCGGCTCGGGCGGATGGGCGGCCTGCTCGTGGGCCAGGACACGCGCCGCTCGGGCGACATGTTCGTCGCCAGCATCGTCGCCGGCGCGACCTCGATGGGCGCCGACGTTCACCGCCTGGGCGTCTGCCCCACGCCGGCCCTGGCCCAGCTGGCGGCAGACGGCCCGTTCGCGGCTGGGATCATGGTCTCTGCCTCGCACAACCCGGCCAGCGATAACGGCCTGAAGGTGCTCGGCGGCGACGGGCTGAAGATCGACGAGCCGCTCGAGGACGAGCTCGAGGCGCTGCTCCTGCGCTACGACGAGCTGGCCCTGCCGCCGCCGGGCGGTATCGGCCGCGAGGTCGATGCCCGGTCGCGGCTGGCCGACTACGTCGAGCACCGCCTCGCGCTGGCCGCGCGCAGCCGCTGCGACCTGCGCCTGGTGCTCGACTGCGCGCACGGCTCGGCTGGCGTGACTGCGCCACAGGTGCTGGCCGCCACCGGCGCCCAGGTGGACGTGCGTTTCAACGATCCGGACGGCGACAACATCAACCTCGACTGTGGCGCCACGGCACCGCAGGCTGCGGCCAGCGCCGTTGGTGAGACGGGCGCGGACCTGGGCATCTGCCTCGATGGGGATGGCGATCGCTGTGTGGCCATAGACGAGCGCGGACAGGTCGTCGACGGCGACCAGCTGATCGGCATCCTGGCCCTCGACCGCCTGCGCCGCGGCCTGCTGCGCGGCGGGCTGGTCGTCGTCAGCGTGCTCTCCAACGGCGGCCTCGAGACATCAATCCGGCAGGCCGGCGGCAGAGTCTCGCGCACGCCGGTCGGCGACAAGTACATCTGGGAGCAGATGCACGTCGCCGACGCCCAGCTGGGGGGCGAGAAGAGCGGTCACGTCATCATTCGCGACCACGCCAGCGCAGGCGACGGCCTGGTCACCGCACTCGAGCTGCTCGACGTCATCGCCCGGAGCGGCCGGCCGCTGTCCGAGCTGGCCGCTGAGATCACGCTCTACCCGCAGCAGCAACGCGCCGTCGCCGTTCGTCACAAGGAGCTGTGGGAGGCTGATCCGGCCTTCGCCGAGGCCGTTGCCACGGCCCAGGCGGAGATCGACGGCCACGGCCGCGTGCTCGTCCGCCCGTCGGGCACTGAGGCGGCACTGCGGATCATGGTCGAGGGCGAGGACGAGTCGCTGGTCAGCGCGGTCGCCGACCGCCTGGCTGCCCTGGCCGGCGAGCGACTAAACTAGCGCCCCTTCGGGCGCCAGGGGAGAGAGCAACCTTCATGTGTGGAATCGTCGGTTACATCGGGCCGCGCGAGGCTGCCCCGATCCTGCTCGAGGGCCTGGCCCGGCTGGAGTACCGCGGCTACGACTCGGCCGGCATCGCGCTGGTGACTGCCAGCGGCGAGATGTTCGTCGAGAAGCGCGCCGGCAAGCTGGCCAACCTGCGCACGGCGCTGCTGGAGCGCACACCGTCGGCTGTCGTGGGCCTGGCCCACACGCGCTGGGCGACCCACGGCCGGCCGAATGACCTCAATGCCCACCCGCACACCGACTGCACGGGCGGCATCACGGTCATCCACAACGGCATCATCGAGAACTTCAAGTCGCTGCGCGACGGACTGCGCGAGCGCGGCCACCGGCTGGACTCGGAGACCGACACGGAAGCCATCGCCCACCTGGTCGAGGAGGCCTACGCCGGCGACATCGCCGAGGCCACGCGAGTGGCGCTGCGCCAGGCGGAGGGCGCCTACGCGATCGCCGTCATGCACCGCGACGAGCCCGGCCGGCTAGTCGGCGCACGGCGCAACGTGCCGCTCATTGTTGGCCTGGGCGAGGGCGAGAACTTCCTTGCCTCGGACGTGGCCGCCGTGCTGGCCCACACCCGGCGGGTGATCTTCCTCGAGGAGGGCGACGTCGCCGACCTCGATGCCGCCGGGGTTCGCATCTCCGCCATTGATGGCAGCCCGCTCGAGCGGCTCGTCCACGAGATCGACTGGACGATCGAGGCCGCCGAGAAGGGCGGCTACGACCATTTCATGCTGAAGGAGATGCACGAGCAGCCGCAGGCGATCAGGGCGGCGATCACCGGCCGCGTACACGACCACACGATCGAGCTGGACGAGCTGGCGCCGCTGGCCGAGCGGCTGGCCGGCATCGAGCGCGTCGAGTTCGTGGCCTGCGGGACGGCCAACTACGCCGCGGCGGTCGGCGCGCAGCTGGTCCAGGCCTGGACGGGCTTGCCGGCGCGCAACAACATCGGCTCTGAGTTCCGGTACAGCCCGCCGCCGCTCAACGAGCGGACGCTCGTGGTCGCTGTCACCCAGTCCGGCGAGACCGCGGATACGATCGCGCCAACGCGCTACGCCCGCCAGCAGGGCTGCCCGGTCATCGCCGTGACCAACACCGTCGGCTCCGCGATCACGCGCGAGTCCGATGCCGTGCTGTTCCTGCAGGCAGGGCCGGAGATCGCGGTCGTGGCGACCAAGACGTTCGCCACCCAGGTGACGACGCTCGTGCTGCTCGCCGCTGCCCTGGCCAAGGGTCGTGGCCGGCTGGCACCCGATCTGGAGGCGCGGCTGGTGGACGAGCTGCGCGCCCTCCCTGACAAGGCCGAGCGGGCGCTCGAGATGGCCACGCCGGCACGCGAGCTTGCGCGCCGCTACGTCAACTCGCGCGGCTTCATGTTCGTCGGCCGCGGCCTTGGCTACCCGGTCGCGCTCGAGGGCGCGCTCAAGCTGAAGGAGGTCTCCTACGTCCACGCCGAGGGCTACGCCGCTGGCGAGCTGAAGCACGGCCCCATCTCGCTGCTCGACGCCGAGGTGCCGCTGGTCGCCATTGCCACTCGCTCGGCGGTGCAGGAGAAGCTGATCAGCAACGTGATGGAGGGCCGGGCACGCGACGCCCGGGTGATGGCCGTGGGCACCGCAGGTGATGACGAGCTGGCGGAGTACGCCGATGACATCCTGTGGGTGCCGGAGTCGATCGAAGAGCTCAGCCCGGTGCTGGCGATCATCCCGCTCCAGATGTTTGCCTACCACACGGCGGTCGCGCGAGGCACTGACGTGGACCAGCCGCGCAACCTCGCCAAGTCGGTGACGGTCGAGTAGGTGCTGCCCCAGCCGCCGGAGGGGACCACCGAGCTCGGCATCGACATCATCAAGGTCGAGCGCATCGCGGCCGCGCTGCGCAAGCACGGCGACCGCTTCCCACGCCGGGTGCTGACCGAATCCGAGCAGCGCTACGTGCGCAACCGGCCGCAGAACTTCGCCGGCCGCTGGGCGGCCAAGGAGGCCGTCTCGAAGGTCCTTGGCCTCGGCGTGCGTGGCGTCGGCTGGCGCGACATCGAGATCGCCCGGCTGCCAACCGGCCAGCCCGAGGTGCGGCTCCACGGTCGTGCCGCCGGCCGGGCCGAGCAGCTGGGCATGGGCCGGATCGCGGTCTCGATCAGCCACGAGGGCGACTACGCGGTCGCCGTCGCCTTCGGCGTGCGCACCGCCGGCGGGGCCTTCATCTTCCCGCCTGACATCGAGCGTCGTCTCGATGAGCGCGAGCGCCAGATCCTGGACCGCATGGAGCGGCTGCGGGAGCTCGAGCGCGAGAACAGGGGTGGTTGAGCCGCTGCTGCTCGACGACGCTGCCTGCGCGCGCCTGCTGCCCGATCGCACGGCCCGCGCGCACAAGGGCAGCCACGGCACGCTGGCCTGTGTCTGCGGCTCGCTCGACTATGCCGGCGCGGCGCTGCTCTGCGGCATGGCCGCGGCGCGCGTGGGTGCGGGACTGGTTGCGCTTGCCGTGCCGGCCGCCCTGCAGCCGCTGCTCGCCGGTCGCGTACCGGAGCTGGTCACGCTCGGCCTGCCCGAGGATGCGGCGGCAGCCGTTGCCGCCATCGAAGCCCGCAGGCCGTCGGCGCTGGTGGTGGGCTGCGGGCTGGCCGAAGACGAGCCACGAGCGCGGCTCGTTGAGGCGTTGACGCGCGAGGGGTCATGGCCGGCCGTGGTCGACGGTGGCGCGCTCAACCTGCTCGCCCGGGCCGGCGACTGGTGGTCGTCTGTCCGGCCGGGGCTGGTGCTGACGCCACATCCGGGCGAGTTCGCGCGCCTGACGGGCCAGCCGATGGACGACGACGACGCGCAACGCGCGGCCAGCGCGGCCGAGGCGGCGGCGCGCTTCGGGCAGGTCGTCGTGCTCAAGGGCGCGCGGACGGTCATCGCCGCGCCGGACGGTCGCCTGGCTCGGGCGCCGTTCGAGAACCCGGCGTTAGCCAGTGCCGGCACCGGCGACGTGCTCGCCGGCGCGATCGGCGGCCTGCTGGCCCAGGGTGTGGAGCCATACGAAGCGTCCTGCCTCGGCGTGTACCTGCAGGGCTGCGCGGGCGAGCGGATCGCGGAGCGGATAGGCGACAGCGGCCTGCTCGCCTCGGACCTGCCGCTCGAGATGGCGCACGTGCGCCACCAGCTCCAGCGGCGCAAAGGCGGGCGCGGCGCGGAGGTCGGCTTCGGCCGGCGGGCGGACGGCTGATGGCCGATCACGACATCGACGCGCGGCTGGCCCGGGCAGGGCTGCCGACACTGCCGCGCGGCGCGTGGCTCGAGGTCGATCTCGACGCGCTGGCCGCAAACCTAGCCGTGCTGCGCGAGCTGGTCGGGCCGCGCACCCAGGTCTGGGCGGTCATCAAGGCCGACGCCTACGGCCATGGCATCGAGATGGCGGGGCGGACGTTCACGGCGGCCGGCGCGGAGCGGCTGTGCGTGGCCTCCCTCGACGAGGCGCTGCTGCTCCGGCAGGCCGGCGTCAGCGCGCCGCTGCTGGTCATGTTCCCGGTGCCCCTCGCCGGCCTTGAGGACGCGGTGGCGGCGGACCTGGACCTGGTCGCCTCAGACGCCACAGGAACGCGCGAGCTGCTCGCTCGCTGGCGCGGAACGGCGACCGGCGTGCGCGGTGGGCTGCGGCTGCACCTCGAGGTGGAGACGGGCCTGGGCCGGGGAGGCGTGCTGCCTGCCGACGCTGCCGCCCTGGCAGCCGAGATTGCGGCCACGCCGGCGACGAGCCTGGCCGGGCTGTGGACGCACCTCGCTGCCCCTGAAGAGGAGGCGGCGACGGCAGCTCAGGTAGAAGCCTTCGAGGAGGCCGCCCGCCGGCTGCGGGATAGCGGGACGACCGTGCCGCCGCGCCACGCGTCTTCGAGCGGCGGCATCTTCGCCGGCCGCGAGGCCCTGTACGACGCCGTCCGGCCGGGCCTCGCGCTCTACGGACTGCTGGCGGACGACCTGCCCATCGCCGCCGGTGCACGCTCGGCGGCCGCCAGGCTGCAACCTGCGATGGCGCTCAAGTGCCGACCGTTGCGCGTCGAGACGCTGCCCGCCGGTAGCGGCGTCAGCTATGGCGGCCGCTGGCGGGCGGAGGCAGACGGTGCGCGGATCGCGACCCTGCCGCTGGGCTACGGCGACGGCTTCAGCCGGGCCTACTGGCCGGGCGGCGAGGTGCTCGTCCACGGCCGGCGCGTGCCGCTCGTGGGCAGCGTGGCGATGGACGCCGTGATGGCCGACGTCAGCGCCGTGCCCGGCGTCGGGCTCGAGGACGAGTTCGTGCTGCTGGGCAGCCAGGAGAGCGAATCGATCACGGCGGCCGAGCTGGCGCGCCGGCGCAACACGATTCCGTGGGAGGTCGTAACTGCGATGGCACACCGATTACCCCGGGTGTACCATGCGCGGGCGGTACCTCTGGCGGTGCGCACGCTGCTTGGCCAGTTGACGGCCAAGGGAAGCCCAGGCCGGGGTGATGACACGACAGGTGAGGAGCATGGCTGACCCGGGCGTCACCCAGACCGGCCGGCAGGACGGCGGCGCATGACCGGCCCTCTCGGACCTGATCTCGACCTGCGCGACGACCCGGTCGAGTACTTCGCGCGCGAGATCCAGCTCCACGGCGCGACCGACAAGGCGATGATGTTCCTCGAGGCCAGCCGGCCGTATCGATCGCTGGGCAGCCAGGCGATGCTCTTCTTCGATCCGGTGCTGCGCTCCCTTTTCGGCGGCGGATCGCTGGCCATGCAGCGCGTGATGGCTGACGAGAGCGGCATCGACAGGCTGCTCGAGCGCCTCGAAGAGATCGACGAAGAGCCTTCCTGCCACGCCTGAGGGGCGTGGCTGCCGCTCAGGCGGCACTTTGGGCTAACTTGTGGCCGTGACACGGCCAACAGCCATGGCGGCGCCGGCTGCGCTCGAGGTGGAGACGGCGTCGGCTGAGGAGACCCGAGACCTTGCGTCCGCGCTAGCGGCAGCAGCGCGGGCCGGCGATCGGCTGGCGCTCGTCGGAACGCTCGGTGCGGGCAAGACCCAGTTCGCCAAGGGCTTCGCGCTCGGGCTGGGCGTGGACGCCGTGGTCAACAGCCCGAGCTTCACGCTGATGGCCGAGTACGAGGGTCGGCTGCCGCTGTTCCACCAGGACCTGTACCGGCTTGCCGGCGCGGAGGAGGCGCTTGCCGGCGGCATGCTCGACGAGCGCCAGGACGAGGGCGTGACACTGACCGAGTGGGCCGAACGCCTGCCCCAGGAGATCGACCCGGCGCGGCTGACCGTTCGGTTCGTGCTGATGGGCGGCGACCGACGGCGCATCGCGCTGCTGCCCGGCGCCTCCGATCACGAGCGCTACCTCGAAGCCGCCCGCGCTTGGCAGGCGGGCCGATGAGCGGCCCGCTGCTGCTCGTCGATACCGCTACCCGCCATGCGGTGGTCGGGCTGGCTGACGAAGACGGTCGGCTGCTCGCGGCCGCAGAGTGGGACAGCCCGCATCGCCACGGGGAGCAGCTGCTGTCGCAGCTCGACCGCCTCTTCCACGAGCAGGGCATCCGGCCGGCCGACCTGGCCGGCATCGGCGTGGGCATCGGACCGGGCAGCTTCACCGGCCTGCGCATCGGCCTGGCCACGGCAAAGGTGATCGCCCATGCGGTCGGCAGCCCGATCGTCGGGCTGTTGACCACGCGCCTGCTGGCAGCCGCGGCGGCGAAAAAGGGTGAGAGCGTGGCGGTCGTGCTACCGGCGGGCAGCGCCGATCGCTACGTCTGCCGCTACCGCGACGGCGACGAGCTCCTGGCGCCGCAGCTGCTGCCGGGGACGCAAGCCCTGTCGGCGCTCGAGCGCGGCGACCTCGTGGTCGCGGTCGACCTGGCCGAGGACGAGCTCGGCGTCTCGGCGGCCGAGCTCGGCCGGCGTGCCCAGGCCGGGCTGGCAGCGGCGCTCGCCCGCGCCGCTGCGACGGAGATCCGCGCCGGCCGGTGGGATGATCTAGCGGCGCTGGTGCCCACGTATGTCGCCCTGCCCCGCGGGCTGGTCAGCGCCGAGCAGGAGGCGGCATGGTCGCCCGACCTCCGCTGAGGGTCAGTGTCGCGCCGATGACGGTCCACGACATCGACGCCGTGCAGCACGTCGAGCGGGCATCGTTCCCCATCCCCTGGCCGGCCTACGCGCTGCGCCAGGAGGTCGAGTCAAATCGGCTGGCGCGTTACCTCGTCATCCGCGCCGGCGAGCGGATCGTCGGCTACGCCGGCGTCTGGGTAATGGTCGATGAGGCGCACGTGACGACCTTCGCCGTCCTGCCCGGCTGGCGACGCCGCGGGCTCGGCGGGCGGCTGATGCTGGCCGTGATGCGCCTCGCCGACGAGCTGGGCGCGCGCGTCGCCACGCTCGAGGTGCGGCTGTCGAACATCCCCGCCCAGCGGCTCTACCAGCGCTTCGGCTTCAGGCCGGTCGGCGTGCGGCCGCGCTACTACTCGGACAACGCCGAGGACGCGCTGATCATGACCAGCGCGCCGCTGGGCACGGCCGAGATGCGCGCCCGGCTCGACATGCTGGCCCGGCGCTACGAGGACCGGCCGCTCGAGGACGAGGCTGCGCCGGAGGAGGGCGCGTGAGCAGCGGGCTGATACTGGCCGTCGAGACGTCGTGCGACGAGACGGCCGTGGCCATCGTCGACGGCGGCCGGCGCATCGTAGCCAGCGTCGTCGCCAGCCAGGTCGCGCTGCACGCCGCCAGTGCCGGCATCGTGCCCGAGGTTGCCGCGCGGGCGCACCTGCGCTGGATGATCCCGGTCCTCGACGAGGCACGCCAGCGGGCGGGGCTCGACGACATGTCGCGCCTGGAGGCGATCGCGGTCACGGAGGGCCCGGGCCTCGCTGGCTCGCTGCTGGTCGGCATCCAGATGGCCAAGACGCTGGCCTGGCTGCACGAGCTGCCGCTGGTGCCGGTCAACCACCTCGAGGGCCACATCTACGCCGCTTGGCTGCTCGATCCAGGAGAGCCCGAGAAGGCCGCGCCGGAGTTCCCGCTGGTCGCGCTGGTGGTCAGCGGCGGGCATACCTTCCTCGTCGAGATGGCCGACCAGCTGACCTATCGGCTGCTCGGCCAGACGGTCGACGATGCGGCTGGCGAGGCCTTCGACAAGGTCGGCCGGCTGCTCGGCCTGCCCTATCCGGGCGGCCCGGCCATCCAGCGTGCGGCCGAGGCGGCGACGGCCTGCGACCGCGTCTTCCCGCGAGCCTGGCTGGGCGAGACGTTCGACTTCTCGTTCAGCGGCCTCAAGACCGCCGCCCGGCGCGAGGTCGCGCGCGAGCTGGGAGCCGATCCCGAGCAGGGCCCGCCCGACGATGCCCCGCCACTGCCCGCTTCGTCAGTCGCGGAGCTCGCGTACGGGTTCCAGGAGTCGGTCGTCGACGTGCTCGCGAGCAAGACCATCCGCGCCGCTCAAGGAGCCGGCGCGCGCACGATCATCCTCGGCGGCGGCGTCGCGGCCAACAGCGTGCTGCGCGCGCGCGTCGAGCAGGGCGCCCGGTCACTGGGCGTGCCGCTGGTCGTGCCAAGGCCCGGGCTGTGCACTGACAACGCGGCGATGATCGGCGCGGCGGGCTGGTTCCGCGCCCGTGCGGGGGCCCGCGCAGGGCTCGACCTCTCGGCCCGGCCGTCGCTCAAGCTGGCACTGCCGCAAGGCGCGTGAGCGAGCGCAGCGGGGCCGACCTGCTCGACCCGCAGCGCCTGTCCGGCGAGCGCATCGAGCGTTACCTGCGCCAGCACGGCCTGGGCGCGCGCAAGCGCCAGAGCCAGAACCACCTGGTCGACCCGCAGGTGCTCGAGGAAATCGTCGCCCTGGCGGATCCGGCGCCGGGCCGGCGGGTGCTCGAGATCGGGCCGGGACTGGGCATCCTGACCGGCGCGCTGCTCGCGACGGGCGCGAGCGTGACCGCGGTCGAGGTCGACCGGCGCCTCGTGGCCCACCTGCGCTCGCGCTTCGCCGAGCCGGAGGCGGCCGGCAGCCTGCGGCTGGTCGAGGCCGATGCCCTGGATGTGCCGATCGAGGAGCTGGCCGAGCCGCCCTACGACGTGGTGGCGAACCTGCCGTACCACATCACCAGCCCGGTGCTGCACCACGTCCTGGGCGTCGAGGCGCGGCCGGATCGGCTGGTGCTGATGCTCCAGCGCGAGGTCGCCGAGCGGATCGCGGCCAAGCCGGGCGGCATGTCATACCTGTCGGTCTTCGTCCAGTACCACGCCGACGTCCGCGTGGCGCGGATCGTGGCGGCCAGCGCGTTCGAGCCGGCGCCGGAGGTCGAGTCGGCGGTGCTGGTGGGCCAGACGCGGCCGCGCCGGTTGGCCGCGGGCCACGAAGAGGAGCTGTGGCGGCTCGTGCAGGCGGGCTTCCGCGAGCGCCGCAAGATGCTCCACAACGTGCTGCCACGGCAGCTGCCGCACCTGGGCAGGCAGCGCATAACGGACGCGCTGGCGGCGGCCGGCATCGCCGCCGATCGGCGGCCGCAGACCGTCAGCGTCGACGAGTGGCTGGCCCTGCGCGAGGCATTGGGGCCGCTCGATTGAGCCTGCTCGCCAAGCCCCCGGCAAAGCTCAACCTGACGCTGGCCGTCGGCGCGCGTGGCGACGACGGCTTTCATCCCCTGCGCTCGGTCTTCCTGCGCCTCGACCTGGCCGACGAGCTGACGGTAGACCTGGCGCCGGGCGCCGCGGCCGACTCGCTAGCGATCGATGGTGACTTCGACTGCCCGGTCCAGGGCAACCTGGTGCTGCGCGCCTTCGACCTGCTGCGGCGTGCCGTGGGACAGCCACTGCCGGCGCTCGCCGCACGGCTGGTCAAGCGCATTCCCGTGGGGGCGGGGCTCGGCGGCGGCAGCAGCGACGGGGCGGCCGCGCTCGAGCTCGCGCAGCGTGCGTGGGGCATTGGCCTGGCGCCCGATGTCTCTGCCGAGCTAACCCTCGCGCTCGGCTCCGATGTTCCGTTCTTCGCCGCCGGGGCGCCGGCGGCCCTGGTCGAGGGGAGGGGTGAGCTAGTCACGCCGCTGCCCGGCATCGACGGTGGCGCGGGAGTGCTGCTCGCCGTGTCGCCAGCGGCCCTGGCCACGGCCAGCGTCTACGCCCGCTTCGACGACCGCGGACCATCGGCGACGATGCCGGCCGTCGAGCTGACCGCCGAGCTCGGCAGGGCGCTGGAGCGGGGGCTCGACGGCCCAGGGCTGGCGGCGCTGGCGTCACGACTCGCCGAGGCGAACGACCTGTGGCCCGCGGCGTCCGAGCTGGCGCCTGAGCTCGCGGCCCGACGCGGCCGGCTCGAATCCGCGACCGCCCGGCCGTGGCTGATGTCAGGCTCAGGCCCGACGCTCTTCGCCCTCTATCCTTCGGGCGAGGAGGCTGCCGCTGAATCGGGCAGGCTGGCCGAGGACTCGCTCGCCCCGGCCGACTTGCGCCTAATCGCCACCACCGCCGAGCGCCGGACATCCTAGCTGGAGGCATCCATGACCCATCGCGCGATCAAGCCCAGCGGCGCCCCGTCAGCGCTGGCGGCGTACAGCCCCGGCATCGACATCGGCAGCCTCGTCTTCGTCGCCGGCCAGATCGGCCTCGATCCGAGCACCGGACAGTTGGTCGAGGGCGGCATCGAGGCGCAGGCCGAGCGCGTGATGCACAACCTGCTGGCCGTGCTCGACGCCGCCGGTCTGACCATGGCCGACGTCGTCAAGACGACCTGCTTCCTGGCCGACATCGCGGACTTCGACGCCTTCAACGCGGTCTATGCCAGGTTTGTCAGCGACCCGCCGCCGGCGCGGTCGACTTTCGCGGTGGCCGCCCTGCCTCGTGGCGCACGGGTCGAGGTTGAGGCGATCGCGGCGCGCACATGATCCGTTTGACACTCCGCGCCGCGGGCCCGTAGAGTCTCGGCAACCTAGATGTCGCCCAACCTTCCTCCATCAGCCCGCGGCGGTGCGGCAGAGCCGCGACCGTCGTGACCCCTCCCGACTACGGCCCTCGCGCCGTGATCCTTGCGGCCGGCCTCGGCACGCGCATGAAGTCGCGGCTGCCCAAGGTCCTGCATCCCATCTGCGGCCGGCCAATGCTGGCCTACGTCGTCGACGCCGCGCGCGAGGCCACGGGCAACCCGCCGGTGATCGTCTACTCGCCGGCCACCGGGCAGGTCTGCGAGGTCTTCGCAGACGAGGCCGACTTCGCCCTGCAGAACGAGCCACGGGGCACGGCTGATGCGGTTCGCGCTGGGCTGGCCGCCCTCGCCGGCGAGACTGGGGAGGTCGTGGTGATGAGCGGCGACGTGCCGCTGGTCACGGCCCAGACCGTGCGCCGCATCGCCGCCGCCCGGCGGGAGCACGGCGCGCCTATGGCCCTCGCCGCCGTCGATGGCCCGGACGCGACCGGCTACGGCCGGGTCATGCTGGGCTCAGGCGACGAGGTCGAGCGCATCGTCGAGGAGAAGGATGCCTCGGACGCCGAGCGCGAGGTCACGCTCTGGAACGGGGGCCTGTACGCCTTTGACGCCGCGTGGCTGCGCGAGACGCTGCCACGGATCGAGCCCTCGCCGGCGACGGGCGAGCTATACCTGACCCGGCTGGTCGACCTTGCTGCCGCCGACGGCCGGCCGGCTATCGCCGTCCAGGAGCCCGCCCCGGGCGCGTGGGAGTTCGAGTTCCAAGGCGTCAACGATCGCGAGGACCTGACTGACGTCGAGCCGTTCATCCGCCACGAGCGCATCCTGCGCCCGCTGATGCTGGCCGGCGTAACCATCCAGGACCCATTGTCGGTGTTCATCGATGCCTCGGTCCAGATCGCCGAGGACGTGACCCTCGAGCCGAACGTCGTCCTGCGCGGTGCGACGAGGATCGGCCGAGACACCGTCGTGCGCAGCGGCAGCCAGGTCCTGGACTCGGAGATCGGCGAGCGCTGCACCATCTGGGCGAGCGTCATCGAGCGCTCGCAGGTGGGCAACGACGTGAAGGTCGGTCCGTTCGCCCACCTCCGACCGGGGTGCGAGATCGGCGACGGGGCCGAGATCGGAAACTTCGCCGAGCAGAAGGCGACTCGCTTCGGTGCACGCTCCAAGCAGCACCACTTCAGCTACCTGGGCGATGCCGAGATCGGCGCGGACGTGAACATTGGCGCGGGCACGATCACAGCCAACTACGACGGCCGAC
>DATMJK010000061.1:0-83189 GCA_035553915.1 Candidatus Limnocylindrales bacterium | reverse complement strand
GGTCGGCGACCGTACGGATCGAGGCTCGCCGAAGCCCACTCGAGCGCCTGCTGTAGCGGGCTGCCGAGCAGCAGCGCAACGAGCAGCGCCCCGCCCAGAACGACGGCGACGATGAGCGCCAGCCGGCGCACGCTGGTCGCCTCCTGCCAGCCGATTCGAGTGGCCGCCCGGTCGTCGCGGCGCAGGAACGGGATGGCGGCCAGGGCCACGGTCAGGCCATGGACCCAGACGATGGGCAGCGCCATCGCGGCCGCCACGGGCACCGTCCATGGCCGGTCGGTGCGCGCCCCCCATATGGCCAGCAGCGCCGCCAGCGGCAGCCGGACGGGCAACGGTGGCGGGACGCTGAAGTGCTGTGGCTGGTCGAGGTTGCTCAGCGTGGCGGCGACGAAATCAGTCCACGTCTGCGGAGCAACGACGTAGCTCGCGAGTGCGACCGCAGCGGTCACCGCGATGGCCACGGCGAGCGACCGCCACTCGCGCCGGACGGCGAACCAGAGCAGACCGATGCCCGGCGTGATCTTGGCCAGCACGACGAAGGACCAGACCCACGGATGGCGGAAGCCAATCGCGACTGCAACTGCCATCAGCAGGTGGACGTTGCCGTGGTACAGCTCGAGCGCGACCGGCGGCAGGGCCAGCAGCACGAGCGACCAGCGGCCGCCCAGGAAAGCGAGGCAGGCCACCATCAGCGCCAGCCAGAGCCACAGGAAGAGCCACCATGGCAGCAGCCCGAGCGGCGCCAGCAGGAAGGCGATCGGAGGCGTGTAGCGGAATGCGCCGAGCGTGAAGTTGCCCTCGAAGGTCCGGCCATAGAGGTCCGGCAGGTGGACCGACCAATACGAGTACGCGTCATAGCCAGCGCTCTGGTTGATCGGCACGACCATCAGCGGCACGATCGCGCAGGCCATCCAGCCGGCCAGGATCAGCCCGTCACGCAGCCCGCGCAGCCGTACCGCGCGGCGCTCCGGAGGCAGTGGCTCGAAGGGCGGCGGCCGGTCCATCACGCCGAGGCTAAACGACGGCGCAGCGGCGCAGGCGCCGCACCGCGGCAGATAGACTTGCCGCCGTGAGCGAGCACGACGAAGAGCTGCCTGGGCCGAACCCTGCCGATACGCCAGCCGGCGATGGCACACAGCCCCCAGCGCCCGGCTATCTGCCGCCGCCCGGCTACCGGCTCAACGGTCCGGCGGATGTGCCGCCCGGCGCGGGCTGGCAGCAGGCCGGCGAAGGCCCAGGCGCCGCCTGGCCGCCGCCGGAGGGGCCGGCGCGCGGCGGCATCCACCCGCTCAGCGCGAGCCGCGCGCTGTCCCACGGCTGGACGCTGTTCCGCTCGCGTTGGCGAGCAGCGGTCCTCGTCCTGGCCGTTCTGATCGTGCCGGCAGCCGCGCTGGACTTCCTCTGGTGGCTGGCCCACGGCCCGGCAATCGACGCCTGGCTGATCGCGCTCGAGGCCTGGTCCGCGACGGCGACCCCGACCCGAGCGCCTGACCCGGCTGGCTTCCCACCGTTCCCGGCAGATGCGCTGTGGCTGCTGCTCGTGGTGCAGATCGTCCAGGTAGTCGTCTCGCTGATCGCCGGCGCTGCCGTGCTGGCAATCCTCGGATGGGCCTATGGGGGCGGGGTGATCTCCGCTCGACAGGCGCTCGGCACCGCGCTGTCGCGGACCGTGAGCCTGGTCGTGGCCTGGCTGGTCATGGTCCTGACGGTGCTCGGGATCATTCTCGTGACGGGTGTCGGGGTGGGCCTGCTGGCGGCGGCCCTGGGCCAGGGCCTGGGCGTCTTCGTAGCGCTGATAGCGCTGGTCTCCGGGGTCGTGGCGACGATCTTCGTGATGCTGCGCTGGACGCTCGCCACGTACGTCATCGTCATCGAGGGTCACGGACCGCTGGCCGCACTCGGGCGCAGCTGGCGCCTGGTCGCCGGCTCCACCTGGCGGGTGCTCGGCTACGTGCTTCTCGTGGGGCTGATCCTGCTCGCATTGGCCCTCGTCTTCGGAGCCGTCGGCGCCGCCCTCGTGGCGATCTTCGGTGCCGCCGGTGGAGGCCTCTCGAGCGAGGCCATGGAGCTGCTCAATCGCGGCGGCCTGCTCCTGTTCTCGCTGGCCGTGACGCCGTGGACGGTGGCCATCCTGATGCTGCTCTACTTCGACCTGCGGCTGGCAGCAGGCGAGCAGGTGGGCCCGCCGGCGGCCTGACGGCAGTCATCGCTCAGTCGCCGAACAGGATCTCCAGCCAGGCGTCCAGCGGGGCGGCGGAGCTGCTCGTGGCCGGCGCGCCGAGCGGCACGACAGCCGGCGGAGGCGGCGCGCCCGATTCGAGCGCGAAGGCACGCTCCCCGGGCGATCCCATGCCGTAGGCGCGAGCGAGCATGCGCTGGAAGGCGGGCGTCTGGGCAAGCTCCATCTCGGCCTCGCCCTGCCGGATCCGCATCTCGAGGGCCGCGGTCTCGGCGCGAATGTCAGCCAGTCGCTCGTCTGTCTCGTTGAGCGTGGCCAGCGTGCGACCGAACGAGATCACGATCCAGGCCGCGATCACCACGCCGACCAGCACGCCCAGCGGCAGCCGGCCGGCGCGCGGTCGGCGGGAGCTGGCCAGGAGCACGGCGCCGCTCGGCATGGGCGGACGGTAGAGCGAGCGAATCCCGCCTGTCAAACCGAGGGACGCGCAGTCACCGCTCTGACGACCTGCCGAGCCTGCTAGACTGCCGTCCCAAACCGAACGTCTGTGCTAAAGGAGGTCGGGTGCGCATCTACCAGCCAGCGTCGCCGGCGGCGGTGCTGGAGAGCCTGCTGGCCGAGTCCTCAGTCGGCTCGACGGTCGTCGCTCGCCGGCTCCTGCCCGCGCGCCCGGCGATGCATGCTCCCCTCCCCGGCTGGCTCGACGAGCGCCTGGCCGTGGCACTGCGCGGACGCGGCATCGAGCAGCTGTACAGCCACCAGGCGGAAGCGCTGGCCGAGCTGCGCGCCGGTCGGGACGTGGTCATCGTCACGCCCACCGCTTCAGGCAAGTCGCTGTGCTACGACCTGCCGGTGCTCCAGGCGCTGGCTGAGGATCCATCGGCACGGGCGCTCTACCTCTTCCCGACGAAGGCCCTCGGCCAGGACCAGCTGGCCGCGTTCCGAGAGCTCGCTGATGCCGCCTCGCTGGACGTCCAGGCGGGCATCTACGACGGCGACACGCCGGGACCCATCCGCTCCACGATCCGCTCCGCCGGCCAGGTCGTGGTCACCAACCCGGACATGCTCCACGCCGCGATCCTGCCCCATCACACCAAGTGGTTCCAGCTGTTCGAGCAGCTGCGCTACGTGGTCGTCGACGAGGCGCACACCTACCGCGGCGTGTTCGGCTCGCACGTGGCCGATGTCCTGCGCCGGCTGTTCCGGCTGTGCGAGCATTACGGCAGCCGGCCGCAGGTGGTCGCCTGCTCGGCGACGATCGGCAACCCGGGCGCGCTGGCTGAGACGCTGACCGGCCGGGCGATGACGGTCATCGACCGCAACGGGGCGCCCGCCGGCGCTAAGCACGTCGTGGTGCTCAACCCGCCGATCGTCGACCCGCGCCTCGGTGTCCGGGCCGGTGGCCTGGGCCTGGCTCGGCGGGCGGCCCTGGCCTTCCTTCGTGCCGGCCGCCAGACGATCGTCTTCGGCCGATCGCGCGTCGGCGTCGAGCTGATGCTGACCGGGCTGCGCGAGTCGCTGCGCGAGGGACGCGGCCCGATCAGCCGGGTGCGCGGCTACCGCGGCGGCTACCTCCCCACCGAGCGGCGCGCGATCGAGGCAGGCCTACGCTCGGGCGAGATCCTGGGCGTCGTCTCAACCAACGCTCTCGAGCTGGGCATAGACATCGGCCGGCTGGACGTCGCCGTGCTGGCCGGCTACCCGGGCACGATCGCCTCGACGTGGCAGCAGATCGGCCGTGCCGGGCGGCGCCAGGACGAGAGCGTGGCCATCGTCGTCGCCGGCCCTGGGCCGGTCGACCAGTTCGTCGCCGCCCACCCGGAGTACCTCTTCGAGTCCTCGCCGGAGGAGGCGCGGCTCGACCCGACCAACCTGCACGTCCTGCTGGCCCACGTCCGGGCGGCGACCTTCGAGCTGCCCTTCGAGCCGGGTGCCGAGCTGGCCGGCGTGCCGACCGACGAGCTTCTCGAGTTCCTGGCCGAAGAAGGGCACGTCCGTCACGCCGACGACGGGCGCTGGTACTGGGCCAGCGAGAACTTCCCGGCATCGGAGGTCTCGCTGCGCGTGGCCGCGCCGGAGAACGTGGTCATCATCGACACCGCCGGTCCGCGTCCGCGGGTCATCGGCGAGGTCGACCTCTTCGCCGCACCGACGCTCGTGCACGAGAACGCGATCTACCTGCACGAGTCGCGCCAATTCCACGTCGACCGCCTGGACTGGGACGAGCGGCGCGCCTATGTCCGGCCGATCGATGTCGACCACTACACGCAGGCTGAGCTGGCGGTGACGCTCAAGCCGCTCGAGGCCTTCGCCTCGGCGGAGGCACCCGCTGCGCAGCGCGCGCACGGGGAGGTGATGGTCAGCAGCCTGGCCACAATCTACAAGAAGCTGCGCCTCGAGACCAACGAGAACCTGGGCTGGGGCCGCATCCACCTGCCCGAGATCGAGCTGCACACGACGGCCTACTGGCTGGTGCTCGACCCGGCCGCCTTCGCCGACTGGCGGCGCGACCAGCTGGACAGCGCGTTGGCCGGCGCAGGCCGGGCGCTGCAGACCGTTGGCAGCGTCCTGCTGATGGCTGATCCGCACGACCTCGGCCTCGTTGCCCAGGTGCGCTCACCGCACGTCGAGCGGCCGGTCGTCTACCTCTACGACTCGGTGCCCGGAGGCGTCGGCCTCGCGGTGCGGCTGTTCGAGCGCCACGCCGAGCTCGTCCATGGCGCGCTGGCACTGGTCGCCGACTGCGCCTGCGCCGAGGGCTGTCCGGCCTGCACCGGACCGCGCCTCGAGGGCGGCGGCGACGCAAAGGCAGGCTCGCGCCGGCTGCTGGCGATGCTCCACGGCGCGGAAAGCGCGGCCGCGCCCGCGGCGTGACAGCCAAGCTGGCACGGTCGGCACCGAGCCTGCGACAGATGGATGAGCCGTCCGCATCGGGCCTGCTCGCTCGCCGCCTGGGTCGCCTGCGCACGAGCGGAGGCCAGCCTGCGGCGCGCCCTCCGAGGCCGGCGTCTCGTCACGCGCCTGCGCTTGCGGCTGCCCTGGGCGGTGTCGCAGAAGGCGCAGTCGTGGCCTTCGAATCGGTCCACCACCTGCCGCTCGATCGAGCCGCGATGGCGCGCCTGCCGACGCCGCTCGAGCACGGCCTGCCGCTCGTCTGCCTCGACCTCGAGACGACCGGCCTTGCGACCGGGCCCGGCACACTCGCCTTCCTCGTTGGCCTTGGCTTGTGGTCAGGCGACCGGCTGGTCGTCCGCCAGCTGCTGCTGCCGGATCATGTCGACGAGCAGCAGCTGCTCGACGGGCTGGTCGCGGCCATCCCGCCAACGTGCGTGCTGGTGACCTACAACGGCCGCACCTTCGACTGGCCGTTGCTGGTCACGCGCTACCGGCTCCATCGGCGCGACCCACCTGAGCCACGCCAGCACCTCGATCTGCTGCCCATCAGCCGCCAGCTGTGGCGGCCACGGCTGGGCAATGCCCGTCTGGCGACCATCGAGCAGGCGATCTGCGACGTGCAGCGGCACGATGACCTGCCAGGCGCGCTGATCCCGGAGCGCTACTTCGCCTATCTGCGCGACCGACGGCCTGAGCGGCTGAGACCGGTCATAGAGCACAACCGGCAGGACATCGTCTCGCTCGGGCGGCTGCTGGTGGCGCTCGGCCGGCTGGTCAGCCGGACGGACGGCTGGGCGTCGATCCACCCGTCGGACCTTGCCGGCCTGGCACGGGCGATGGCCCGCCGCGGCCGCGCCGAAGAGGCTCTCGATTGCGTCGACGCTGCCCTGGCCTCGACCGCCTGGCTGCGCGGCGTCGAAGGCGGTGCGCCCCTTCGCCGGCGGCTGGCGGCCGATCGTGCCCGCCTGCTCGGCCGCATCGGCCGGCACGAGGAGCAGTACGCCGCCTGGCTGGAGATCGCGCAGGGCGGCGGTCCCGGAGCAGCCGCGGCCTGGCTAGAGGTCGCTCGCCAGCGCGAGCACCGGCTGCGCGACATCGGCGGCGCTCTGGATGCCTGCCGCGCCGCCGGAGCGGCCCTCGACCGAGCGCGGGTCTGGGGCCGGGCCGCGCCGACCATCGAAGGTGACCTGGTCTACCGCATGACACGGTTGCGGCGCAAGGCTGCGCGCGCTGGCCAGCCGCGGCGGACTAGCTTGGCCGCCTGACCAGCCGTTCGCAGACTTCTGCCAGCGTCGGCACACCGGCGAGGCCGCGGCGCTCGACATGCAGCGAGGCCGCGGCCAGGGCGAGGCGCAGTGCAGCGGCCGGCGCGGCGCGGCGACCGGCGGCCGCAAGGCCAGCGACGGCTGATGTCCAGGCCGCCAGCAGGATGTCGCCGGCACCGGTCGCGTCGATGACCGTCGCCGCCGGCGTTACGGGCAGCAGCCGCATCGAGAAGCCCCGCTCGTGGCGCGTGACGAGAAGCGCCGGCCGGCTGCCGTGGCTGATCAGTAGCTGCTGTCCCGGCCGCACGAGCAGCTCGGGAAGCGTCGTGTCGCCAGTGCCGGCGCCGGCGACTGCATCCTCCGCGCTGACCAGCGCCAGGTCGGCACGTGCGAGGAGCGGCCCCGGCCGGATGGGCAGCGGCTCCACCGGCCTGCCCGGCACGAGCCGGCGCATCAGCCCCTGCCAACCCAGCGCCAGCGACGTCGAGCTGGCGAAGGCGCCCGCCCACTCGTTGCCCAGCTCGCCCGCCACCGGGTTGAGGAGCGCCGCCGCCGGTTCGCGCCACGCGGGCGGAAGCGCGGCACCGGGCAGCGCAGCGCACCTCGCGTGGGCCACCTGCCGGCGGCCGCCGGCGGCCAATGGCTGGTTGTCGAAGACCGGGCCGCTGGCCAGGCGCACAGTGCACAGCTCGACGCCGGCGCGGCGCAGCAGGTCGAGCTCGTGTGCCTCCTCCGCCTCGGCGTCAACGCCGACGAGCGCGCGCACGGCAAGGCCGAGGCGTGCGGCGGCAAGCGACCCATAGGTGACGCCGCCGCCAAGCCGCCAGCCGCGCGGATCGGCAGGATCGAGGTCGCGGCTGGCAGCCCCGACGACAAGCACGGTCGGCGCCGCGGCGCTGCCTATACTCGGATCGTGTACTTCTACGAGCTTTCCGAGTCGGACGATGAGATCTTCGCCAACGTCCTGCTCGCGCACGACGCCGAGTATGACGAGCAGGAGTTCCTGCAGATGGTGCTCGAGTCGCGTGTCGAGGTGCTCAAGAGCTTCGAGGACGACTCGCTGATCGAAGGCGTCGCCGCCGACCTGGAGCGGCGCCATGGCTTCGTGCAGGTGGAGGCGAACCTGCGCGCCGCGGTCCGCATCTCGGCCGAGGAAGGCGAGACCCAGGCCGTCCCGACCGACGAGCGCGCCGCGGCGATGCCGACCGAGGAGGAGGACTTCCGCTCGATGCTGATCGAGGTGGAGCCGGAGGATCGGCCCTACCGTGAGGGCTGAACCGCGGCATTTCGCGGCTCAGCTCGAATGGAGCACCTCCACGCAGTCGCCGTCCTGGACGAGGTAGGTCCGGCCCTCTGAGCGCAGCCGGCCCTTCCTCTTTGCCTCGGCCATCGAGCCGAGCTCGAGCAGCTCCTGCCAGCCGATCACCTCGGCGCGGATGAAGCCGCGCGCGAGATCCGTGTGAATCGCGGCCGCCGCATCGACGGCCGTCGAGCCGGCGGGGATGGTCCAGGCGCGTGTCTCGTCAGGTCCGACAGTGAAGAACGAGATCAGCCCGAGCAGCTCGTACGAGAGCCTGATCACGCGCTCGAGGCTCGATTCGGCCAGGCCCAGGTCGGCGCGGAAGACCTCCGCCTCGTCCGCGTCGAGCTGGCCGATCTCCATCTCGATGCGCGCCGACAATGCCTCGACCCGTGAGTGCCGATGGTCATATGCCGCGGCCAGCGCAGTGGCCATGTCGGCGGCGTGCGGTATGTCGGATTCGCTAAGGTTGAGCAGCACCAGCACGGGCTTCTCGGTCAGGAAGCGAAAGCCACGTAGGCGCCTGGCCTCGTCCCCGGTCAGCTCGAGGTCGCGGATGGGCCGGCCCTCGCGCAGGGGTGGCGCGAGCCGGCCGAGCAGCTCGAGCTCGAGCTCGTTGGACTCGCGTTCGGCGGCCGTGCCGTGGCGGCCGCTGGTCGAGAGCTTCTCGATCCGTCGCTCCACGACCGCCAGGTCGGCCAGGATGAACTCCAGGTCCAACCGCTCCAGGTCGCGCTGGGCGTCAACGCTGCCCTCGGGATGTGGCACGGCCGGATCGTCGAAGGCGCGCACGACGTGCAACAGCGCGTCGGCGTTACGCAGGCGGGCCAGCTGGTCGGCCGGGATCTCAGCCGGGGTCGTGCCGTCGGCGCTGGTCGGCGGCGCCGGCAGGTCAGCGTAGGTCACGTCCGCCGCCACCTCGCGCTTTGGCCGGAACAGCTCGGTCAGGCGGCTCAGCCGCTCGTCGGGCACCTTGACCACGCCGACGTTGACGGTCATGCCGCCGTAGCCGCCGGTCTCGGCCTCGCCGCGGGTCAGGGTGTTGAAGACGGTCGTCTTGCCCGAGCGGGCTAGCCCGACGATCGCGATCTGCACGTTCCGGTCAGTACCCCGCCGCCGGGTCCACGAGGTTGAGCAGCGTCTCGCCCCGCCGGAAGCGCCCGAGGTTGTCGCAGAACAGCTCGATGCTGCGGTCGAGCGAGCGGCCACTCGACCAGGCGGTGTGCGGTGTGACGATGACGTTGGACAGGTCGTAGAACGGCGAGCTCGAGGGCAGCGGCTCGTCGACGAACGTGTCCAGCACCGCGCCTCCCAAGGGGCCCTCGCGCAGCGCGCGCAGCAGCGCCCGCTCGTCGACGAGCCGGGCGCGGGCAACGTTGATCAGCCAGGCCCCCTGCCGGAACCGGCTGAGCAGGCGCTCGTCGAACATCTCCTCCGTCTCGCGCGTCAGCGGGAGGGCCAGGACGACGAAGCTGCTGCGTCCGAGCAGCTCGTCCAAGCCGCCGGCGGGGAGCATCTCGATACCGTCCGCGCCGTCGCCGGCAGCGTCGGCGCCCCGGCGTGTGGCCACCACGCCCGCCCCGAACGCCCGCGCGAGCTCGGCCACCCGCCGGCCAATCGAGCCCAGCCCGACGATGCCCACGGTCACGTCGCGCAGCTCGGTGCCCTCGAGCGGCTGCCATGTCCGCTCGCGTTGCAGCTCCAGCTGCTCGGGCAGGCGGCGCGAGACGGCCAGGATGGCCATCATCACGTACTCGGCGATCGGGTCAGAGAAAACGCCCCGGGCGTTGGTGATCGAGAGCCCGCGCTCCAACGCGGCCGGTGTCAGCACGCGCTCGACGCCGGCGGTTGCCGAGTGGACCCACTTCAGCTTCGGGCAGCGGGCGATCAGGCGGTCGAATACCCGCGCCGGCATCGGCCCGCGCAGCAGCACCTCGACATCGGCCAGCTCGCCATCCGCCAGGCCCTCGAGCGAGACGTTGACCAGCCGGCTGCCCGGAGCCGCGGCGGCTATCCGCTCCAGGTCCGCCTGGCGGTAGCGCGCCGAAAGGATCGGCGACAGGGCGATCGCCGCCGGCGCGCCACCTGACCCCGATCCGGGTCCGGCCGTCGAAGGGGCGGCCCTGGCAGTCACGCGCGGGCGGCCAGTGTGTGCGGCGCGACGCGCTCGACCCAGCGCCTGGGCTCGGCCATCTCATCTTCGCTGGGCAGTGACCAAGGGCCCTGCCACAGCGCGGCTACTGCCTCGCGCCCGCCGGCGGCGGCCACGCCGGCGACGAAGCGCTCGCCGCGGCGGTACTGCTCGAGCTTGAGGTCGAGCCCGATCAATCGGCTGATGATCCGCTCGATGCCCTGTCGGCGGGCGTTGCGCCGAGCTTCGAAACGCTGCCGGATCACGGCCACGTTGGGCAGCACCTGCGCGCCGGCCTCGTCCATGACCCAGTCGCTGAAGCCTTCGAGCAGGCTCATCACCAGCTGCGTCTCTCGGAACAGCGTGCGCTGCTCCGGTCCGAGGAACGTCTCGAGCGGGTGCTCAGCCGTGCGCAGCCGGCGCAGGAGCGACAGGACGCCGTCGGCCTGGATCGAGCGCGCCTGGTCGAGCAGCCCGGTGAGCTGTGCTTCCATCCGGTCGGCGAGGTACGGCCGCAGCCAGTCGTTGGCCTCGAACTCGAAGGCGTGCGTCGCTTCGTGCAGGCAGATCCACGTCCGGAAGTCGGCCAGCGGCACGTCGAGCGCGGCCGCCGTGGCGCGGATGTTCTCGTCGACGAAGAGCAGTCGACCGGGCTTGGCCTCGGCAGACAGCAGCGCGATGTCGTACTGGCCCAGCACGCGCGTGCCCAGGAAGCCGAGCAGGAAGCCGACCTGCTGCGTGGTCACGAAGCGGTTGGCGAGCTTGGCCACGCCCGATGCCAGGCCTCGGTCGGTCGATGACACCACAAGGTGAGACTCGAGCCGATCGATGATGTGGCGGAAAGTCGACAGGTTGGCCCGCGCCCAGCCCTGCCGGCTGACGACGGCGTGGCGCTCGACGACGCCCGGCAGCGCCAGGCCGAGCCGCTCCTCGAGCAGCGGCACGACGAGGCCCATTGCGCGCGCGTAGTCGGCCGCCGCGGCTTCGAGCTCGTGCGCCGGCAAGACGCCGGGGGTGCGCGCCAGGCGGTTGACCGCGATCCGCTCCGCGCGGCGCCAGTCGACCAGCCCGCCCTGTGCAGCAAGGTGCGCCCGCCGGGCGAGGTAGCGCGAGGCGACCGCGACGCCGGCCGCGCCGAGGGCAACTCCCAGGCCGATGGCGCGTTCGTCGATCTTGCGTCGACGACGTGCCGGCCCGGCGCGACGGGTCCGGGCCGCTCCGCTGGCGCTCACGCGGCGCTCGCGATGGCGACCCGCTCGATGGCCGGAAAGACCTCGCCGAAGAGCCGCTCGGCTATGCGCCGGAAGGCCGCAACGTCGCCGGTCGTGAGCTGGAGGTGACTCGCCGGCCGCGCCCCGTTGGGGCCCGCGCCGCCATCCGGCGCGGCGAGGCCGTGGACCTCGAGCAGGTGGGCCAGCGCGCTGGCCGCCGAGCGCGCCGAATCGATGACGGCAATGTCAGCGCCCATCAGCCGCTCGATCAGCGGCGCCAGCAGCGGGTAATGGGTGCAGCCGAGGAGCAGCGTGTCGGGCGGCGCCGCCGAATCGCGCAGCGGGGCGATCGACCGCGCGACGACCCCCTCGACCTCGGGTCCCTCCAGCCGGCCGGCCTCGACGAGTGGCACCAGCTCCGGCGTCGCGAGCTCGACCACGTCGATGAACGGATCCTCGTCCTTGATCGCCTGGAAATACGCTCGCGAGCGAACCGTCGCAGCGGTCGCGATGACGCCCACCCGGCGCGTGCGGGTGGCCAGCGCCGCCGCCGTCGCGCCGGGCCGGACGACGCCCAGGATGGGCACGCTGTAGCGCAGCCGCAGGTCGTTGAGCGCGATCGCGCTCGAGGTGTTGC
The DNA here is from genome assembly GCA_035553915.1 of Candidatus Limnocylindrales bacterium. Classification (GTDB taxonomy): domain Bacteria; phylum Chloroflexota; class Limnocylindria; order Limnocylindrales; family CSP1-4; genus JALYGJ01. The sequence continues at coordinate 71,571 of DATMJK010000061.1, read as the reverse complement.
AGGCGACGACGATCGCCTTGACGTCGCGCGCCGCGAGCTCGTCCAGGCACTCGGTGGAGAAGCGCCGTACCTCATCGTCGGAGCGCGGACCGTACGGCGCCCGAGCATTGTCGCCGAGGTAGAGCGTCGACTCGGCGGGTAGGCGGCGGACGACCTCGCGCAGCACGGTCAGGCCGCCCACGCCCGAGTCGAAGAGGCCGATCGGCCGCGAGTCGGCCATCAGCGTGACGCCACGAGCGGTGTGGGCGAGCTGAGTGCGGCCGCCACCTGCGCCACGTCGCGGCTGATCTGGGCCGCGGGCGTGGTCAGCACGAACGGCTCGCCGCGGTTGTTCGCGGCCAGCACGAGCGGCCCGTCGCTGACGACCGCGAAGTCGGCCGGCCGGCCGAGCAGGGCATCGACCGCCTCCGGCCGCAAGCCGCCGCTGGCATCGCTGCGGTTGAGCAGGTAGAGCAGTTTCTCGGCCGGGTAGCCGATCTTGGCGAAGGTCGCGATCATCTGCTGCGACTGGCGCAGCGTCGCCTCCTCGTAGGCCAGGACGACAAGGATCTGGTCGGCTGAGTCGAGCAGCGCCAGGTTGACGTCGCCCAGGCTGGTCGCGGTGTCAACGATGACGACGTTGTAGACCCGGCGCATCAGCCCGAGCAGCTTGGCCATGTCAGGCGCGGTGATCATCTCGGCCATCTCCGGCCGCGGCGGGGCGAAGAAGACGTCCATCCCCGAGCGGTCGCGCCACGCGACCTCGGCCAGGTCAGCCTGCAGGAGCTTGCTCGTCGGCAGCTGGACGATCGACGGCACGGCCTCGTCAGCGCGCAGCAGGGCGCGCACGTCGGCGAACTGGACGCTGCCGTCGACCAGGGCCACGCTCTGGACGCCGGCCGAGGCGATGGCGGCACCAATGTTGTAGGCGAGCGTCGTGGTGCCCACGCCGCCCTTGGCGCCGAAGACGGCGTAGATGCGCGACATAGCGCTCGGGGCCAGCTGCTGGTGCTGCTCGTATAGCTGCTTGACCATGTTGATGAAGTCATAGCCCGAGAAGGGCATCGACAGCACGCGCGCGAGGCCCATCCCCTCGCCCACTGCGACCGGCTTCTGGGGCACGGTCAAGCACAGGATCGGGACCTCGAAGCCGGCCAGGCGGATCGCCTCGGCGACCTGCAGGCCGTCCATCTTGCCGCGCAGCAGGGCGTCGACGACGATCACGTCGGGGTGCAGCTCGCGCACCTGGTCGACGACCAGCGTGCCGTCGCTGATCGTGTCGAGGAGCTTGATCTGGGACTGGGCGTCGAGCAGGCCCCGGACGAACTGGCCGACCTGCGCCACGTCCTCCACGAGGAGCAGCCGTATCTGGTTGCTCTGTCGGGTGGGAGCTGACACTCGGCCGACTATAGCAAGCCGCTTACGAGCACGATCCGTGAGCTATCGGGGCCAAACGGGCCCATCTCATGGTCCCCCGCCACACTGACAGCGCTCAGGCCCGCGCGCTCGGCCAGCGCGAGCAGCTCGTGTCCACTGAGCAGGTGCAGGTCATCGGTCCGGCTTAGCCGGCGCAGCGGGCCACCGGCAGCTGGCCAGGCCTCGTAGTGGGTCGTCACGCGCGCGACCATCGCCGCCGGCTCGTAGCGCGCTGACCACAGCTTCGCCACCTGCTCGCCGGCCTGGTCGTCGATGCGCTGCCAGGCCAGCTCGATGCGGCCGTCGTATAGCGCCAAGTCCTCCGGCGTGGGCAGCAGCACGTCGATCACGGCTCGGCCCGCCGGGGCCAGGTGCGCGGCCATCGTCCGCAGCGCCGCCAGCTGGGCGTCGCGGCCGGAAAGCATCAGCAGGCTATTGAGCCCCAGGATTACAAGCCCGAACCGGCGCCCGAGATCGAGCACCGTGATGTCCGCCTCGACCAGCTCGAGCGCGCCAGCACCGCTGCCTCCCGCCCATGCCTGGCGGGCGCGGGCAAGCATCTCACTGTCCCGGTCGACGCCCACGACCTCGTGGCCGGCAAGAGCGAGCGGCACGCAGATCCGGCCGCTGCCCGCGGCCAGCTCGAGGATGGGCCCGTCGGCAGCGCGGGCAAGGGCGAGGTACAGATCCACGTCGGCCGCCTCGTCGGCCATGTCCAGGTCGTAGTAGCGGGCGAGCTCCCTCGCCGCGCGGCGGTCGTCGCCGGCTCCCTCGTCGCGGACCTCAGCCGCCACGGAACTCACGCCACGCCGCCTCGACGAGCGACGGATCGGCGAACAGGTCGTAGGCAGTCTGGGCGACGAGTGTCGCCGCCAGCAGCGTCGCGTAGTCGGCACGCGGGGTGGCTGCCGCGTCGCGGAACTCGGTCGAGTGGCCGGCCACGCCTTCGTCGCAGATCGCCAGCTGCGGATGGATCGTAGGCAGCCGCTGGCTCACGTTGCCCATGTCCGAGGAGCCCATCCGGCCGTAGTCGAAGGGCACCTCCGGCACGCGGTACGCGGCCGCGTTGGCCAGCCAGCGGTCGCGCAGCGTGACGTTGTCCTTCATCGTGTCCGAGCCGCCTGAGAACACGGCCTCGCCCTCGCAGTCGGCGGCCATGGCCGCCGCCTCGACCAGCCGCGCAAAGCGCGCCTTCATCTTCTCGAAGTCGGCCTGGTTGTCGCTGCGCACCATGAACCGGGCGCGCGTCCGGTCCGGGATGATGTTGGCCGCCGTCCCGCCCTCGAGGATGATCCCGTGGACGCGGGCGCTGGGCTTCAACTGCTGGCGCCACAGGCCGACGGAGCTGAACAGCGTGATCAGCGCGTCGAGCGCGTTCTTGCCCTGCCACGGATCGCCCGCCGCGTGCGCCTGCAGGCCCTTGAAGGTGACCTCGACATCGACGCTCGCCAGCAGCGCGCACGTCGCCGAGTCGACGTCCGATGGGTGGAACAGCAGCGCCGCGTCGATGCCCTCGAATATCCCGTCGTCGAGCATGAACTGCTTGCCCGAGCCGCGCTCCTCGGCGGGCGTGCCCAGGAACACGATCTCACCCGCGATCTCCGGCGCAAGCCGGGCCAGCGCGATCGCCGCTCCGACTCCGCTGGCGGCCATGGTGTTGTGGCCGCAGCCGTGACCGAGGCCGGGCAGCGCGTCGTATTCGGCCAGGATGGCGATCCGTGGCCCGTCGCTGCCGCGCCCGCCAGCCAGCCAGCCGCGGACTGCCGTCGCCAGGCTGCCCGCCGGGTGCTCGACCTTGAAGCCGTGGCGGGCGATGGCCTCGGCCACCCACGCCGCTGCCTGGCGTTCCTCGAATGCCGGCTCCGGGTTCGCGTGAATGCGCTGCGAGAGGTCCAAGATCTCGCCGCTCGCCTCTTGGACGGCCCTGGCCAGCCGCGCCTTGGCGTCGGCGTGCGGCTCGGCGGGCGGGGTGTCGGGCAGGCTGACGGTCATATCTGGCATGAGCTTCTCCCTCGTCTGTGGTCGCGCCGCTCAGCCGCCGGCGCCTGAGGCGTGGACGTGCGGGCCCGTGGCAGGCACCACGACAGCCTGGCGCTCGAAGCGGACAGGCTCGCCGTCCCGCTTCTTGACCGCCAGCGCGCTGATCGCCTCGAGCGCGCAGCGGTGAGCGGCCATGGCGGTCACCTCGGCGTGGTCGTAGGGCGGCGAGACCTCGACGATGTCCATCGCCGCCAGGCGTACCTTGCCCACGATCTGGCGCACGGCGCGCAGCAGCTCGCGGGTGATCAGGCCGCCAGGCTCGGGGGTGCCGGTGCCGGGGGCGTTGCCCGGGTCGAGCACGTCGATGTCGATCGACAGGTAGATGGCATCCGGCCCGTCCAGCGCCTCGTTGATCGCGTCGTCGATCACCGCCTCGGCGCCGCGCTCCTCGATTTCGCGCATCAGGTGCCAGCGCATGCCCTGCTCCTTCATCCAGGCCATCACGTCTGGCGGCGGCCAGTAGCCGCGCAGCCCGACCTGGACGAAGTTGCGGCCCTTCACCGCGCCCGATTCGATCAGCCGGCGCATGGGCGTGCCATGGCCGGCGAGCACGCCCCAGTCCTCGTTGGCCGTATCCGCGTGGGCGTCGAAATGGACGATGCCGATGTTGCCCGGCGCGCGGACCTGCGCCACGGCGCTGGCCGAGGGCCAGGTGATCGAGTGATCGCCGCCGAGGATGATCGGCACTGCGCCGGAGCCCGCGACCTCGAGCACCTTGCGAAAGATCATCGCGTGGCCGCGCTCGAGCGCCGCCGGCACGACGTTGGCGTCGCCCGCATCGACAACATCGAGATGCTTGAACGGCTGGATTCCCAGCTGCAGCGAGTGGCCGCCCTGTGTGTAGGTCGCCTGGCGGATGGCGCGCGGGCCGAAGCGGGCGCCCGGCCGGTAGCTGACGGCGTCGTCGAATGGCGCGCCGAGCACCGCCACGTCAGGCTGACGTGCGGCCAGCGCCTGGGCATCCTCGACCAGCGGCCGCTTGCAGAAGGTGACCGCGCCGACGTAGTTGGGGATCTCGGGTGGCTCGTAGACCGGGTACTCGCGATCCCAGCCGTTCTGGCGCGCGTAGTCGGGGACAGAAGGCTCGTGGGTCATCGGTGGACCTTGGGCGAGCTGCCGCCGGTTCCGTGTCGCGGTCCAGCAGGGCGAGCCGACTCCAATGCTACGCCGCCCCTTCGCGGCTGTCACCTCGCTCAGCGGCGCAGCGTCAGCGTCACCTCGGCCAGGGCGGCCATGGCCAGGATGAAGACCGCCAGCGGCAGGCTGAGCTCATCCTGGCCGCGCAGCAGCACGAACAGCGCAACAACGAAGCCGGCGAGCAGGCCGCGCCGTGCCGCGCGCCACCAGTCGCCGCGGTAGGCGATGCTGCGGTTGCGCGCGAAGCCGGCCAGCCACAGCAGCGGCACCAGCGTCAGGGCCACCGCCATGCCCATCAGCAGGGCCCCGGCCAGCAGCACCGCCGCGTTGCCGACTGGGCTGAGCGTGACAAGCACATAGACGAGCGCCGCCCACGTCACGGCGGCCGCTACCAGCAGCCCCGCGTTGACCTGCCGATCGCGGCTGTTCACGACTGCTCTCGGGCGAGGTGGCGGACGCGCGGCAGCAGGTCCGGCCTCGGCCGGCCTTCGTGGCACGCCGCCCAGCCGACCAGGTCCGGCCTGCGGCCAAAGAGCACGATCACCGACTCCGGGCGGCGCCGGCCGGGTCTCAGGCCACGGTCCGCCCGCCAGCCGGAGCCCGTTGCCGGGTGGACGGCGGCTGACGGCGCAATGAGGCCCGGCGCGCCGGCCTCGCGTAGACGCCGCGCCTCGACCCGGCACGCAGGGTATGTCTCCGGGCCACCGGTCAGCGTCAGCGCGTCGAGGCGCGGGCGCCGCGGGGGTGCTGCGGGGAGCTCCACCGCCCACAGTGACCGATCGATTCCGGCGAGATCAGCCGGATCGGTGATCTCTTCGTGGCGCAGGAGCTCAGCCCAGGCCGCATCGGCGGTCGTCGAGAAGTAGTGGGTCGGCCCCTCACCCTTGCCGTGCCATCGCGCGGGCGGCTGGTTCTCAGACTCCCAGAGGAACGGGAAGCGCGGGTCCGTGTGGCGGAAGACGATCATCAGCCGCGTCTCTCAGCCGGCGCTGCCCGGGCCGGCCAACGCGGCCGCCAGCTGGCGGACCCGCTCGACACGCGGCTGGTCGGCGTGCCAGTCACGGCCAAGCAGCTGGCGCGGCGAGCGGCCATCGAGCTGGCTGCGCGGGCGGTCGAACCAGCGCCGGATGCCGAGCCGGTTGTACGCGCCGGCCAGGTCCGCGGTCACCAGCGCCAGCCAGTGGATGCGGCCTGCGATCGCGTCAGGCACAGCGCGCGTTCCGGCGGCGTAGCGGCGCAGGCTGACGGGGGAAGCCCCGACCAGCTCGCCGAGGTCGTCCAGGTCCAGCACGTCAGCCAGCTGCGCCAGCTCGCGCTCGGGCAGAGGCGACTCCGCCAGCGCCTCGCCCAGGCGGCCGATGGCCCGCCCCAGCCGTGCCGGACCGGGCCGTTCGAGGAGCTCGATCGCGGCGTCCTGGCCGATACCCGCCAGCGATGCCTCGCGCGCGATGCCGCGCAGCAGCTCCATGTCCAGCCGCTCGACCAGCTCGCGGTCGCGCAGCAGTCCGACGGCGAGCGCTCGCCGCACCAGGCCGACCGCCGGGCCGAGCAGCGCCGGCCGGTTCAGTGGAGCCTCAACGGACGCAATCCGGATCAGTGTCATGATCCAAAGTATAGCCGGCCAATGGCCTGCGCGTCGAGACTCGCCGGCTTCCTCGGCCGCGGTACGATCGACGCCATGGACCGACCAATCGCCGAGTACACCGACCTGCTGCGCCGCACGCCGGCTGTCGTCGACGCGCTGCTCAAGGGCCTGCCCGACAGCTGGACCGGCACGCCCGACGTCGCGGACAAGGGCTGGACACCGCGCGACGTCGTGGGCCACCTGGTGACGGGCGAGCTGACCGACTGGCTCGAGCGGACGCAGCGGATCATGGACCACGGCACGTCACTGCCCTTCGATCGCTTCGACCGCTTCGCTCACGAGCAGCGCGACGCCGAGACCTCCTTGGATGAGCTGATCGACCGCTTCTCAGAGCTGCGCGCGGCCAACCTTGCCCGCTTCGATGCCCTGGTCGTCGACTCTGACCTGGGGCGGCGCGGCCTCCATCCGTCACTGGGCGAGGTGACGTTGCACAACCTGCTCGCCACCTGGGCGGTGCACGACCTTGACCATCTCGGGCAGGTGTTCGCTGCCATAGCCGCCAGCCACGACGCCGATGTTGGACCGTGGAAGGCTTACCTGGGCATCCTGCTGCGACGCGACGAGCCTTCGGCAGTCGCCGGCTAGCCAGAGCTGCGCGCCGGCCGCTCAGGCGGCGCTCGAGGCACAGATGTCTCGGAACGGGCAATAGCCGCAGGCGACCGGGTTCGGCTTGGCGCCGAACGCGCCACTACGGATGCCGCTGGCGGCGGCTGCAATCTTGTCGCGCGCCTTGGCCAGTCGCGCCGCGTCCGGCGACGCGTGACCGACTGTCGCACTGTCGAGGAAGTGCAGCTGGACCTCTTTCGGCAGCTCGCCGGTCTCGGCCTGGTGGGCCAGCGCGTAGATCTGCAGCTGGAGCGAGTCACGGGCGCGCGCATCCGCCTTTGCTTGCTCCGGCACGTCCGACGACTTGTAGTCGACGATCACCGTGCCCTGATCAGTCCGGTCGACGCGGTCCATGCGGCCGCGCACGACATCCCGGCCGATGGCGAAGCTGAAGGGCCGCTCGATGGCGACCGTCGTGGGCTCGCTCGCCAGCTGCTGGGCGCGGAAGCGGCGCAGCGCAGCGCAGCCGGCGGCGAAGCGCGCCTCCTCGTGCTCACGTGACAGGTAGCCCTCTGGTGACCAGGCGCGCCGGAAGGCTGTCAGCAGCTCCTCCTCGCTCATCGCCACGCCGGCGGCCCGACGCAGGTGGAAGGCGGCCACCGCGTGGTGCATCGCGCTGCCGTAGGCCAGCGCGTGGTGAGCTGGTGTCGGCACGCCGACGACGTAGCGCAGCCGGTAGCGCTCGGGGCACGAAAGATAGTCGTCCAGCTGCGAGTAGCTCAAGGCTAGCGGCTGGTCCGCGGCTGGCGGCGGGGGGGGTCGCGACGTAGCCGGTAGAGGTGCCGGGACGATGCCTGCCAGGACGTCAGCGGCAGCCTCAGCTGCCGCTGACGGCGCATCGATCGCCTCGGCCAGGAAGGGTGACGATCGGCGGCGTCCGCGGCCTGCCGGTCCAGCCAGATGGTGGCTGAGCCACAGCTCGTCGCGGGCGCGGGTCATGGCCACGTAGGCCAGCCGACGCTCCTCGGCCAGCGAATCCTCGTCGTCAATGCCATCGCGTAGCGCGAGCAGCTCCTGCGGCAGGGTCAGGACGGGCGGCCGGCCATGCGCCGGGAATCGGCCTTCGACGAGCCCGCACAGGTAGACGACGCGGAACTCCAGGCCCTTTGCCCGATGGACCGTCAACACCGACACGACGTCGTCATCGAGCGGCCCGGCATCGCGCTCGTCGGCGCCGGCTTCGGCAAGAATCGCCAGGTGCGGCACCAGAAGCGCCACCCGATCCTCCGAGAGGAGGCTCGCTCGGCTGCGCACCAGCTGGAAGAAGCGGGCCACGCTGCGCAGCACGATGGCGCCACGACCCTGCTGGTCGGCAGCGGCGAGGCGGGCCAGCTGGCCGCTGCGCCGCATGTGGTCGTACAGCACCTCACCGCTGGTCCGCTGGCCGGCTTGGGCTAGCCCGTGGCGCACGTCCGCGACCAGCCGCTCGATTGAGCGCTGCCCGTCAGCCGACAGCCTGTCCGGCAGCCGCTGCTCCACCACATCGACCATCGCCTGCCACAGGCTCTGCTGCCGTCGGCGGGCCTGCCGTCCGAGGATGGCCAGATCCGCCTGCGCGGCACGATATGGCTCGCCCGTGGCAACCAGGTAGAGCTCCGGGCTGTCGTCGGGGTCTGCGATCACGCGCAGGTAGGCCAGCAGCGCGCGAACGTCAGGCTGGTCGAGCAACCGGCTGGGCGACGCACCGCGGGCCGGTACGCCGAGCGCGTGCAGGCTGCGCAGCATCTGCCCTGTCTCGCCGTTCGTCCGGACCAGGACGGCGAATTCGCGCGGCCGCTCGCCGGCGGCGACCCGCGCCGCGATACGCGCTGCGACGCCGTCTGCCTCGTCTTCCGGCGAGGCGAAGCTCATCCGCCGGACTGGCGCGGCGCTCCGGGATCGGCGGTTGGCAATGGGGCCCACGATGGTGGCCTCGAGCGGCAACCGCGCGGGGCCGTTGTGCTCGATCAGCCGTTGCGCCGCCGCCAGCACAGGCTGCCGGGAACGATAGTTGCGTCGCAGCACGACGCAGCGCACGTCCCGGTGCGCAGCCACGAAACGCCGGATGTTGCTCACCGCCGCCCCGCGGAAAGTGTAGATCGCCTGGTCCGGGTCACCCACGACGGTAACGTTGCCGCTCGGGCCGGTGAGCGCGAAGACCAGCTCCAGCTGCGCCGGATTGGTGTCCTGGAACTCGTCGACGAGGAAGTAGCGATACCGACCGACGACCTGCTCGCGCACGGCCGGCCGCTCGCGCAGCAGCCGCAGAGCCAGGCCGATCTGGTCGCCGTGGTCGATCAGGCCACGCGCCGACATCAGCCGCTGGTAGGCCGCGAACGCGGTCGCGACCTCTGCCCGTGCGCTGGCAAGATCTGCCAGCAGCTCTGAGTCAGTGGCATCGGCAGTCGCGCGCCGCCCGAGCTCGCGCGCGTGCGCGAGGTATGCCTCTGGCGTGATGCCCTCGTCCTTGGCGCGCATGAACAGGTCGACAAGTGCCGCGAGGAAGCGGGTCGGGTCACCCAGTGGCATGTACCGCTCGAGGCCCAGCTCGAAGGTGTGCTCACGCAGCAGCAGAATCGCCTCGCTCCGGCTGAGCAGTCGCACATCGCCGGGCAGGCCGAGCTCGAACGCGTGCTCGCGCAGCAGCCGATCGCCGAGGGCGTGGAAGGTGTGAATCGCGGCGTCCGCACGCCCGTACGGCACCAGCTCGTCGACGCGGGCCTGCATCTCCTCCGCGGCCGCATCAGTGAACGTCAGCGCCAGGATCTCGCGCGGCCGCGCGCGACGAGTCTCGATCAGCCAGGCGACGCGCCGGGTGACGACCTCTGTCTTGCCCGTGCCCGGGCCGGCGATGACGACCTGCGGGCCCTCACGGTGCGTTACCGCACGCCGCTGCTCACGGTTGAGCCCGCGCAGCAGGGCACCGACCACGGGCAGTGAAACCGGCGGCTCGGCGGTGGTGGCAACTGGCCTGAGCGGGGCATCAAGCCGGACGGTCGGGCGATCCATGGCGCAACGGTCGCCCCTATGCGTGCCAGCTTCAGTGGCACGGCTCGGTGAGAAGGTCGCAGCTCAGCCTGTGCCGGCGCGACGAAGTGCCTCGGCCTCCTCGTCAGACAGCGCCGTCTCGCTGCGGCCGGCGCTGATCGGCTTGAGGTAGATGCGCGTCGACTGGCGCGAGTGCAGGCTGGAGATGACGACGCCGTTGGCCCGGTCGTCGAGCATCGCCAGGGCGAAGCTCTGGTTCGAGCCGGTGTCCTCGAACGGGTTGTACCGGACTACGCCGACCCGCTGGACGGCGCCGCGTGCCCGATCATCGAGCGCCGCGAGGCGTGACTCCAGCGAGGCGATCCGCTCGAGCTCGGCGACGACCGTCGCCTCCAGCGACAGGTCCGATGCGCCCGAGACGCCGGCGCCGCTCCTGCCAACTCGCCGAATGCGCATCAACAGCACAACCGTCATGAGCAGCGCGAGCGCGGACAGGCCGAGGGCGCTGACGGCGAGGATGGCGACGAGATCCTGTGGCATCGGTTCTCCTGCGGCTGGTTGGCGCCAAGGCATTCTAAGGTGACTGCTAGACTGCGGCCCGATGAGCAAGCGCATGCGCGGGTCCGCCCGCGCCCACCGCCGACCCGGCGCCCGCCCGCCGAGCAGCCGCCCCGCTGGCGCCCGGCCGGCCCGCGCCGCCACACCGCCGGTGGAGGTCCCGCCCGAGCGTCCGGCGCCGCTCGAGGTCGCGCCGCAGCTGGCCGAGGCGGCAGTCGAGCAGCAGGCCGTGGTCGAGCACCGCGAGCCAGTCCGATCAGCCCAGCACCGCGTCCGGGCCAAGCCTGGCAGCGTGCTCGCGGCCCGCGCCGCGACCGAGTACGTCTACGTCGGCCAGGACCTGCGCCGGATCGCGATCGTCTCGACCGTGCTGGTCGGGCTGATGATCGCCGCCTGGCTGCTGATCGTCGTCCTGCAGATCATCCCGCTCGACTTCTACTAGCCGCTCGAGCGGCTTCCTCGCGCGCGGGTTTCGTTCCGGGCTGCCATTCGCTCGGCGATCAGCTTCTCATAGCCCTCATCCGCCGGCTCGTAGTAGCGCCGGCCGGCGAGCTTGTCCGGCAGGTACTGCTGCTCGATGTCGTGGCCGGCGTGATCGTGCGGGTTGCGGTAGCCCTTGCCGTGGCCGAAATCGCGCTTCTCGCGCCAGCCGGCCGTGCGCAGGTGGCCGGGCACGGGCAGCGAGCCGTGGCGCTCCAGGTCCTCGACCGCTGCCCAGTAGGCCGCGCCCGAGCGGTCCGACTTCGGCGCGGCAGCGACGAAGATCGTCGCCTGGGCCAGCGCATATTGCGCCTCGGGCAGCCCGACCCATTCCAGCGCCTGGGCCGCGGCGACGGCCACCTGGAGCGCGCGCGGATCGGCGTTGCCCACGTCCTCCGAGGCACTGATGATCAGCCGTCGGCAGATGAAGCGCGGGTCCTCGCCGGCGGCGATCATCGTTGCCAGCCAGTACAGCGCCGCGTCCGGGTCGTTGCCGCGCAAGCTCTTGATGAACGCGCTGACCGTGTCGTAGTGCCCGTCACCGGCGCGGTCGTAGGCGAGGACGCGCTGCTGCGCCGCGGCCTCGACCTCTTCCAGGCTCGGCGCCTCGCTCATCGCCGCCGCCGCCTCGAGGATGTTGAGCGCCGCCCGCGCATCTCCGCCGCTGATGTCGAGCAGGTGCGCGCGCGCGTCAGCGTCGAGGCTGACCGCGCCGCCCAGGCCACGCTCGGACTCGGCCAGCGCGCGGTCGACTACCGCCGCCAGGTCCTCCTCGGACAGCGCCTCCAATCGGAACACGCGCAGCCGGCTCAACAGCGCCGAGTTGACCTCGAAGTACGGATTCTCGGTCGTCGCCCCGATGAGCGTGATCGTGCCCTCCTCGACCTGCGGCAGGAGAGCATCCTGCTGAGCCTTGTTGAAGCGGTGGATCTCGTCGATGAACAGGATCGTCGAGCGGCCGCCCTGGTCGATCCAGGCGCGTGCCTCGGCCATCCGCGCGCGCACGTCGGCCACGCCGCTGCCGACAGCTGACAGGGTGACGAATGGCGCGTCGATCGCCTCGGCGAGCAGCCGGGCGAGAGTCGTCTTGCCCGAGCCGGGCGGGCCCCACAGGACCATCGAGGCGAGGTGTCCGGCGTCGATCATCCGGCGCAGCGCACCACGTTCGCCGACCAGGTGCTGCTGGCCGACGAACTCATCGAGCGAGCGCGGCCGCATGCGCGCCGCGAGAGGCTGGTGCGCGGTGCTGCCATCTCCGGCGCTGAGGATGCTCGACTGAGGCTTGGCTTCGAACTTCGGCCGGCGGGCGGGCATGGCCGGAGTATGCGACGCCTACCAGCTTCACTCCAGATGTGTGCTGCGAGACGCTGGTCGTCGAGCTGTTCACCAGGGGTGACCTAACGGCAAAGGTCAGGCCTGGCTGCTGCTCGAATCGGGCCGTCAATCGCCGCTTGTTCGCGCGCGGTGAGCGGACGGCCACCGAACGGCGCCGGCTGAGCGCACTCTCTTGGTTCGGTGGTTGTTATCTCACCGGGGGTGAACTGCCCCAACTCCGGCCCAACCCCAAGCCCGCGGCAAGCACACGAACGCTTGGCGCATCGTGTCCAGATGACGCGCTGCGAAGTATCCGACGAGCTAGGCACCAGCGACACGAAACCATGGGACCGATATCGAGACTGGCTCCCGATTCACGACCTAACATACCGATGCGGTTGCTCGTCTCCGAGGTTCCCTGGTCAGAGCTGACGCGGGCGACACGTGTGGCGGAAGGAGCACTGAGCTTGGAGCTGGGCCGATGGGCGGTGATCGGCCTCGTCGCGGTCCTGGCCGGCGTTGCGGTCCTAGTCGGTTTGGTGATCCGTCGGCGGGTGAGCGAGTCGCGCCGCATGCAAATAGCTGGCGCAGCGTGGGTACTGGCTGGCATAGCGTACTTTGGCGTCGTCGTACTCGATGCCTACTCCGGTGAAGGGATCCGCGTTCTCTACGTCCTACTTACCGTCCCCTTCATGGCCGGCGGCATCTATGGCGTAGAACACGAGGTCGAGGCGCGCGTCCGTGCCGCCCACGAGCTCGAGCAGCAGGACGGCCAGCCAGGCGAAGGCAAGCGCGACGAGCGGTCCCTCCATCAGCGCGTCCAGGTTGCGCAGCAGCTGCCAGCGTTCGCGCTGCTGGGCCTCCTTGAGATCGCTGGCGGTGGTGGAATCTCCGGGCGCGGGCAGATCAGTCATCGGTCGTCCTCAAAGCGGATGGCGACACGCTAGCGAAGTGGGCTGGCCGGCGGCCCGCCGGCAAGGCTGGCGGGCTACCATCAGCCTGCCAGTCCGCATCCAGGGGAGCTCGCCGCTGTGACCGATCGAACCCACCTTCGCATTCCCGGACCTACGCCCCTCCCCGACCAGGTCCGCGATGCCGGGTCGCGCCAGATGATCAACCACCGCGGGCCCGAGTTCCGCGAGCTCATCGCGCGCGTCACCGGCCGGCTGCAGCAGGCCTTCGCAACGGGCAACGAGATGCACATCCTGACCGCGTCCGGGACGGGCGGCATGGAGGCGGCGGTGGTCAATCACCTGTCCGCCGGTGACCCGGTGCTGGCGGTCAGCATCGGCGCCTTCGGGGACCGCTTCGCCACGATTGCCAGCCGCTACGGCGCCGACGTGCGCCGGCTCGATGTCGAGCCCGGCCGCGCCGCCGGAGCCGAGGCAGTCGCGGCCGCCTTGGGTGAGATGGCCGAGCAGGGCGCAGCTGCGCGAGCAGTGCTGCTGACTCACAACGAGACCTCGACCGGCGTGACCAACCCGCTGGCGCGCCTGGCCGCGGCGGCGCGCGCGGCGTCGCCCGAGACGCTGATCATCGTCGACGCCATCAGCGGCCTCGGCGCAGTGCCCTTCGAGACTGACGGCTGGGACCTCGACGTGGTGGTTACCGGCTCGCAGAAATCGTGGATGGTGCCGCCCGGGCTGGCCATGATCGCCACCTCCGAGCGGGCTCGCGCGGCTGAGCAGCAAGCGACCATGGCGCGCTACTACTTCGACCTGGCCGAGGCGCGCAGGTACGCCGAGAAGGGCGAGACGCCCTGGACGCCGGCGGTCAGCGTGCTCTTCCAGCTCGATGTCGCGCTCGAGCTGCTCGAGCGCGAGGGTTACCCGCGCATCTTCGCCCGCCACGCCGCATGCGGCGAAGCCGCGCGCAGCGGCCTGCGCAGGCTCGGCTTCAAGCTGCTCGCCGAGCCCGAGCATGCGTCCGACACGGTCACCGCCGCTTGGCTGCCCGAGGGCCTGGCCTGGCCGTCGTTCAACGCCGCGCTGCGCGAGCGCGGGCTCGTCGTCGCCGGCGGCCAGGGCAAGCTGACCGGCCAGATCATGCGCATCGGACACCTGGGCGCTGTCCAGCCGACCGAGGTCGAGGAGGCGGTCGAGATCATCGGGCAGGTGCTGACCACGGTCGAGCTGCCGGCCCGCGCCGGAGCGGTTCGCGCCGGCGCGTGAAGGTCCTCGTCGCCGAGCCGCTGGCCGAGGACGGGCTGGCGCTGCTGCGCGAGCACCACGAGGTAGAAGTTCGAACGGACCTCTCGCGCGACGAGCTTCTCGCCGCGCTGCCGGCATACGAGGGGCTGCTGGTGCGCAGCCAGGTGACGGTCGACGCCGAGGCGCTCGCCGCGGGCAATCGGCTGCTGGTCGTTGGCCGGGCCGGCGTGGGCACGGACAACATCGACCTCGCCGCCGCGACACGCGCGGGCGTGACGGTCGTCAACGCGCCGACGGCGAACACCATCGCCGCGGCCGAGCACACGCTGGCGCTGCTCTACGCACTCGCCCGGCGCGTGCCGGCGGCCGACGCTTCGGTCCGGGCCGGTGAGTGGAAGCGCGCCCGGTTCATGGGCCAGGAGCTGCGCGGGCGCAGCCTGGGCATCGTCGGCCTGGGCCGGATCGGGATGGCCATCGCCGACCGCGCGCGGGCGATGGAGATGGAGCTTCTCGGGCACGACCCGTACGTCACCGAGGAGGCCGCCGCCCAGCACGGCGTCCGGCTGCTGCCCTTGGCCGACCTGCTTCGCGAAGCCGACGCGCTGACCCTTCACGTGCCGCTGACCCACGCCACGCGCGGACTGATCGGCGCGGCCGAGCTGGCGTCGATGAAGCCCGGGGCGGTGCTGGTCAACGTCGCCCGCGGCGGTGTGGTCGATGAGCGGGCGCTGGCTGACGCGCTCGCCGCCGGACACCTGGCCGGCGCCGCGATCGACGTCTTCGAGCACGAGCCGCCCGCCGATTCGCCTCTCCTGCGCGCGCCCAACACCGTCCTCACCCCGCACCTTGGCGCCTCGACCGAGGAGGCGCAGGCACGAGTCGCTCTCGAGACCGTCCAGCAGGTGCTCGACGTGCTCGCCGGCCGGCCGGCACGCTACGCGGTCAACGCGCCGCTGGTGCCGGCCGAGACCGCCGCCGAGCTGGCGCCATACCTGCCGCTCGCCCGTGCGCTGGGCATGCTCTACGCTCAGTTCGCGCCGTCGCTCGAGGGACTGACGCTCGAGCTCGCGGGCGACGTGGGCGGGCTGGAAGCAGCGCCCATCGCTGCTGCCGTGCTGTCCGGCCTGCTCGAGCTGGCGACCGAGGGTCGGGTCAACCAGGTCAACGCGCCGCTGCTGGCGCACGAGCGCGGCCTGCAGCTCGTCGAGCGGCGGACCAGCGACAGCGCGCGCTACCAGTCGGTCGTCTCGATCTCCGGCGCGACGACGGTCGCCGGCACGGTCTCAGGCGGCGAGCCGCGGATCGTCCGCCTGGGCGACTACTGGGTCGACATGCCGATGGCCCCGTGGATGCTTGTCACGCGCCACCAGGACCGCCCGGGCACGATGGGCCGGATCGGGCTGATGCTCGGCCAGGCCGACGTCAACATCAGTGCCATGCATCTCGGCCGCAGCGCGCCGCGCGCCGACGCGCTGATGATCCTGGCCCTTGACGAAGAGGTGCCTGACGCCGTCGCCGACGAGATCCGCCGCCACGAGGCGGTGCTCGACCTTTGGCTCATCCGCCTCGCCCAGTGAGCGCCGCTCACGACCAGCAGCGCCTGGCCATCCCGGCTGAGCTGACCGCCAGCCTGGTCATGGTCCGCCACGGCGAATCGACGTACGTCGCCGAGGGCCGCTTCCAGGGCCGCCAGGACGCGCCGCTCTCGACTCTCGGTCGGCGGCAGGCAGGCCTCGTCGCCGAGCGCCTGGCGCAGCGCGACCTTGGGACGGCGCTGCCCATCCCGCTGGGGCCGCCGGCCGGCGTGTGGCACTCACCCCTGAGCCGTGCCGCCGACACCGCCCGTGCCATTGCCGCCGCCCAGCCGGCGCTGCCGCCGCTGATCGCGGCGCCGCGCTTCACCGAGATCGCGCAGGGCGCGTGGGAGGGCGTGCCCGCGGCCGAGGTTCGCGGCCGCTGGCCGGACGAGCTGGCGGCGTGGCGGCGCGACCCAACGCGTCATCACGCGCCCGGCGGCGAGGCGGTGCTCGAGGCGGCGGGCCGCGTACGCCTGGGCCTGGCGGAGCTGCTGTCAGCGTTGTCGAGCGCGGCCGGCAGCGCCGCACCGGCCAGCGATGCAGCCACGGTCAGTGCATCACTGCGCCACGACCCGGTGCCGGGTTATCCGTCGGCCGCGCCGCGCGAGGGGCGGCCGCCCGAGCCCTGGGCGGTGCTCGTGGCACACGACGGCATCTTCCGGCTGGCCCTGATGTCGCTGCTCGAGGTGCCCTACGAGCGCTTCTGGTCGTTCCCCTTCAACCTGGCCGCGATCAGCGTCGTGGCGCTCAACCTGGGCATTGCCACGCTGCGCGCGCACAACCTGTCAGAGCACCTGGCGCCGTTGGCCGAGGAGGAGCGGGCCGCTGCCGAGGCGCGCGGCGACCGCCGCGGCGCGCTGTAGACGCACGAACCGGCCAAGCGATCTCAGGAGTGGCGCCGGCGGGCCTCTGTCGGGGCGCGCATCCAGCGCGGCCGGCGGAAGAGCAGGCGCAGCAGGTTGAGCCGCACTCGACGGTAGGCCAGCGCCAGTCGGTGGCCCAGCGCCCAAGTCTGCGGCCGGCGGGCGTAGGTCGCCTCAACCTTGGCCGTGGCCAGCGTGCGCAGGTCGGCGGCCACCGCCGGCACGAGCTGTGACAGGCTGCCGGTGTACTCGTAGATGGTCTGCGTCGGACGTGGACCGTGGCCCAGGCGTGTCGCCAGGCGGGCCATCGCGTCGTACGCCCGGCCGGCCTCCAGCGGGCTGCTGCGGCGCCGCACGCGCGTCGCGTACAGCATCACGAGGGTGACCGCCGCGAGCAGCAGGACGACCAGCGGCAACGCCTGAGTGACGCCGTCCGAGCCGGCGCCGCCTGTCGCGCCGGGGGCGATCGGGCCAATGCTAGGCGGCGCCTCGAAGGTCTCGTCGGGAAAGCGGTCCGGCGGCAGCGGCGGCAGGAACGAGCCACGCGGCGCGGGCACCGGGTTGCCCTCACGCAGCTCGGTCGGTGCCTGGCCATTGACGGTGTTGCCCGGCGTGGGGTCGAAGCGATACCAGCCGTAGCCCGGGAAGTAGACCTCGACCCAGGCGTGAGACGCGGAGCGGTCGATCTGCCACGCACCCTCGCCCAGCGACTGGCCGGGCAGGTAGCCGACGACGTAGCGGGCCGGGATGCCCTGGGTGCGGAGCATCATCGTCATCGCCGTCGCAAACCGCTCGCAGAAGCCGCGCCGGTCCTCGAGGAAGCAGTCGACCAGGTTCTCGCCCGCGCAGATGCCGCTGACGTTGGTCGTGTACTCGAACCCGCCGTCCGCCCAGAACCAGTTCTGGATGGCCTCCGCGACGTGATACGGGTTGCGCTTGTCAGCGGGCAGCGCGTCGAAGATGGCGCCCGCCTCCTCGTAGGTCCGCGGCCCGATCGATTCCGGCCGTATCTCGAGGTAGCGGCTGACCCAGGCCGGGTAGTCGGTGCCGGCAGCGGCCAGCTTGTTGGCCGTGATCGCGTCCGCGCCGCTCGTCTGCGGCACGTAGGCAATGGCGCTGTACTGCGTCCCCTCGCGCACGCCGTCGACGAGCCGGAGGTCGATGAAGCCGCCTTCGCCGCGATGCGTCTTGAGCTCCACCGTTCGATCGACGACGAGCGGGCTCTCTGGTATGACGATCACGTCGCCGCCGAGGCTGATCGAGCTCACGCTGACCGCCAGCTGGCGGCGTGAGGAAAGGGCGGCCAGCTCCTCGGCGCTGCCGGCGAAGGTGTTCTGGCCGGCACCGACGATCGTCGCCAGCGGATCGAGCTGCTGCCAGGTGCGACCGTCGAACGAGTCGTAGGTCGCGCCACGCCAGTAGTAGCTGCCATCGTCGCCAACGCGCGCGGTGAACACCGGCTCGGTCGACGACTCCCATACGTCGCGCAGCGTCTGGGTCGGGCCGAAGAGGTTGGTCGAGCCGCGGATCGCGCCGCTGACCCCGCCCAGCCAGCGGTTGACCGCGTAGCCAAACTCGAGCAGCCCAGAGTCCATGTCGCGCCACGCCCGGGCCAGCGGCGCCGAGCTGGCTGTCGCGGCAAGCGTGATCGAGGCAACCAGGGCCAGCGCAACGAACGCCGCGCCGCGGCTAAGGAACAGCTCGCCGGCCTGCGGCACGTCGATCAGCCGGCGCGCGCGCCAGCCGTCGATCTCGTTCAGCAGGTTGAGCCGGATGACGAGCAGCAGCGCGGCGGCGACAAAGACGACCAGATGGATGTACTGGTCCTGGGTAGTAAGCGAGACGTTGATCAGCAGCGCCGTCGCACCGAGCGCGATCAGCGGCATCGGCCGCCGGCGGCGGAAGACATGGAACGCGCCGAGCTGGGCGGCCGACCAGAGCAGCGCGCCGGTGAGCAGCAGGAAGACGGAGGTCTCGCTCGAGCGGATGCCCATGCCAACCGATTCCCAGGCGTAGATGGAGACCGACTCGTTGAGCGCCCGCAGGCGCTCGTCGAGCGTCGGCGCGCGTGAGATCGCGCCGGCGACGGCGTTGAGCAGGAACAGCGCGCCAACGCTGGCCCCGATCAGGTGCGCGCGCAGCACGGGCATTCGCGACCGGCCGAGCAGCCCGCCGACGATCGCCGCCACCAGCATCGCCAGCGGCAGGAACGCAGTCTGGTTGGCGCGCGAGCCGGGAATCTGGCCGACCCAGGCCGCCTGGTCGACGGCGAAGCCGACTACGACCGCCATGGCCAGCACTGCGATCACGCTCGACAGTCCTTCCGGCGGCAGGCCGGGCAAACTCCAGCGCTCGGATCCACCCTGCTCGTCCGGCTCGACCGACGGCTGCGGCTCGCCCACCGAGCCGAAGGTCCCCGGGCGCAGGCGGCTCATCGGCTCACCACCTGCGGCAGCTGACGGCTCGTCACCAGCTGGCTGGCCAGTGGCCGGCCGGGCAGCACGGGCGTGGTCGGCAGATCGTGCTCGGCCAGGGTGTGGCGCACGGCGCGCAGCGCCCGAAGGCGCGCGTCCTCATCCTCCGCCGTGACCGACCCGGCGGCCTGGCGGGCAAACGCTGGCCCATCGAGCAGCACCACGACCGTCGCCACGCCGCGGCCGCGCAGGCTGCTCAGCGGCTTGATCCAGGCGCTGTCCGTCGAGGGTGTGATCACGACCGCGGTCATCCCGCGCCGCAGGCGGCCGAGCGACTCGACGAGCACGTCGAGCAGCGGCTGGCGACCGTCAGCCTGCACCGCCGCCAGCAGATGGAGCATCTTCTGGTACTGGCGCCGGCCTCGGTCCGGCTGGAGCACGACCGGTCGCGCGCCGGCGGCGGTGATGCCCAGGCTCCTGTTCTCGATCAGTGCCCGCGCGCCAATGGCTGCCGCGACCCGCACGCCATACTCGATCGTTGACTCGTCGCCGCTGCCGGTATGGGCCGTGCCCTCGAGGTCGAGGTACAGCCAGACGTCAGCCGTCTGCTCGAGGTCGAACTCCTTGACCTGCAGCTCGCCGGTCCGGGCCGAGGTGCGCCAGTGGATGCGGTTGTACGAATCGCCCGGCTCGTATGGCCGGATGCCCGTCGCGTGCGGCGTCGTCTGGGCCGTGCGCACCGGATGAGCATGCGAGCCTTCGATCTGGGCCGGCGGCAACATCCAGCCAGGGATCGGCTCGACCCGCGGATGGACGAGCAGGCTGGTCGGCGTGCCGACCGTGGCCGACGACTCGAAGAAGCCGAAAGGATCTGCGGTGCGGAGGGTCAATGGGTCGATCCGGTACTGCCCGCGGCGGGTCAGCCGGACGCGGGCGGCCCACGATTTCTCCGCTCGCGGCCCGAGGGCCAGCGCACGGCCGGGCAGGCCGACCGGCAGCGTGCTTGGGTTGTACGCCTCCAGCCACAGCTTGGGCAGGCGGCTCAGGTTGCGCAGCGTGTAGGTCACCCGCAGCGGCTCGCCGACCTCGGCCTGGGCCCGGTCGAGCACGTAGCCGGCCTCCAGGTCAGACAGCCCGAAGCGGGCCAGCAGGTACGCGCCGCCAACGACGACGATCGCCAGGTAGAGGAGGAAGAACAGGAAGGGTGCGCCAGTCGAGAGCGCAGCGATGACCAGGGCCAGCGCCAGCACCCCCAGCTGGAGCCGTCGAAGCACGGCCGCTACTCGGCCGTCGCTGAGGCAGAGGCGCGCTGGGTCGGGCGATCGCCCTCGCTCGGCGGCGCATTGACGGGCACCGAGTCGAGCAGCTCGTGGACCAGCGAGGCGGCGTCGATGTCGCGCACCGTGGCCGCCGTCTTGACGATCAGCCGGTGGGCCAGCGCGGGCACGGCCAGCGCCTTCACGTCGTCCGGGATGACGAAGTCGCGACCGTTCAGCGCAGCATACGCCTGGCCGGCGCGGTAGAGCGCCAGCGAGCCGCGCGGCGACGCGCCGAGGTAAACGTCCGGGTGACGCCGGGTGGCATTGACAAGGCGGACGATGTAGTCGCTGATCGACGGGTCGACATAGATCTCGCGCACGCCCTGCTGCATCTGGCGCAGCTCCTCGACGGACGCCACCTCGCTCAGGTCTTCGAGCGGGTGGACGCGCTTCTGCTCGTCGAGGATGACGATCTCCTCGAGCGGCTGCGGATAGCCCATCCGGAGGCGCAGCATGAAGCGGTCGAGCTGGGCCTCGGGCAGGACGAACGTGCCCTCGTACTCGATCGGGTTCTGTGTGCCCATCACCATGAATGGCTCGGGCATCATGTGGGTCACGCCATCGACGGTTGCCTGGCGCTCCTCCATGCACTCGAGCAGCGCCGACTGGGTCTTTGGCGTGGCCCGGTTGATCTCGTCGGCGAGCACGATCTGGGCCATGATCGGCCCCGGCCGGAACTCGAACTCCTGCGTCTTCTGGTTGTAGATCGACAGGCCGGTCACGTCCGAGGGCAACAGGTCGGGCGTGAACTGGATGCGCCTGAAGCTGCAGCCCAGGCTGCGGGCGATTGCCTTGGCCAGCACGGTCTTGCCCGTGCCGGGCACGTCCTCGATCAGCAGGTGACCCTGGCAGAGCAGCGCGACGAGCGCCAGCCGGACCTCGTGGTGCTTGCCGACGATCACGCGCTCGACGTTGGCGATTACCTTCTCGGTCGATTCCTGGATGGTTGCCACAGGCCTCGATTCCCTCGCTACGGCGCGCTTCGACCCCTCTCCTACCGTTGGGCGCGGCTGCGAGCGGCGTCCGCAGATAGTACGACCGAACGGCCCATTTGGTTGCGTTAGGGGCAGGAAAGAGTCAATCAGCGCTGGAGCTGGAGGTAGCGCGCCATCAGCCGGCCGCCGATCGGCGCTGCCCGCTCGCCGCCCGAGCCGCCGTTCTCGACGATCACCGCGACCGCGATCTGCGGGCTGTCGGCCGGGGCGAAGCCGATGAACCAGCTGTGCGGCTCGTCCCTCGGGCCGACTTGCGCAGTGCCCGTCTTGCCGGCGACCGACACGCCGTCGATCCGCGCGCCGCCGGCGAAGCGGCGGCCGTACTGGCCCTCGACTGCGAGCTGCATCGCCTCGCGGATGAGCTGCGCGTCGCCGCGGTCGAGGACCGTCCGCCAGGCCTCCGGCCCGACTCGAGTGACCTGGCCTGAGGCCGTCCGGAACTCGTCGACCAGCTTCGGCTTCATGGCCACGCCGCCATTGGCGATGGTCGCCGCCACGAGCGCCATCTGGAGCGGCGTGACCAGCACCTGGCCCTGGCCGTAGGCTGCGTTGGCCAGCTCGACCCGGTCGCTGAAGCCGGCCAGCGGCCCGCCGGCGCGGGTCACCTGGCTGGCCGATGTAGGCAGGTCGAATGGGATGCGCTCGCCGAAACCGAACCGACCGGCCCACTCGAGCAGCCCCTGCGCGCCGATGTCCAGGGCGGCGTGGGCATACCAGATGTTGCTCGACACCTCAGTCGCCTCGAGGAAATCGAGTGGATGGTCCGTCTGCACGCTGCGCGGTGCGTCGCGGATGCGGAAGCCTTCGACCAGGAAGCCGGTCTCGTACTCCTCCGGCTGGCTCTCGTATGTCGTGCCGCCGCTGATCGCGTTGCTGCCCAGGCCGGCGCCGGCGGTGACAATCTTGAACACCGAGCCAGGCACGTACAGGCCCTGGGTGGCGCGGTTCAGCAGCGGCGAGTCGCTGCGGTCGCGCAGCCGGGCGACGTAGCGCGCTCCGCGTTGCGGGTCGACGATCCGATTGGGGTCGAAGGTCGGGCTGGTGACCATCGCCAGGATGCGACCGGTCGAGGGCTCGATGGCCACGATCGCGCCGCGGAAGTCGCCCAGCTGCTGGGCGGCGTACTCCTGCAGGCGCAGGTCGAGCGAGAGGTGCAGGTCTGCCGGGTCGTACGGATCGGCGCGAAACTTGCGCAGCAGGTCGTCCGCCGCCGAGCCTGAGCGTAGGCCGGTCAGCTGGGCGTCGTAGGTCCGCTCCAGGCCGGCTGACCCGAAGATGATGCTCCGGTAGCCGACCACCGGGGCCGCCACCGCCGCCGGGTAGGCGCGCTGCTGCTGACCGCCGCCGACGCGCAAGTTGTGCGCCAGCAGCTCGCCGTTGGTGTCATAGATCGAGCCGCGCGGCGCGTTGCGCGCGGCGGCGATGACCAGCGGGTTGCGCGGGTCCGTTGACAGCCGCTCGGCGTCGATGACCTGCCAGTAGGCCAGGCCGGCCGCGAGCGCGCCGTAGCCGATGAGCATCGCCAGCGCGAGCCGGAGCAGGCTGCCGCCAATGTCCGGCGAACGGCCGGGCTGGGTGGGCTGCCAGGCACGGCTCACGAGATCGCTTCTTCGATCCGGCCGCCGACGTCACGCGCGCGCCCGGTCAGGCGGCGCCAGAGCGACGGCCTGCGCGATGGCAGTGGCGGCAGCTCGGCGCCCGGATCAGACAGCGCCAGCAACAGGCCGACGATCGCGCCGTTGACCAGCAGCGACGAGCCGCCATAGCTGATCAGCGGCAGCGTCACGCCGGTCAGCGGGATGACGCGCAGGTTGCCGCCGATGATGATCGCCGCCTGGACGACGATGACCAGCGTCAGGCCAGTAGCCAGCAGCGCCCGGAAGTCGTCCGCCGCCGTGGCCGCGATGCGCAGCCCACGCTGGGCAATGATCCCGTATAGCGCCAGGATGGCAAGGCCGCCGAGCATGCCCAGCTCCTCGGCCAGGGCGGCAAAGACGAAGTCCGTGTGGATCGCCGGGATGGCCGGCGCGCCACCGATCTGTGGCAGGCCGCCACCCAGGCCCGTGCCGAGCACCCCGCCGCGGCCGAAGGCGTACATCGCGCGCAGGATCTGGTAGCCCGCACCGAGCGGATCGGCCGAGGGATCGAGCCAGATGTCGATTCGCTGCTGCACGTGGGAGAAGAGCTCGTACACCACAAAGCCGCCGGCGGCGAAAAGGGCCAATCCGGTCAGCACGTATGCCGCCCGTCGCGTCGCGGTGTAGAGCAGCGCCAGGAAGATCAGGAAGAACAGCAGCGCGGCGCCGAGGTCGCGCTGGATGACCACGATCGCCAGCGCCAGGCCCCACATGACGAGCATCGGCAGCATGTACGGCACGGGCGGCATGCGGATCGGCCCGAGGCGGCTGCTGGTCATCGTCAGCAGCGCCCGATTCTCGGCCAGGTAGCCGGCCACGAAGACGACCAGGATCACCTTCAGCAGCTCCGACGGCTGGCCGCTGAAGGGCCCGATGCGCAGTGTCAGCAGCTGGCCGCCGCGGCTGTCGCCGAAGATGAACACGAGCAGCAGCAGCCCGATGCCGATTGCCGCCCAGGTGTACTTGTAGCGCCGCAGCCAGCCGTCGTTGCGGACAAGCACGGCGACCGCGCCGAGCAGGCCGAAGCCGAGCACCAGCCAGACCAGCTGCAGCGGGGCGAGCGGCAGCAGCGTTCCGAAGAGGCTCTGCCCGGCCATGCCCTGGGGCAGGCGCATCATCAGCAGCAGCGACAGTCCGCCGAGCATGCCGGCCGTCGGCAGCAGGTACTGGTCCATCCGGCGGCCGCTGATCAGGAACGCGACGTGAATGGCCAGCAGGACGCCCAGGTACACGATCAGCAGCGTCGGCTCGCCCAGGTCGAGGGTGCCCGCCTGTTGGGCCGCGAGGCTCGCCCAGCCGGTCACCAGCGCCAGGCCGACGACGAGCAGCAGCGTCAGCTCGCGCCGGCGGAGCCGGGGCCGTATGCCCGCGCGGTGGAGGCCGCGTCGCAGGCCGGTCACGTGATGCGCGGCCGCTCGAGGCGCAGCCTCACCTGGCCGACCTGTATCTCGTCACCAAACCCGAGCGGCAGGTACGTCTCTACGCGCTGGCCGTTGACCCACGTGCCGTTGGTGCTGCCGCGATCTTCGATGAACCACGCCCGACCGCGGAAGGTGAGCATCGCGTGCTCGGCTGAGACAAAGGTGTCCTCGACCACGATCGAGTTGTTGACGTCACGGCCGATGGAGTTGACGGCGTCAAGCGCGAACGCGCTGCCGGCCGGTGGCTGACCCTCCGGCGCAGCGACCACGAGCAGCCGGCCTATCGGCTCGCCCGCGGAGGCGATGCCTGCCCGCAGGTCGCGCCACAGCCCGCGTACGACCAGCAGCAGGAAGATGTAGATCAGCGCCACGAACGCCAGGCGCAGGACCCATAGCGCGATGGTGAAGGTGTCCATCGCCGGCGGAGCCTAGTCCGCCGCCGGCTCGATCGTCAGCGAGGAGCCACCGAGCTGGATGACGTCGTGCGGGCCGAGGGCAATCTCGTGGACGCGGCTGCCCTGCAGATACGAGCCGTTGGTGCTGCCCAGATCGCTGTAGACCAGCGTTCCGAGCCGGGCGCTGATCTGGCCGTGGTGACGCGAGACGCGATCGTCGGCGAGGACGATCTCGTTGTCGTTCGAGCGGCCGATGCGCAGGCTGGAGCCGTCGACGACGACGTGCCGCACCGGCTGGCCGGGGGCGCGGACGGCGATCCGCGCGCGCGGCGCGGACGGCTGGGCCGCCTTGAAGACCGATGTTGAGCCGGGTACTGGGTCTGCCGGCGTGAGGGCAGGGCTGCCGTCGTGCGGAGGCGGCGCCGCATTGGCCAGCGGCGGCGCCGCGGGCAGGTCGTCAGCCAACACGACCACCTCGCCGGCGGCGACGCGGGGCGATGACTCGAGGCGGACCGTCGGCCGTGCGGCGAGGACGTAGCCGCGCTGCCGGGCGTGGTCGCGCAGGCTCTCCGCGATCTCGGCCGGCAGCGCCTCGCGGCCGGAGAGCGCGACCAGGTCAGAGGGGTGGAGGAGCAGCCGGAAGCGGCTCTGGACGTGCCACTTGCCCGCCTGGCGTACGCGGCCGCTTTCCATCGCCCGCTGGACGTGGTGCTGGAGGTGGACCGGCTCGAGCCGCGGCGCGAGCAACCGCGCCGCAGGTCGCTCGAAAAGGCGCTCGAAGAACCGCTCCATCGCGGCAAGGGGCCCAGCCATCCGGTGGCCGAGTCTAGCAAAACCCCCCGCCCGGACACTTCCATGGGCCGGCTTCGAGGGGTCAGGTGATGAACGGAGGGGTCACTAGGCCCCAGTACTCGTTCGGCAGTGACGGGCTGGTCAGTGCTGGCTAGCCTGCTCTATAGATCGCTTTTGCGATCGATTCGGAGCTGCCATTGACCTCGACAACCGTCACCGCGTTCTGCGAGCGTTGCGGCACGCGCACCACCCCCGAGCCGGCCGCAACGCGTGGATTGCCCGGGCTGGTGGACCGCGTCCGCACCGCCGTCAACGGCTCGACTGCAGCTGACGACGGCCTGCGGCTGTGCCTGGGCTGCCGCGGCTACGTCTGCGCGGCATGTATGAACGACGCTGCCGGAGAGTGCCTCGAGTGCTCGCCGCTTGACGTCGTGGCCACGCCCACGGCCGGGACGCGTGATGGCCGCGCGGCTGATCCACCGCTGCTGGCGCCCGCCGCGGTCGGGGCCGTCGAAGCCGCGCCGGCAGCCGTCAGCGAGCCGGGCGAGATCGAGCTGCCACGGGTATACCTCGTCGAGGATCAGGACGAGGGCTCGCCGCCCGCGCCGCTGCTCGACGTGCCGCCGGTACCGGTCGACCTCGTGCTCTCGGTCCCACCGCCCGCGCCCGCCGACCTGGCATCCGATCTGTCGGCAGAGGAAGTCGTCCACCTGCCCGCGCCGCGCCAGCCACCTGTCCGGCGGGTGCATACCCCGCCCGTGGCACTGCCGCCGCCCGTGGCACCCGCGCCCGCACCGAGCGCATTGCCCGGCACGCCTCCCGCCTGGACGAGCACGCCTGTCACGCCAGGGCGGCGGCCTAAGCAGCCGGCGCCGCCTGCTACGCCACCGGTCGTGCCGCTGCCGTCCGTCGTTCCGCCCGCGGCCTGGGCTGCCGAATCGAGCGCCGCTCCGGCAGCTGGCCCGCCAGCGCCGACCGTCGGCGCGATGCTGATGCCCGCGCCGTCCGTCCTGCCCTCGCCCGCGCCACGCGTGCTGATGCCGGCCGAGGCCCGTGCCCGGCTGGCGGCCTGGCAGGCCAGCCAGCCACAGCCAATCGCGCGAGCATGCCACCACTGCGAGCTGCCGATCTCCAGCCGGGCCTCCTTCTGCCGGCGCTGCGGGACCGCCCAGCCGCGCGTCGCCTGAGCCGAGCCGGCGCGCCGCGACCTCAGGCCGCCGGCCGATCCTGGAGCTGCGCCGCGTCGCGCCGGTAGCGCGCCCAGGCTGCGCCGTAAAGGAGCATCTGGTAGCAGAAGTTGAGCCAGATGAAGCCGGCAAAGACGGTCGCGATGACGCCGAAGGCCTGCAGGCCGCCAACGAGCACCGGCGCCAGCACGGCGAACAGGCTGGTCAGCAGCCCGATGCCGATGCCGGCCACGATCGCCGGCGGCAGCGCGGCGCGCCATGGCGGTGGGGCGGTGGGCACGTAGCGATAGACGACGAGCACGATGACCGTCACCAGAGTGATCGACAGCAGTGGCATGGCCAGCGAGAGCATCGGCCCCAGGACGCCCAGTGTCGACTGCAGGAACGTCCAGATGCCACCCATCGCGATCGTGCCAATCACCAGCCCGACGAGCACTGCCACGGCGACGATGCCGCGCAGCCGTTGCGACACGAAGCCGCGGGCCTTGCCGCCG
This sequence comes from Candidatus Limnocylindrales bacterium, assembly GCA_035553915.1. Classification (GTDB taxonomy): domain Bacteria; phylum Chloroflexota; class Limnocylindria; order Limnocylindrales; family CSP1-4; genus JALYGJ01. The sequence goes on along the minus strand of DATMJK010000061.1, from coordinate 44,185 downwards.
GGGAAGAACCGCCTCATCACCTCATCGAGCGCGGCGTAGAAGTTGCTGGCCCCCCAGATCAGGCCGAGCAGGCCAACGATCGACAGCGCGGCCCGCGACTCGACGAGGCTCTCAAGCTGATCCTCGAACAGCCCGGCCAGCGGTGGCACAGCCGCGATCAGCTGGCCAAGAAGATCTTGCTGGATCACCGGGTCGGCGACGAACCAGCCGAGCACGCCCGAGAGCAGCAGCACCGCCGGGATGAGCGCGAACATCGTCGTGAAAGCCAGCGCCATGGCGAGCAACGGCAGGCCGAGCGCACCCGCCGAGCCCATCACGGCCATCACCGTCCGCACTGCCCGGACGCTCATCAGCCGATCGACGATGCCCTTCACGTGGCGATCCAGCGGCGCTCAGGCGTCGGCGACCCTGCTCTCCTTCTCACCCCCGGCGGAATCGGCAGGCTGACTGCCCTCGGTGCTCGGTTTGCTGTCGGTCGAATCGGTCTTTCCTCCTGCGGCGCTGCTCGAGCGGCGGGCGTCCTTCTTCGCCCAACCCGAGCCGCGAAAGACGATGGCCGGCGCCGAGACTGCTTTGCGCAGCGCACCGCCACAGGCAGTGCATACCGCAGGCCCCGATTCGTTCACGCCATGTGACACCTCGATGCGTGTGCCACAGGCGGTGCAAACGTACTCGTAGTTGGGCATCTGCTCAGCCCTGGCGCATGCCGCACTTGGGACAGTAGCGCGCCGACGGGTCCAGGGCGGAGAAGCCACAGTGGCCGCAGGCCCGTGCGCCACCGCCGGCGACGGGGCGCTCCGTGACGTGCAGCCCATGGGCGCCCTGGCTGGCCAGGATGTTGCCCATCAGCCGCGCAATCAGCCGCTGTGCCGTCCGGTCGATGTCGCCCCGAGCACCACTGCCACCCCAGGCGACGATGGGCCTCAGCACCAGCTCGCCGGTGGTCTCGTCCCAGTAGCTGACCAGCCCGCCGACGATGGCATCGAAACGCGGCACGCCGTCGTGATCGAGCTCGCCCTGGAGCAGCGCGACGGCCAGCGTCTCGAACGCCGGGTCGATCGCGTCCAGCGACTCGAGCACGAGCAGCGCATGCCGTGCCATCGGGCTATGCGAGTGACGGGCGTTGATCCATTGCAGAGCCTGCTGCGGATGGAGGATCCGCGGAGCGGCCTGCTGGGCGTCAGGCGAGAGCGGCTCGATCAGCTCGACCGGCGAGATGGCGATGCCGGTCAGCAAGCCGGGCAGCTCGGCGACATTGGCCTCACCTTCCAGCCGCACTCCGTCGCCGCTCTTGGCATTGAACAGCAGGCGCAGGCTCATGTCATGGGTGACGATCGAGTCGGGCGACAGGCGCGCAGGCGGCGGCGCAGGCGGCGGTCGTCGGCGTCGCGACAGGGATGGCAGCTTCATGGTCGCACTAGCCTGCCATGCGGGCGGTCAGTCGCGCCACCAGTTCGCGCAACTCGGCTGCCCGCTGGCGCGCGGAATCGACCACGCTGGCCGGAGCGCGGGCGGTGAAGGCCTCGTCCGCCAGCCGCGCCTCGACCTGCGCCAGCTGAGCGCGGGCGCGCTCGAGCTCCTTGCCCAGGCGGGCGCGCTCGCGTTCGAGGTCAGCCCCTGAGCGCAGCAGGCGTGCCTCGGCGCTGCCGGACATCGCGGCCAGGGCGCCATCTGCGCCCGTGCCTTCCAGCGCGGATCGATCGTCGACGAGCTGCGCGCGGACGCGCGCCAACCTGCCGATCGGCTCGCTGACTGCGTCGTAGGCGTCGCGCGCAGGGCCCGCGGGCAGCCAGACGCGCGCGTCGAGCCACTCGCCCGGCTCGATGCCAGCCTCGGCTCGGGCGGCGCGAACCTGGCCTACCAGCGCGATCAGCTGCTCGACCCCTTCCGCGGCCTGGCGATCGGTCAGCCCAGCCTCGAAGTCGCCGGTCGGCCAGTCGGCGACGATCAGCAGCTGCGCGTCCGTGGGCAGGTGCGGCAGGCGCTGCCAGATCGTCTCGGTCACGAACGGCATGACCGGATGGAGCAGCCGCAGGTAACGGTCGAGCACCCAGAGCAGCACGCGCCAGGTAGCCACCCGTCGAGCCGCCGGCTGCGCGTCGTCGGCGAGGGTCGCCTTGGCGAGCTCGAGGTACCAGTCGCAGTACTCGCTCCAGATGGCCTCGTGCAGCAGTCGTGTCGCCTCGCCCAGCTGGAAAGCGTCGTAGGCAGCGTCGACGGCGGCGACGGTCCCCGCGCAGCGGCCGAGGATCCAGTGCTCCGCCGGACCCAGATCCTCCAGCGGCGGCAAGGCAAGCTCGCTGCCATCCACCTCCGGCGGCCGCGCCCCGAGCACGAAGCGCGATGCGTTCCAAAGCTTGTTGGCGAAGTTGCGCGCGCCGTCGAGGCGACTCTGGCCGAGCCGCTGATCTGCGCCGGGCGAGGTGCCGTTGACGAGCGCAAAGCGCAGCGCATCCGCGCCGACGTCACGGATGACGCCCAGGGGATCGACGACGTTGCCCAGCGTCTTGGACATCTTGGCGCCGTACGGGTCGCGCACCATGCCGTGCAGGTAGACGACCGAGAACGGCTCGCGCCCGGTCAGCCACTCGCCAAGCATCATCATCCGCGCGACCCAGAAGAAGATGATGTCGTAGCCCGTCTCCATGACGCTCGTCGGGTAGAAGCGGCGCAGATCCTCGGTGTCGTCTGGCCAGCCCAGGGTCGAGAACGGCCACAGGCCGCTCGAGAACCACGTGTCGAAGATGTCCTCATCCTGGACGAGCTCAGGGGCCGGCCGGCGGCACTGGGCGCAGGTCGCCGGCCCGTTGGCGTCGTCGGAGACCGTCGTGTGACCGTCCGGGCAATACCAGGCCGGGATGCGGTGGCCCCACCACAGCTGGCGGCTGACGTTCCAGTCGTGGATGTTCTCCAGCCAGTGGAAGAACGTGCTCTCGAAGCGCGGCGGGACGAAGCGCGTTCGGCCCTCGCGAACGGCGGCCATCGCCCGCTCGGCCATCGGCTTGACGTTGATGAACCACTGTGTCTTGAGGCGCGGCTCGACGATGTCGTCGCTGCGCTGGCAGCGGCCCAGGATCATCTCGTGCGGCCGTTCCTCTACGAGGTCGCCGGCAGCCGCCAGGTCGGCGACGATGCGTTGACGGGCCTCCTCGCGCGACAGGCCCGCATACGGCCCGCCGTGCTGGTTGATGCGGCCGTCGTCGGTCATCACGTCGACCAGCGGCAGGCCGTGGCGCCGGCCGGTCTCGAAGTCGGTCTGGTCATGCGCGGGCGTGATCTTGACCGCGCCGCTGCCGAACTCGCGCTCCACGACTGAGTCAGCGATGATCGGCACGCGCCGGTTGACGAACGGGATCAGCACCTCACGCCCGACCGCAGAGCGGTAGCGCTCGTCGTCCGGATGGACTGCCACCGCCGTGTCGCCGAGGATCGTCTCAGGCCGGGTCGTGGCGACGGTGATCGTCTCGGCCGGGTCCGGGCTGCCGTCAGCCAGCACGAGGTGATAGCGCAGATACCACAGCACGCCCTTGGTCTGGCTGGCGATGACCTCCAGGTCGGACAGGCTGGTCTGGTCGCCTGGACACCAGTTGACGAGCCGCTCGCCGCGGTAGGCCAGGCCGTCGTCGTAGAGCCGCTTGAAGGCGACGCGGACAGCTCGCGCCGAGCCCTCGTCCATGGTGAAGCGCAGGCGCTGCCAGTCAGCCGACGCACCCAGGCGATAGTGCTGCTCGGCGATGACATTGCGCGTCTCGTCCATGAACTGCCACATCCGCTCGAGATAGCGGTCGCGGCCGAGCGACTGGCGCGATTCGCCCTCGGCGGCGATGACACGGTCGAGCACCACGTGGGCGGCGATGGAGGCGTGATCGACGCCGGGCAGCCAGAGCGTCGGCCGGCCCTGCATGCGCGCCCGGCGGATAAGCGTGTCCTCGACGGTCGCAGTGAGCGCGTGGCCGGTGTGCAGCGCGCCCGTCACGTTGGGCGGCGGCTGGGTGATGACGAACGGCGGCTTGGACCAGTCAGCCCGGCTGCCCGCGCCGTCAGGCGCGAACACGTCCGCCGCCAGCCAGCGGGCGTAGACCTCCGGCTCGACGGCCGCCGCGCGATAGGCGGTCGGCATCTCGCTGGCGCTTCTCTTCGGGCTGGCCATGCTCTGGCTCCTCATCGGGCGGACGCAACAAAAACCCCGCTCGCCCAGCGGACGATCGGGGTCGTGGTACCACCGGCTGGTTCGGTGCCCGGCGGCCGTCGTCATCCGATCGGCGGGGTTTCCGGGCGCCCTCTCTGGCGCGCTATCGGGCGTCTCCCGCGCGGCTCGCGAGCGACCTTCGCCTCCCGTCTGCTCCCCGGCTCACACCACCGGCCAGGGTCTCTGCTAGCAGGTGCGAGAGCTACTCCTCTCGGTCCTCGCCGCGGGCGCGAGTGTAGCACCAGGCACGGGGCCGCGATCAGCGGCCCGCGGGCGCCTGGGCATCCCAACGCCTGTGCTGGCCGGTCGGCCGCCGGCGGCTCCGACACTTGGCCATACGCGCCGCAGTAGACCCTTATCTGGCAAGTTCGTCACGCTTCTCAGCCGGGTAAGCGCACCACGTCCGCAAAGCGAGCGTGGCCCACCCTCGCTGGAGGTAAGAGTCGGTCTAGTGCGCCCCTCGGTGAACTTGTGTCAGGTCAGTTCGGCGCCGAACTGACATAAGGTCTGCCTGCTGGGCGTATGACCGGGCCGTAGGGCGTCATGGCCGGGTGAGTGCTCCACCATCGGCACAAGACGAGCTTCGCCACGCCACACCGTCGTCAAGGGTCGCCAGCCGCGCGTATGACCAGGTCGCGCACTCCGCGATGGGCGGAGGCGCCCAGCTCAGGCAGGCGGCGCAGCAGGCGGGGCCGGCAGGCGGACTGCGGAGGTAGCATCAGCCCAATGTGTTTCGACCACGACAGCCGACCCCCGCTCCCACCGATCGCCGGCGGCGCGGTCGAAGGGCGGCGCGTGGACCTGGTGGCCGACGACAACGTCCCGTTCCTGGGCTTCCTCGCGCGCGCCGACCAGCCGACCGGCGCGGGCGTGATCATCCTGCCCGACGTCCGTGGCCTGCATGGCTACTACGAAGAGCTGGCGCTGCGCTTCGCCGAGGCTGGCGTGGACGCGCTGGCGGTCGACTATTTCGGTCGGACGACGCGCTCCTCCGACCGCGGGCCTGATTTCCCGTTCCGCGACCACATCGCGCAGACGACCTACCCCGGCCTGCTGGACGACCTGTCCGGCGCGGCGCATCGGCTGCGCGACGAGGCGGCGCCTCGCGCGCTCTTCACGATCGGCTTCTGCTTCGGCGGTCGGCTATCTTTCCTGTGTGCCACGCGGCCGGAGCTCGAGCTGGCTGGGGTGATCGGCTTCTACGGCTGGCCCGTCGGCGACTTCCGGGCGGGCATGCCGGCCCCAGCCGAGGTCGCGCCACGGATGCGCGTGCCGGTCCTGGCCATCTTTGGGGAGGCGGACGACGGGATCCCGGCGCAGCACCGGGCGGCCTTCGAGGCGGCCCTGGCCGGGTCCGGCGTCGAGCACGAGCTGGCGACGTACGCGGGCGCTCCGCACTCGTTCTTTGACCGCAAGGCGGAGGAGTTCGCGGATGATTCGGCGGACGCCTGGCGGCGCGTGTTGGAGTTCGTCGCTCGGTTGACACCGGCGGCCGGCTAGAGCAGCGCGCCCGCCAGCTCGCGAAAGCCCTCGATCGCCGGGTCGGCTGACTGCTCCTCGCGCAGCTGGATGCAGACGTGGTCCGCGCCCGCCTCGAGGTGCGCCCGCGCACGGCCGACGATGTGGTCCACGTCGCCGATGGCGACGACCTGCTCGATCAGCTTGTCGCTGCCGTCGTTCTGGATGTCCCGATCCGACCAGCCCAGGCGGCGCAGGTTGTTGGCGTAGTTGGGCAGCACCAGGTAGTGCCGCGCAAAGGCGCGGCCGATGGCCAGGCCGGCCGCTCGGTCGTTGGTCAGCACGGCCGTCATCTCGACCGCCAGGCACGGCTCCGGGCCAAGGTAGCGCCGGGCAAAGGGCGTGTGCTCGACGGGCACGAAGTATGGATGGGCGCCGTCTGCGCGCTCGGCGGCCAGCTCGAGCATCCGCGGCCCGAGCGCGGCCAGCACGAGTGGCACCGGCGTGTCGGGCAGCGGCGCCGCGTACTGTGCGTCGGCCATGCCGTCGAGGTAGGCGCGCATGCTGGCAAGCGGTTTGGCGTAGTCGCCGCCACGCAGCTTGACCGATGGTGCATGGCTGACTCCGAGCCCGAGCACGAACCGGTCCGGATAGGCTTCACCCAGCGCGCGCGCGGCGTTGGCCGTCGACATCGCGTCACGGGCGTGGATGCTGGCGATGCCGGGCGCGATGATCGCCCGCTCGGTGGCCCCCAGCAGCAGCGCGGAGTGGGCCATCACGTCCTTGCTGCCCAGGCTCTCGGGGAACCAGATGGCGGGGTAGCCCAGCCCCTCGAGCTGGCGCGCGGCGGCCAGCTCGTCGCGCGCGGCCATGCGCTGCAGGGCGAAGCTCCAGGCGCCGATGGGTCCCAGGCGCTGGGCCAGCCTCCGGCCGCCGTAGCCGCTGATGCCCGCGATGGTCTTGTGATCAGTCATTGGCCGATCGTATCCCGCGGCGCGCCGGTCGACACGCGCGCCGCCCAGGCAGCGATCTCGCTGCGCCTGCCCATGCCCAGCTTGTTCAGGATGTGTTCGACGTGTGCGCCGACGGTGCGCGGTGAGAGACCGAGCTGCTCGGCGATGGCAGCATTGGTGGCCCCGGCGCTCACCAGCCGCGCGACCTCGAACTCGCGGGCACTGAGCGGTGCCCACGGCTCAGGGGCAGGATGGCGGGTGCGTGCAGCGCTGAGGGCGGCCCGCGCGCGCTCGAGGACCGGCCCTTGGCCGATGCCTGTCGCCTGCTCGAGTGCCTGCTCCGCCACGCGGCCGGCCTCAGCCGGCCGGTTGGCGCGCAGCAGCGCCGTGGCCAATTCAACCAGCGCCGGCGTCCCTTCCCAGGTTCGTCGGCGCGCCTGCCACTGCGCCGCCGCAGAGGACAGGGCAACGCGGGCGGCCGACACTCTGCTGCGAGCCAGCAGCACCAGCCCTTGAGCGTGATCGATCGCGGGCAGCGTACCGGGGATGGCACGCTGCGTCAGCCGTCGGCCCACGTCGGCGGCCCACGACTCGGCCTCGGCCAGCTGGCGCAGCCCGAGGAGGGCCCGCGTTCCTGTGACGAGGAACGGAAAGAGGTAAGCCGCGTCATCTACGGCGGCCGACAAAGCCAGCCCCTGGCGACACAGCTCTGCTGCCCGCGCGGCATCGCCGGCCAGCTCGGCACGCTCCGCCAGGCCCCAAAGTGCCGGGGAGACGCGCTGAAGCTCACCCATTGGCTGGGCCAGCCCGAGGGCCTCAGATAGCGTCTCCTCGGCGGCCGCGAGATTTCCACGGCCAAGGGCGACGTAGCCGATGACATGCAGGGCTGTGATGCGCGTCGTGAGGCCACCGCGACCGTCCGCCAGCGCATGCCGCGCGACCTGGTCGGCCTCGTTGTATCGGCCCGTCGCCCACAGCACGTGGCCGAGGTGGGCTGCCATGTAGTGACGGTGGTTCCACATCTCGACACGCTCGGCGTATTCGATGCCCTCACGCAGCAGCCGCTCGGCTCGGTCGTACTCCACCAGCACGGACGCCGACGTGCCGGCCATCCGGTATGCCCGCGCGGTGTGTCCCTCGAACCCGGCTGTGCGTGCCCGGTCGATCGCCTCCTCGAGAGTCGCCCAGCCATCGTCCATTCGCCCGCCGAAGAGGTCATCCGATCCGAGCGTCGCCAGCACGTCCAGCTCGAGTGCCGCGTCACCAGCCTGGCGTGCCATCCGCAATGCGCGCGCGCCATGGGTCACTGAGTCCTCGAGCCGGCGGTCGAGCATGTAGGCCGCCGCGAGAGCGCCTTCGAGGCGCGCACGCACGCGGTTCGTTGGCTCATCTTCCGGTTCGCCGACCAGCCTGTCTGCGGCTGATCGCAGAACGCTCAAGCGCTCGTCCAGGCTCGCGCCAAGCAGGTGATGGGCCGCCACGAGCGGCGCGGCAACCGCGCAGGCGGCGGCGACAAGACCTGCCTCGAGGTATGCCTCCTCGGCCGACCCGAGCAACGCTGCGGCCTCAGTGTTGTCATCCGCCGCGAGTGCCTCCGCACCGGCCTCCTCGAGCAACGCTGCCCTCTTGGCCGCCTCGGCGTCACCTGGCAGGTGGCGCAGGGCGCGCCGGTAGAGCTCGAGCGCCTCGCGATGGGCGCTCAGCCTGGCCGCGGTGCGCGCCGCGCGAAGTGCCACGACGTGAGCATCCGCCCCCTGTCCGGCTTCCTCGAGGTGGAGCGACAGGTCGGCGTCGCCGAGCTCTGGCGTGCCCGCGCGAGCCACGAGCAGGTGCATCGATCGCCGCGCGCGCTCAGGGATGGACGCGTAGATGGCGTCGCGGATCAGGGCGTGCCTGAAGTCGTAGCCACCACCTGCCAACGGCACCACGAAGAAGTGGTCGACCAGCTCCGCGAGGCCCTCCTCGACCGCCGCCAGCGCCAATCCCGATGCGGCCCCGGCGAGCTTGCCGGTGAACCGCCGACCGATGACCGCGCCTGCCCTGGCCACGCTGATGGCGACCTCGCTCCGCCTCGCAAGGCGGTCGCGGATGTTCACTTCCAGGGTCGCCGGGATGGCCGCATCCGAGATCCCGCCGGAGACGGCATCACCGCCCACCGTGCCGAGCAGCTCTTCGATGTGCAGCGGCACGCCATCCGTCCGCCGGTGGATCCCCGCAACCAGCTCGGCCGGGGGTGGGATCGGGCTTGCCGTGATCAGCGAGACCATGCGGCCGGTGTCCTCCAGGGTCAGCCGACTGAGCAACGCCTCCTCGGCGAGCCGGCTCGCGAGGAGACGCGTTCGCCACTCGCGCATTGGTACGCGCGGATAGAGCTCGTCGCTGCGGTAAGTCCCGATGACCATCAGCGGCGCCCCTTCTAGCCTCGTCGCCAGCGCCGCCAGCACCTGCAGCGAAAGGTCGTCCGCCCAATGCAGGTCCTCGAGCGCGATGACCGTTGGGCCATCCAGTCCGCGGGTGAGCGTGTCAGCGAGGTCCAGGCTCAGCATCCGCCGCAGGCGATGGCCGCCGTCGGCGCCGGCATCCGCCGTCTCCGCCTCGCCCAGCAGCTGCTCGATGCGCCGGCCGAGATCGGCCATCGCGTCATCTCGGACCATGCTCCGCGCGAGGTCAAGAAACGGTGCCGCCGGCACTTCCATGTCGCGCGGCTGCGTATGACCACGACACGCCGCCAGGCCAAGCTCGCGCGCCTTGCGCTCGGTGCTCGCGAGGAGCCTGGTCTTGCCGATGCCGGCCTCGCCTGCGATCAGCAGCATGTGGCCGTGGCCCGACTGGACTGCTGCCAGCCGTCGCTCGGCGTGGGCGAGAAGGTCATCCCGCCCGACCAGCACGGGGCACACGAGGGGGCCGATGCGGTCTGCCAGTGCTGTGCCCTCCCCTGCCTCGGCGTGCAGGCAGTCTAGCGCGGGCCCAGCGGCCGGTAGGTCGTATGACCGATGGCGTGCGCGGCGGGCCCTGCGATGGTCCGTGGCAAGGGCCGCATCAGCGGGCCCAGGGACAGGAGGACTGGACGTTGGCCAAGTTCATGGACGTTCATTCGGGCTTCTTCGGCGTGACCCAACAGCAGCTCGAGGAGGCTCACGCTCGCGACCTCGAGATCGAAGGCGAGGAAGGCGTGCACTTCGAGCGCGCCTGGCTGGATCCCGAGCAGGGCAAGGTCTTCTGTCTCTCGACTGCGCCGTCAAAGGAGGCGGTCATGCGCATCCACGAGCGGGCCGGGCATCCCACGGCTGAGGTCTACGAGCTTCCAGTCGAGGTCGCCTGACCGTCCATGCTGCGAGTCGCGCGGACCCGCGCGGCTCGCGCTGAGCCTTGGGCCCCGTCAGGCGCTGGGGCGCTCGAGCAGCTCCGAGTAGTTGGTCTCGTCTAGGCCGCGATCGATCTCAGCCTTGGTCAGCAGCAAAGGCGCGCGACCGGTGCGAATCGTCTCCTCGGTGATGATGCACTTGCGCACGTCGGTCCGCTCGGGAATGTCGTACATCACCTCGAGGAGCGCCTCCTCGACGATCGAGCGCAGCGCACGAGCGCCGGTCTTGCGGTTGAGCGCAAGCTCCGCGGCCGCCTCTATCGCGCCGGGTGTGAAGTGCAGCTCGACCTTGTCCAGCTGGAGGAACTTTTGGAACTGGCGGGTGACCGCATTCTTGGGCTCGGTCAGGACGCGCATCAGGTCGTGCTGCGTCAGCGCCGAGAGCGAGACGATGACCGGCAGCCGGCCCACGAACTCGGGGATGAGGCCGAACTTCAGCAGGTCCTCGGGCATCATGTGCTCGAGGATCCGCTCGCGCTTCTCGCGCGGCGTCTGAGCTTCCGAGCCGAAGCCCATCGTGCGCTTGCCGATGCGCTCCTCGACGATCCGCTCCAGTCCCTCGAACGCGCCGCCGCAGACGAACAGGATGTTCGTCGTGTCGATCTGGATGAAGTCCTGGTGCGGGTGCTTGCGACCGCCCTGCGGCGGCACGTTGGCGACCGTTCCCTCGAGGATCTTGAGCAGGCCCTGCTGGACCCCCTCACCGCTCACATCGCGGGTGATCGAGGGGTTGTCCGCCTTGCGCGCGATCTTGTCGATCTCGTCGATGTAGATGATTCCGCGCTGGGCACGGGCGACATCGAAGTCCGCCGCCTGGATCAGCCGCAGCAGGATGTTCTCGACGTCCTCGCCCACGTAGCCGGCTTCGGTCAGGCTGGTCGCGTCGGCGATGCAGAAGGGCACGTCCAGCACCTTGGCCAGCGTCTGGGCGAGCAGCGTCTTGCCCGAGCCGGTCGGCCCGACGAGGAGCACGTTCGACTTCTGGAGCTCGACCTCGTCGACCAGGTGGCCGGCGTTGACCCGCTTGTAGTGGTTGTAGACGGCGACGGCGAGGACCTTCTTGGCCCGATCCTGGCTGATGACGTACTGGTCGAGGGCGGAGTTGATATGGCGCGGATTGGGCAGCTTGGCCGCCTGCTGCTTGGGCCGCGGCGCGTCGAGCATCTCCTCTTCGATGATCTCCTGGCAGAGGTTGATGCACTCGTCGCAGATGTAGACGCCCTGGCCTGCGATGAGCTTGCGTACCTGCTCCTGGCTCTTGCCGCAGAAGCTACAGCGGTAGGGCACCTTGGTGCTCTTCCCGCCGCTGGTCGTCATCCGAGCTACCTTCCGTCCCTTTCCTGCGGCCCTAGCTGCGCTCAGCCCTTGGCCGGTCGTGGCCCGCTGTCGTCAGCGGGCTCGGTGCTGCCCTCGCCGCCCAAGGCGCCGCGGGAGCGTGCCTCGCTGATCAGCGACTGATCAGGTGTCGAGTACACCTCGTCGATGATGCCATACGCCTTGGCGTCCTCGGGGGACATGAAAAGGTCCCGTTCAGTGTCACGGACGATCTTCTCGACCGGCTGGCCGGTGTGCCGCGCGAGGATCTCGTGGTTGAGCTTGATTAGCGCCTCGAGCTCCTTGACCTGGATCATCACGTCAGGGGTGTTGCCGCGGAAGCCACCGGATCCCTGGTGGATCATGATCCGGCTGTTGGGCAGCGCGTAGCGCTTGCCCTTCGCGCCGGCAGCCAGCAGCACTGAGGCCATCGAAGCGGCCATGCCGATGCAGATCGTGTTCACCGGCGCACGAAGGTACTGCATCGTGTCGTAGATGGCGAGCCCCGCGGTGACCACGCCGCCGGGCGAGTTGATATACAGGCTGATGTCCTTCTCGGGGTCTTCGGCCTCGAGGAAGAGCAGCTGGGCGATGATCAGGTTGGCCATGTGGTCCTCGATCGCGTCGCCGAGGAAGATGATCCGGTCCTTGAGCAGCCGGCTGTAGATGTCGTAGGCGCGCTCTCCGCGGCTCGAGCTCTCGATGACCATCGGGACGAGCATCAGCGTTTCCCCTTCCTGTGGCGTTGCTGGCGGTCGCCGCGGCCCGTCTGGGGCTCGGCCGCCGGGTGGTCGTGGCCCGAATGGTCATCGTGCAGGTGCTGCACGTGGCTGAACTCCGGGTGGGCCTCGATCCAGCGATCGATCAGCGTCTCGACCGTCTGGGCGCGACGCAGGAGTGAGCGAGTGTAGGCCCTGCCGCGCGGCGAATCGAGGTAGCCGAGCAGGCTCTGGTTGCCGGCGTAGCGCTCGCGCGAGCGGGCCAGCTCTGCCTCCAGGTCCGCGTCGCTGACCTCGATGCCCTCGCGCTCGGCGACCTCGGACAGCACGAGCAGCGTCTTGACCCGCTTCTCCGCATCCGGGCGGAAGTCGCGCTGCAGGTCATCCTCAGAACGCTCCGTCGCGCGCAGGTACTCCTCGAAGCCGATGCCCTGCTCGGCGGCGCGGACGCGCAGCTCGTCGAGCATGATCTCGATCTCGCGATCGACCAGCAGGTCGGGAACCTCAGCCGTGGCGTTGGCGACGGCGAACTCGATGATCCGGTCAGCGAAACGGTGGCGTGCTCGGTCGAGCGAGCTGCGCTCCAGCCGCCGGCCGATCTCCTCGCGCAATGCGGCGAGATCAGCGTAGTCGCCCAGCGACTGGGCGAAGTCGTCGTCCGCATCCGGCAGCCGCTTCTCGCGCAGCTCGCGCAGCTCTACCTCGAAGTCGACCGCCTGGCCGGCCAGCTCAGCCTGCGGGTAGTCGTCCGGGAAGGCCAGGCTGAAGGTCTTCGTCTCGCCCTCGCGCATCCCGACCAGCTGCTCCTCGAACCCTGGGATCGTGTTCTCATTGCCGATGACGAGCGGCAGACGCTCCGCCTGCGCGCCCTCGATCGGCTGCCCGTCGCGCCGACCGACGTAGCCGATGACCGCGTAGTCGCCCTTCTGCGCCGCTCGCTCCTCGACCGGCACCAGGCTGGCCTGCTGGTCGCGCAGCTGCTCGACGACCTTGTCGATACGCGCGTCGTCGGTCTCCTCGATCTCGATCTTGAACGGGTAATCGGTGTAGGCGCCCAGCTCGACGTGCGGGCGCAACGTGAGCGTCACGCGATATGCCGCGCCCGTTGCCTCCTCGAAGGCCGTCCACTCCGGCTCGGGGATCGACAGCACGTCGAGCTCCTCCTGCTCGACGGCCTGCAGCACGGACTGCTCGAACAGGTGCTCCTTGGCATCGTCGTAGACCGGGTTTGGCGCGGCCGGGTCGTCGCGCCGGACGCCCAGGGCGCGCTCGACCAGCGGCCGAGGCGCCTTGCCCGGCCGGAAGCCTGGGACCTTGGTCCGGCGAGCCAGGTGGCGGACCGATTCGTCGACCGAGCGGCGGACCCGCTCGGGGGCGAGCTCGACCTCGAGCACGACCGAGCGCCGCTCGGCCGCGCGCGTGGTGACCCTGATGCCGTCTGCCGGCGTGCTTGCCATGGGATGGCCAAGTATAGGAACCACCACCGGCCAGCGCATTCGGCGCCGGCCGTCTAGCCTTGCACCGTCCGTGATTGGCTTCGTTCGCTTCGCGCTGTTCTTCGGGGTCGTCGTCGCGCTGATCGTGGTGGTGGCCCTGCCGGCGCTTGCCTCGCCCTTCCTGACGCGGATGGTGCGCGATGCCGGCGTGCACGGCGGCGAGCTGAACGTGACGATCGGCATGTTCGACCCGTCGATCATCGAGGGCCGCGCCGGGCAGCTGCGCATCGAAGGCCGGGGCGTGACCATCGGCCCGGCGACGGTCGGCGGCATCGACCTGACGCTCATCGACGCTTCCTACTTCGACAGGAGCTTCGCCGCCGTGCGCGGCAACCTGCGCGATGTCGAGCTGACGGCGGGCGGCATCCGGGTGGCCATGGCACGAATGGAGATCGACGGGCCGTCCGAGGCTGCCGCGGTGAGCGGCCACTTCACTCCCGCCCAGGGCGCTGACATCGTCCGCCAGGCCGCGCGCCGGGCGGGGGTTGCCCTGGACCGTGTCGAGTTCGTCGATGGTGACATGCGGGTGACCCTGGGTGGCATGACCGCGAGGGCGGGCGTGGCCGTGGAAGGCGGGGCGCTGGTGCTGCGCCCGGTCGCCGGTGCCCCGGCCGTGCTACTCATCCAGCCGGCGCCCTCCGACCCGTGGCGCCTGACGGACGCGTGGGTCTCACCTGACGGCATCACCGTCCGAGGAGTGGTCGACGCGGCGACCATCGCGCGCCGGGCCACCGCGGCGCCATGAGCGGACTGGTGGGCGAGGTCGGATTCGAACCGACACGCCGCTTACGCGGCACCAGCTCCTAAGGCTGGCGTGTCTACCGTTCCACCACTCGCCCGCGCGGCGCCAGCATAAGGCGCAGCTCTCTGCCGCGGGGCTAGAGGCCCAGGCCGTCCTCGCCGGCGGGCGGGCCCTTGCGCGGCTGGACGCGGCGATCGCCCGGCGGAGCGAAGAAGCGGCGCGCCAGCTCGCGCGCGGCGGCCGCGCCGATGATCGCCATGGCCGTGTCGTAGGTGCCCCAGAGCGAGCGGCGGGCGTTTGGCTCGTGCTTGGGGTGCTCTCGGCGCAGGTAGGCGGCGAAGTCGCGATCCAGGTGCGCACGTACCTCAGCGCGGTCTTCCTCGGGTAGGTGCTCGATCGACCGCTCGACCTCCTTGGGCGTCAGGCTACGCACGTGGCGCTTCGGAAAGGCCCGCTTCTCGACGGCCTTGAAGAGTCGCTTCGGGCCGCCGATCGCGAGGAACACCGCGCCGGCACCGAGCCCGCCGTACTTGAGCGGCTCGCGACGCAGCTTGCTCGGGATATCGACCGCCGCCCGTGCGGCGTCCGCAATCTCGTCCAGCTCGGCCTCGGCGGCGAGCCGGGAGTTGGCTACTTCCTGCCGCGCAGCGGCGACCGACTCTGCCATTGCTTCTCCAACCATTCACGTGTCTCGGTTACTGCTTCCATGGACTGCGTCGGCTTGAGCCGAGCGAAGTGTGCCTCCAGGTCCAGGCGCGGCCAGGTCAGGGCGAAGTTGACCAGCGGCCAGGCGATCAACCCGAGGACGATGGCTAGGCCGATCGCGGGGCCCCAGCTCCACTCGCCAGCGGTGAAGGCGAAGCCGATCAGCGCGCCGATGACCGCGCCAAGCACCAGCCCGAATATGACGCCGCCGACGCCGCCCAGCCGGCCGATCAGCACGGCGAGCAGCAGCCCGACGATGATCGCGCCGGCGATCGCTCCGATCGCGCCTGCACCGCTGAGCGGCGGCTCGAGCCCGGCCGTGACGTAGTCAGCCGTCTGCCACGCGACGTTCGTCCCGAGCAACAGCGCCACACCCACGGCCAGCAGCAGGGCCACGAACAGGCTGACCAGCGCCGGTCCGCGCGTGCCGCCGACGATGCCCAGCCCGAGCGCAACGCTGACCGCGACCGGCAACAGCACGCCGTGGGCAAGGCCCCAGCCGAGCGAGCCGAAGAGCCACTCGCCCAGGAACAGCAGCCCGCCGACGTAGAGCATGATGCCCATCAGCAGCAGCAGACCGAGCACCATGCCCGCCTTCATGGCCATGCTGCCTGCGAGCGACAGGATCTCGCCGATCTCGGCCTTGAAAAGCGTGACGTGCGCCCGGAGGAGGCGCCCGAAGGAGGCGCGCGTACGCCGAAGCTGCTCGGCCAGGCCGGGTGCTTCCGAGTAGTTGGGTGCGGGTCCGGGGCCGGATTGAGGCGTCCGGTCAGGCTGACTCGTCAGTGGTGACCTCGAGGCTTGTTAGGCGGCCGCGGCAGACAGGGCCGGTCTGGGATGGGGCCGCGGGCAGATTCGACTCGGCCGTTCCTGATTCGCAGGATAGCAGCGGCGCCTATCAGGCGAGCATGAACCCGCGGCCGACGAGCCTCACGGCCGTATCGAAGAACCCGTACGTGCGGCGGTAGCGCGCATCAGACAGGCGCAACGGCCGCCCGGTCGCCACCCGCCACAGGCTGCCCTCGAGCTCCTCGATTCGCTCGACCAGCTCGGCCGGGCGGCGCGGGGCGGAGATGTCGGCATAGGTCCGCCGGCCGGCCGGGTAATGGACGTCCTCAGCCGGCGTGGTCGGCAGCAGCGCCAACACCAGCCGGCAGATCTCGAGCGCCGCCAGCGAGGCCGCCGGAGCGAGCTCGATCTGTGGCCCGCGGCCGGTACGCCAGGCGCCGGCGACGAGGTTCATGGCCTCGATCAGCGCCGCTCGCCGCTCGGCGGCGGTAACCGGCTCGGCGGGCATGCCGCTGCGCGCGACCATTGCCCGCAGCTCGGCCCGGTCGGCATCGTTGGTCCGCAGCCAGAGGCGGAAGCCCGTCTCCATGTCTTCCACGTGGGGCAGCGTCTGCGTGGCCAGGATCTCGGGTCCGTCCGCCGGCAGGTCGCCGGTCACGCTCAGCTCGTCGAGCACCTCCAACGTCCGGCGGTAGAGCAGCGCGAGACGATCGAAGTCGGCGAAGCCGCTGGCCAGGACGTCAGCCATGGTGCGGACAGTATGGGCAAGCGGGCAGCTGCTCCGTCAAGCCTGCCGTTCGTCCCGCTATGGGCTGGGGCTAGAAGTCGCCCATCCCGCCCATGCCGCCGGGCGGCATTGCCGGCATCTGCGGCTTTGGCTCAGGCTTGTCGGTGATCATCGCCTCAGTCGTCAGGATCATGGCTGCGATCGAGGCCGCGTTCTCGACCCCGCTGCGCGTCACCTTGGCCGGGTCGACGATGCCGAACTCGAACATGTCGCCGTACTCCTCGGTCAGGACGTTGAAGCCGATGCTCGTGCTCTTGGCCTCCTTCTGCCGGCGGCGCACGTTCTCCAGCACGACCGAGCCTTCGTGGCCGGCGTTCTCCGCCAGCTGGCGGAGCGGCGCATCAAGCGCGCGGCGCACGATCTGCGCGCCGGTCAGGGCGTCGCCCTCGAGATCGGTCAGCTTGTCGATCGCGGACTGCGCGAGCAGCAGCGCGACCCCGCCGCCGGGCACAATCCCCTCCTCGACCGCCGACCGCGTGGCCGACAGGGCGTCCTCGACGCGATGCTTCTTCTCCTTGAGCTCGACCTCCGAGCCGGCGCCGACCTTCAGGATCGCGACACCACCGGACAGCTTGGCCAGCCGCTCCTGCAGCTTCTCGCGGTCGTAATCGGACGTCGTCTCCTCGATCTGGGCCTTGATCTGCTTGACCCGGCCGTCGATCTGAGCCTGCTCTCCGTGGCCCTCGATGATCGTCGTGTCGTCCTTCGTCGCCACCACCCGTCGGGCGCGGCCGAAGTCCTCGAGCGTGACCGAGTCGAGCTTGCGACCGACCTCCTCGCTGATGACCGTGCCGCCGGTCAGGATGGCGATGTCGCGCAGCATCTCCTTGCGCCGATCGCCGAAGCCCGGCGCCTTCACGGCGAGCGCGCTCACGATGCCGCGCAGCTTGTTGACGACGAGCGTGGCGAGGGCCTCGCCGTCGACGTCCTCGGCCACGATCAGCACTTCCTTGCGGCCGGTCTGGAGAGCCTTCTCGAGCGCCGGCAGCATGTCAGCCACGGCTGAGATCTTCTTGTCGGTAATCAGGATGTAGGGATCCTCGAGGACCGCCTCCATCCGATTGGTGTCAGTCACGAAGTAGGCGCTGACGTAGCCGCGGTCGAACTGCATGCCCTCGACGTACTCGGTCTCGAAGGCCATCGACCTCGACTCCTCGACGGTGACCACGCCTTCCTTGCCGACCTTGTCCATGACCTCGGCGATGAGGTTGCCGATCTCTGAGTCAGCGGCGCTGACCGTCGCCACCTGGGCGATCTCGTCGCGGCCCTTGACCGGCTGGGCGGCCTTGCGCAGCGCGTCGGCGACGGCGGCTGCGGCGCGGTCGATGCCGATCTTCATCTGCATCGGGTTAGCGCCGGCGGCAACGTTCTTCAAGCCCTCGTTGACGATCGCCTGGGCGAGCACCGTGGCGGTGGTGGTGCCGTCGCCAGCGACGTCCTCCGTCTTGGTGGCGGCCTCCTTCAGGAGCTGGGCGCCCATGTTCTCGAACGGGTCCTCGAGCTCGATCTCCTTGGCCACCGTCACGCCGTCGTGGACGACCTGCGGCGCACCGTACTTCTTGTCCAGGCCGACGTTGCGGCCCTTGGGACCAAGTGTCGACTTGACCGCATTGGCGAGAACATCGACGCCGCGCTTGAGCGAGGCTCGCGCCTCTTCGTCGTAGCTGATCAGCTTGGCCATGGTTGACGGCTCCTCACTCTCTCTGGCGGCCGGCAGGCGCCCGGGATGGGCAGCATGCGACCGGCGCGGATGGTTAGCACTCTCGGTAGGAGATTGCTAACACAACGACTGTGGCATCGTCAAGCGCAGCCTGCGGGTTGGGTGCAAGCCCCGCTTCGGCGGCATCGCGGCACCAGAGGGCGGGCCGATGTCGACGCTTGTTCGCGCCCCGCGAAGTAACGGCCACCTTTGTCCGGCGCAGCGGTCACACGGAGCCATCCGCTGGCCGCATGTTCGGGCGGAGCGAACGTAGCGCAGCGAGGCTGTCCGTAGCCGGGCTTGGGCGACTCTTCCTGGCCGGTAGCTGGCCACACGCGAACACGCGGCAAGAACATCATTCCCCGCCAGCTAACCGATGCCAGCGGTCGCGCACACGCGGCGGCAGCTCTCGCGAAGCGCGGTCGCATATCGTTGGGCAATGGCCGGCAAGCTCGCCCGCGCGATCATCCTCGCCGTCGGCAGCGAGCTGACGACCGGCTCGACGCGCGACACGAACTCGGGCGAGCTGGCGACGGAGCTGACCGCTCTGGGCGTCGAGGTGCTGCGCGTCGAAGCGCTGCCCGACCGGCTGGAGCGCGTCCGCGACGCTTTCGCTCGAGCTCTCGTCGAGGCAGACCTGGTCGTTTCGACCGGCGGGTTGGGGCCGACGCCGGACGACCTGACGCGCGAGGCGATCGCCGCCGCAACCGGCCTTGCGCCGGCCGTCGACCCGGCGCTCGAGCGCTGGCTGCGCTCGCTATTCCGCCGGCGCGGCCTGGCGATGCCCGACTCGAACGTGAAGCAGGCGTGGCTCGTGCCCGGCGCCAGCCCGCTGCGCAACGTCCAGGGCACGGCTCCCGGCTGGTGGCTCGAGCTAGACCGGGGGCGTGTGATCGTCGCGCTCCCCGGGCCGCCGCGCGAGATGCGGCCGATGTGGCAGGCCGAGGTGTTGCGTCGTCTGGCCGAGCGCGGCGTAGGCGGCGAGATGGCGGCGGAGACGCTGCGCCTGACGGGCATCGGCGAATCGGCGCTGGTCGGACTGATTGGCGAGGACGTGCTCCGTCAGTCCGACCCAGAGGTGGCGACGTACGCGCGCCCAGATGCCGTGGACGTGCGCGTCAGCGCGCGCGGGCCGGCTGCGGCTGAGCGAGTCGCCGCCGCAGTTGCCGAGCTGCTGCCGCGGCTCGAGCCATACGTCTTTGCCCGTGGCGACCAGGGCTGGCCGGCCGTGATCGGCGGGCTGCTCGATGGGCGCACGCTGGCCACCGCCGAGGTGGGCAACGGCGGGCAGCTCATCTCATTGCTGGGCGAGTCGGGCTTCCTCGTCCGCGGCGAGGTCCACTCCACCGGCGCGCCTGCGATCGAACTGGCAGAACAGGTGCGCGCCGTGTCGGGCGCCGACATCGGCCTCGCCCTGCGCGCGACCGAAGGCGAGGTTGATATCGCGGTCGAGCTGGCGATCGCCTCGATAGATGGCGTCTACAGCGCCGAGCGGAGGGCCTTCCTGACCGGCGCCGAAGGCCATCGCCGCGCCGCCCTTGCCGCCTGTGCCGAGCTCTGGCGGTGGCTGCGCCAATCTGCTGCGACCAGACTCATGGAATCCTGATCCATCAGCCCGGGCACGGGAGCCGTGGAGGCGGCCCAATCGAAGCGGGAATTGGCAATTCGTGCGCCTCCTCTCCACGCAACACGAGCTGTCGCGCCTCCCGCAAGCGCTGGACCGACCACCTCCCGATTGCGCGACCGTCTACGCGTCGAAGCTCGATGGTCCATGGCAACGCTGGAATACGAGCGAGTTGCGTGAGCTCGACGCTCGTCCCGCACGGCAACTGCCTTACGAATTGCTCATTAACGACGACGTCCACCGTGGGACCGTCCACGTTGTAGACGCGGTACTCATGGTTGGCCATTAGGGATGGCATCGGTGTGCACCCCGAGAAGAGACACGCCATCAGTCCTACGACGAACCGGCTCCGCGTCGATTTCAGCTGATCGTGATCGCCGGTGCCTGCTGGGCGGCACGAACGCTCATCCGGGCGGCCACCGTGCGGGCCAGCGCGCGCATCACGTCGGCGGCCGGGCCCGGCTCGCGCTGCGCGACGGCGGGCACGCCGGCGTCGCCTCCCTGGCGGACCTTGACATCGAGCGGGATGCCGCCGAAGTACTCGAGCTCGTTGCGCTTGGCGAACGACTCCCCTCCGCCGCGGCCGAAGATCTCGGTCGCCTCACCGCAGTGCGGGCAGACGAAGGCGCTCATGTTCTCGACCACGCCCATCACCGGCACGCTCATGCGCCGGAACATGGCCAGCGCCTTGCCCACGTCGAGCACGGCCACGTCCTGCGGCGTGGTCACCAGCAGAGCGCCGCTGATGGGCACGGCCTGGGCCAGCGTCAACTGCGCGTCCGACGTGCCCGGCGGTAGGTCGATGACCAGGTAGTCGAGCTCGCCCCAGGAGACATCGCGCAGGAACTGCTGGATGGCGCCGCCGACGAGCGGCCCGCGCCAGACGATGGGCTGGCCCTCAGGGACGAAGAACTGGATGCTGATGACCTTGACGCCGTAACGCTCGAGCGGCGTGATCTTGCCATCGGCGTTGGCCTGCGGCTGGCCCTCCACGCCGAGCATGAGCGGGACGTTCGGGCCGGTGATGTCGGCATCGAGCAGCCCGACGCTTGCGCCTTCCATCGCCAGCGCCACGGCCAGGTTGGCCGCGACGGTGGTCTTGCCGACGCCGCCCTTGCCCGAGGCAACGGCGATGATGTTCTTGACGTCAGGCAGCAGCTGCTGCGACTGGGCCGGCTGGGCACGACGGACCATCGCCCCCCAGGTGACGGTGATCTCACCGGCGCCCATCGCCGAGAGCGCGGCGTGGACGTTGCGCTCGATCTCGTCCTTGAGCGGGCAGGCAGGCGTGGTCAGCTCGATCTTGAGCGACACGTCGGAGCCTGCGATCTCGACATCCTTGACCATGTTGAGGGTCACGATGTCGCGGCCGAGCTCGGGTTCCTGGACGGCCCGCAGGGCGTCATAAACGCCGGCCTCCGAAAGGCTGGGCATGGTCATCAGCTCGCCGCCGCGACGGGGGCGCGGTGGGTGACGCTGCCGCCCTGCTGCAGGTCGTGGGCCGTGCCAGAGCGGCGGCGGCGGTAGGCCCGGCCCTTGATCCTGTTGCCGCACACGGCCATCGAGCACCAGCGCCCCGAGCGGTTGCGCGACCAGTCGTAGAACGCCCGGTTGCAAGCCGGGTTGGCGCACACCTTCAGTCGCGACCACGAGCCGGCGGCCATCGAGCCCATGACCCTGACCAGCAGGTCGCCGACGGGCCGGTCGACGCCCATGCCCTCAGCCATCAGGCGGTAGCCGTCCTCCGGATGGAGCCTGACCCCGAGCCGGACCCGCCTGGCAGCCTCGTTGAGGATCGTCACCGGGCGGCGCGGCACGCCATCGCCGGCATTGGCCGCGACCAGCGTCGCCAGCGCGTCACGGACCTCGATGAGGTGGTGGCGGTCCTCGTCGTCGAACTCGGTCTGTGGCGCCGCCAGGCGGTGGCGGACGAGCCAGCGGCGCATCTGGTCGGTTGTCTCGAAGTCGTCGTGGCCGCGTGCATGGTCGCGGCTGTTGAGGAAGTCCTGGACCACCGCCAGCTGGGGCGGCGGCACGCGATTGCCCGTCGTCACGGGATCAGTTCACCTCGTTGGAGCAAGGAGGAATGGGTTCGGATCGTTGCGCTCAGTCTAGCGAGCAAACCGTCGTGACGCCGTCGCAGGTTCAGCCGCCCTGGCCGGCGGAGACCGCCCGAAGCGCGTCCGGCAACGGCCGTGAACGACCCTCGGCGCGAACATGGCGCGCGACCATCTCCTTCGAGCCGGCGATGCCGAGCTGCTCGAAGAGGTAGCGCAGCTTTGCCTCCTGGTCAGCCAGAATCTCGTCCTTCGTCGGCAGCTCCCACAGCTGGCGCTTGTACGGACCGAGCGCCTTCTTGCGCGTCTTGTACAGGAAGACATCGTCCGATTCGCCTTCCTTCCGCTCGTCAGCCGTGTTGGCGAAGCACCAGCCCTCGATCTCGGCCTTCAGGTCGGGCGGGAAGGCGGGATGGTCGTAGAGCAGGTTCTGGAAGCCGGTCGCGAGGTGGATCTCCGCCGTCTCCACCTGCGGGAAGCGATGGAACAGCTCGTCCGGCAGCGTCGAGGCGCCGTGCTGGACCGCGCCGGCCATGCCGTACTCGCGGCAAACCGCCGACAGCCGTTCGAGGGTGCCGAAGTCGAGCTTCACCTCCGCCACGCCGCCGCCCGCCAGGGGCACGCCACCGTGGCTGGTGCCGGTCTGCACGCTGACCTTCGAGAGGCCCGGCGTCTCGCGTCCGGCGAGCGAGTCGAGCGAGCGGCGGTAGCCGTCGAGATAGGCGCGCAGCTCTTCCTCGGTCGAGTTCTGCTTGCCCACCTCGCCGATCTCGCCGCCGATGCTGACGATCATGCCCGCGGGCTCGTTCGCTCGTATCAGCGCCGAGAGCTCGGCCGCGCGCTGGTAGTTGGTGCGCTGCTGCTCGTCGACGCTGTCGAGCGACAGGTCGACCAGCGTCGAGGAGTCGATGTCGATGTTGCCGTAGCCCACCTCAAGCGCCTCGCGCGCCAGGCGGCGCAGGCCCTCGGTCACCGAATCAGGATCAGCCGCGTACTTCTTGGCGTTGAACTGGTAGTGATCGCCCTGCACGAAGACCGGGCCCTGCCAGCCCGCCGCGATGCAGCCCGCCAGCACGCTGGTGATGTACTCGCCCGGGCGCTGGAAGGTGTACTCCTGCTCGCTGCGCGCGAGCTCGAAGATGATCGTGCCAGCGTCGATGGCGTCGGCGGCGCGGCACATCGCCGCGGCCATGTCCATGACCTGCGTTCGGATGTTGACTGCCGGCACGGTGAAGCCAGCTACCTCGCCGCGGCCGCGAGCCAGGTACAGCTCGTGGATGCTCCACGAAGGCGCCCCCAGCTGCTGCGACGCCTGCCAGATGATCCAGCGCGCGACCTCGACCGCGGCCGCGTCGTCGCTGAACGTGGCCGACCAGGCAGCGACGCGGACTCCGGCATCGCGGAAGGCGCGCTCATCGTCTATGACCAGCTGGTCGCCCTCGACGTGGCACGCGCCGGCAAGTTCGCGTAGCAGGTCCGCGACCGAGGCGGCAGGGGTCGGGTGTGGCATCGGTTGCCTCCTTGGCTGGACGGTCCACGTCTCTCGAGGGCGCACAGGAATGGTACCGAGCCGAAAGGCGGACCGCGTTCACGGGCCTGGATGCGGTTGGCGTGCTCGTCAGGTCCAGCGGCAGCGGTGACGCGCTTATGCAATGCCACAGATGCGATGTTCCGGTGGCCCAACGCGGGCGTGCGCGCCTTGCGTGCTCGAGCCCACCGTCAATCAGGGAGGAGAACCCGTGGGAATCATCGGCTTGCTCGTGGTCATCATCCTCGTCATCCTGCTGCTGCGGCTGCTGTAGGCAGGAGCGGAAGAGATGACAGTGACTAGAGAAACCGCAACCCCGGTCATCGCCGACGTGGCCGTCGTCGAGGCCCGCCCACGCAGCGTCATCAGCTGGAGCTCGATCCTGGCCGGGGCGCTTAGCGCGCTGGCCCTGCTCGTGCTGCTGATGGTCGCCGCCGCCGCCGCAGGGCTGGAGGTGGTCGACGTCCGCGGCGACGCCGATCCAATGTTCGGCGCGACCGTTGCCGCGATCATCACCGGCCTCTTCATCGTGATCGCCTTCGGCGCGGGCGGCATCATCGCCGTCTGGGCAGCGGGCCACGTCGAGCCCGGGCCGGCGATCCTGCATGGCTTCCTGGTCTGGGCGCTGGCGCTGTTCCTGCTGCTCGGCCTGGCAGCGCTGGGCGCGGGCGCCGCGTTCGGTGACATGACCCGCATGTTCGGCGCTGGCTTCGAGCCGGCCGACGTCGAGGCATTCGAGGCGGCTGGCTGGAGCGCCGTACTGGGCCTCGCGCTCGGTGCCGGATCGGCAATCCTCGGTGGCATCCTGGCCACCCGTGAGGAGATCAGCCGGGTCTGGTGACGGGCCGCTGGAAGGAGCTCACGAGAGCCGGGCGAGCAATCACCTCGCCCGGCTTCTTCTATTGGCATAGTCAACGAGCACGTACTCGCCCAGCTGCTCCGGCGCGGCATAGAAGGCGCGCCCGCGGTTGAGCCTGGTCATCCGCTCGACGAAGTCAGTCAACGCGCGCGAGCGCTCGAGCATGAAGGTGTTGATCGTGATCCCGTCGCGCGTACAGCGCGACACCTCGCGCAGCGTCTCGTTGATCGTCCGCCGCGTGGGCGGATAGCTGAACTCGACCTGCCCGCCCTCGAAGTGCGCCGTTGGCTCACCGTCGGTGATGACCAGCACCTGCCGGTTGGCGGCATGGCTGCGCGCGAGCAGTCCGCGCGCCAGCAGCAGCCCGTGCTGCAGGTTCGTACCGTACTCGTAGCCGTGCCATGACAGCCCGGCCAGCGCGCCTGGTCTGATGGGCCGCGCGTAGTAGGCAAAGCCAACGACGTGCAGCTCGTCATGCGGGTAGCGCGACCTGATGAGCGCGTCGAGCGCGATGGCGACCTTCTTGGCCGCCAGGTAGCAGCCACGCAACAGCATCGAACGGCTCATGTCGACGAGCAGCACGGTTGCCGCGCGTGTGCTGGCGCTGGCCTCGAAGACTGCGAAGTCCTCCGGCGCGAGCCGCACCCCCGCGCCCGGCGCGTTCGCGCCCTGGCGCGCCAACGCGTTGGCCAGCGTGCGCGGCAGGTCGAGGTTGAAGGGCCGGCCGAGCTCGTAGGCACGGCTCGTCTCGGCTGGCTCTGCGCCCGCCCCAATGGCGTCGCGGACGTGCGGCCCGAAGACATCGCGGCGCAGTCGCCGGAACAGCTCGTCGAGGATGCCCTGGCCTATCCGTCGCGTGCCGCGCGGAGTCAGCTCCAGCTGCCCGCCTCGACGCTCCACGAGGCCCGCCGCCTCGAGCTTGCCGGCCAGCGCCTGGAGCGCCCGCAGGTCTTGTGCCGCCGCATCATCAAGCAGCTCGCCAAGAGCCGCCGGGTCGAGCGCATCCAGGGCGGCCGGAGATCGCGCCTGGGCCAGTCGCCCGGCCAGCGCTTCGAGGCGGTCGAGACGCTGGAGCTCGGCCAGGGCTCCATCGAGGCTGAGCGATTCGCTGCCGGCAAACTCGTACTCTCGGCCAAGGCCTTCTGGCAACAGCTGATCGAGGGTCGCTGCGAGCTGGGCGAGGTCCCAGCGCAGCCGGTCGTCGCGCAGCAGCGAGTCCATCATCTGCTGCAGCTGGCGCCGTTGGTCAGCGCTCATTGACGCCAGCAGCGACTGCATCGCCCCCATCCGCTGCGCGAGCTGGCTGATCACCTCATCGAGCGTCCGCGCGCCGGGAAACAGCCGGCCGTGGCGGGCAAGGAACTCGGAAGCGTCGGGGTCGTCGCCGGCGAGACGTTGCTGGAGCAGCTGGTTCAGCTCGCGCACCATCTGCCGGTTCTGGGCAAGCGCCTCGGGTGACGCCCGGCTGATCGCCTCGGAAAGCCCAGCGAAGTACGAGTCGAGGACCTGCCCGCGCAGCCGCTCCATCAGCTCCCCGAAGCGGTGCCGTGCCTCGGGCTCCATGAAGTCGTACCCCTGCAGCGCCTTCAGCCGGCTGCCCGGCTCGGCCGGCAGCTCGTCCAGCTCTGCGCGCCGGCGGCCGGCGATCTCGCCCGCCAGGGCGGCGGCCGTGTCGCCTGCCCGGGAGGACGCCAGCAGCCGCCGCTCCAGGCCGCGGCGCTCCGCGTCCACGATCTGCTGCAGCTCACCGGCGAGATCGTCGAGCACGCCGCCGAGCTGGTAGCGCGAGAGCGCGTCCTCGCGCGCTCTGGCCAGCCGCTGGCGCAGCTCGCGCAGCCCGGTCAGGCCGCCATCCGGCTCCGAGCCATGAAAGCCGCGCTCGAACAGCCGGCCCAGCGCCGAACCCACATCACCATCGGCCAGCAGGTCGTCGCTGATCGAGTCGAGCAGCTCCTCTGCGGACACGTCGGGCAGCCGCTGGCGGCCATCCCAGCGCGCATAGCGATATGGCCCGCGGCCGACCAGCCCGGCCGGCGGGCGCAGCTCGTCGCTGCCCGCTGCCAGGTCAGCCACGATACCGCGCGCCCTCGGCGGTGCGGTCCTTGTTCAGCCGGCGGTTGAGGTGCAGACCCTCGAGCAGGAGCTCCACTGCCGAGGCCGATGCCGGATCGGAGCCTGCCCCGCCCAGCCGGCCGATCGCCTCGCCCAGCCCATCCACCTCGCGCGCCCAGCGGGCGTAATCGGCCGCGCGGACCCGCTCGCCGGTCTCGAGCACGAGGCCGCGCTCAAAAGCCTCGACCACCGGCTCGAGCTCGTCGATCTGTGCCCGGCGGTTGAAGACGTTGACCACCGCCCGGGCCAGCAGCCGATCCACGACACGCTCCTCGGCGACATCGTCGCCGATCGACTCAAGCTCGATCTTGCCCGCGGTCGAGGCCACCAGCGCCGGCAAGTCGCTGATCCGCGGCACGCCGACCGGCTCGCCCAGCCGCACGGCCCGCTTCAGTGCGGTCGCCTCTAGCACCTCCAGGTTGGCGATGCTGACCCGGACGCTCACGCCCGAGCGCTGGCTGATGTCCGGCGAGCGCCGGGCGAGCTGCGACAGCTCGGCGACGAGCTCGAGCATGAACGGCGGCACCTCGATCGGCGGCTCGTCGTCGCCGCCACGGAGCACCGACCGCTCTTGGCGCATGATCGCGATCTCATCCTCGATCGAGCTCGGGTAATGGGTCCGCACCTGCGACCCGAGCCGATCCTTGAGCGGGGTGATAATTCGGCCGCGGCTGGTGTAGTCCTCGGGGTTGGCGCTGGCGACGACGAACAGGTCGAGCGGCAGGCGCAGCGTGTAGCCGCGCACCTGCACGTCGCGCTCCTCGAGGATGTTGAGCAGCCCAACCTGGATGCGCTCGGCGAGGTCGGGCAGCTCGTTGAGCGTGAAGATGCCGCGGTTGGCGCGCGGGACCAGGCCGTAGTGGATCGTCGTCTCGTCGGCCAGGTAGCGCCCCTCGGCGACCTTGATCGGGTCGACCTCGCCGATCAGGTCGGCGATGGTGATGTCCGGCGTGGCCAGCTTCTCGGTGTAGCGCCGCTCGCGCGGCAGCCAGTCGATCGGCGTGGCGTCACCCTGCCCGGTCACCAGGGCGCGGGCAGTGGGCGAGATTGGCGCGAAGGGGTCGTCGTTGAGCTCGGCGCCGGCGACGACCGGGATCGCGTCATCGAGCAGGCCGACCAGCAGGCGGGCAAGGCGCGTCTTGGCCTGGCCGCGCTCGCCGAGCAGGCACACGTCCTGGCCGGCCAGGATGGCGTTCTCGAGCGCCGGTATGACCGTCTCGTCGTAGCCCACGATGCCCGGGAAGATGGGCTCCTCGGACACGAGGCGGGCGATCAGGTTGGCGCGCAGCTCGTGCTTGACCGAGCGCGGCCGGTAGCCGGCGGCGCGCAGCTGGCCGAGGGTCGTCGGTCGGGCAGGCGTGGCGCTCATCGGCTCCATCGACGGACTCTAGCGGGCTGGGCGCTCCCCTGCCGCGACGGGCCTACCGCCCCAGCTCCCGGCGACGCCGGTCGAGCTCCGCCTCGAAATCGCGCAGTGACATCCCGGCACGTTCGGCCAGCTCTGCGCCGATGGCCCAGGCGAAGTGCTCCCACTCGCCGTTGTGCCCGTCGTAGGCCGCCAGCACGGCCGGGCCGCGGCGCTGGACGTGGCCGCCGGCGTCCCGTTCCAGCGGCCGGACGTAGTGGGCGGCGGCCACCCGCGGCTGGCCGTCCACCGTCCTGGCGACCACCACCAGCCCCATCTCGCGCAGCTCGTCCGGCACGCCGCCCTGGGCCGAGCCGCCGGCAAGGCGCACGACCTCCTCCAGCGAGTCAGCGGCCAATGTTCCGCTGACCCCGGCCAGCGCGCTGCTGAGGTTGCCGGCCAGCGCCGGCTCGCGTGACGCGACGACTACCGGCACGCCGTGGTCACCCAGCACGGACAGGAGCCCGGCCAGCTCCGCGTCCAGCATCCCGAGCTCGACGAGGCCCGCCAGCTCCGGCCGCGCCACCGTCAGGAGTCGACCAGCCGGTCGCGGCGGCCGGATTCGGGGTCGCCAGCCGTGGGGTCCGGCGGCCGTGGCGAGGCTCGGCCGCTCAGCCGCCGCCGGGCGCGGTCGCCCAGCGGCAGCGTCTGGCTGGCAACTCCCAGCATGTCGCGCACCAGATCGCGATCGAGCACCAGCAGCGCCAGCGGATAGGCGAGAGCGCCGGCTCCAACCTCGAGCGCCAGCAGTGGCAGGCGCCCGACCTGCGGATCGACAAGGAGGCGCACGGTGAGCACGACTGCGACCATCACGAGCGTCGCCAGCGCCGGGCTGCGCAGGCGGGCCAGGTACTCCCGCCCAGGGATGCCGGCGTAGCGGCGCTGGTAGTAGATCTGAAGCGGCAGCATCAGGTATCCGCGGATGACGAACGAGATGGCCATGGCAAGGATGCCGAAAGGCACCGCGATCAGGAAGCCGACGACCGTCGTGAGCATGTTGATGAAGCGGAAGCGGAGGACGACGTCCGGCCGGCCGGCGGCCATCAGCAGTGCCCCGCCGAAGCCCTGGACGGCGAACGCCGGACCGACCAGGAAGAGGACAGCCGCGACGGGCCCGCTGTCAGCCCACTGCGCGCCGAACACGAGCGCGATCAGCTCGGGCGAGACCAGCGCCAGGCCGATGTACGCGGGCAGGACGACCGCCGCGCTGAGCCTGGTCAGGCGGAAGTAAGCGCGCTTGCTGCGCTCCGGGTCGTGCTGCAGCCGCGACAGGCTGGGGAAGGCGATCTTGCGCGAGATGCCGATCAGCAGCGCATTGGCCGAATCCAGGATTCGGTAGCCCACCGCATAGATGCCCAGCTCCTGGGTCGTGCGGAAGACGCCGATCAGGAAGTTGTCCGTGTAGCGCGTCAGGTAGTACATCAGGTCAGAGCCGACGACGTTGGCGCCGAAGCCGAAGAGCTCGCCGAAGTGACGCCGCGAGAAGCGCAAGCCCGGACGCCACGGGCTGGCCAGCCACAGGGCCACGACGGACAGCGCGGCAACGCCCAGCTGCTGGCCGACCAGCGCCCAGGCGCCGTAGTCGAGGAATGCCATCGCGATGCCGATCGCCCCGCCGCCTGTAATCGAGAAGAGCGTCCGCAGGGCCAGGCTGCGAAAGCGCAGCTCGCGCTGGAGCAGGCCCATCGGAATGGCGCCGGCGGCGGTCATCACGAAGGTCAGCGACAGCACTGACAGCAGCGGGCCCAGTCCCGGCTCACCGAGCAGCTGCCCGATCGGTTCCGCGAGCAGGAAGCCAGCGGCGGTCAGCGCTGCGCCCAGCAGCAGGGCCGCCCAGAACGCGGTGTCGATATGCTCGCGCGTCAGCTGCCGACGCTGGACGATCGCGTCGCCCAGCCCCTGGTCGACGAACAGCTGGGCCAGCACCACGAAGACCATCGCCAGCGCGACCAGGCCGAACTCCTCGGGCAGCAGAAAGCGCGCGATGACGATGAAAACCAGCAGGTTCAGCAGCTGCCGACCCCAGTTGTCGACGATCGTCCAGGCCACGCCGCGGGCAACGCGGCGCTGCAGGTTCTGGTTGTCAGCGCCGTGCTCCGCCGGCAGCCAGGAGTCAGTCACGGAGGGCAGTTTGACAGCGCATGGCGGCAGGCATATGCTCCGCCGGCCGTGCCACGTTGGCCGGCCACGTCCGTAGCAGGAGCGCGCACAGAGTGATGATCATCCGGCTTCCCAGCGCCACGGGTGCCCGTCTCGGGCTGCCCGTCGCGCCCGATGCGGGAGATCTGTGCCTTTCTGTGACCTGACGGCCGGCGCGTAGAGCGCCGGCGATGCAGGAGCCGGAGGGCCGGATCGGGCCCCCGGCTTTTTTGATGCCCGCCAGCAGCGTCGAGCACGCTCGAGGCGAGTCAGACGACGAGCCGCCCGCAGCCAGACGAGGGCCTAGTCAATGGCAAGTCACGCACATTCAGGAGCACAGACAAGTGATTACCACGCTGGAACGCCCTGCCTCCCTCGCCATGCCGGCTGAGGCTGGCCAGTCAGCGGCCGTGCCGGCGCTGCTGATCGAGCACCTGACCAAGACCTTCGAGGTCGGCAACCGGCGCAAGCGCAAGACGGTCACTGCGGTGAACGACGTTTCGCTGCGCATGGAGCGCGGCGAGATCTACGGCGTGCTCGGAGCAAACGGCTCGGGCAAGTCGACGCTCGTCCGCCTCGTCTCGACGCTGCTCAGCGTCGAGCAGGGCCGAGTCGAGGTGTTCGGCAATGACATCGTGCGCGACGAGATGGCCGTCAAGCGACTGATCAACCGGGTCAGCGTGGACGCGGCTTTCTTCAAGAAGCTGTCGCCGGCAGAGAACCTGATGTATGCCGCCCGGCTGTACGGCGTCGACGCTCGCCACGCGCGGGCTGAGATGGTCAGGATTCTCAACCGGCTGGGCATCGCCACGTCGCGCATCAACCGGCCGCTCGAGCAGATGAGCCGGGGTATGCAGCAGAAGGTCTCGATCGCGCGCGCCTTCCTGACCAGCCCGGTGCTGCTGCTGCTCGACGAGCCCACCACGGGCCTCGATCCACGATCGAAGCTCGAGGTCCAGGAGTTCGTCGAGGAGATTCGCCGCGAGCATGACGCGACGATCGTGCTGACGACGCACGACATGGACGAGGCCGAGCGCCTGTGCGATCGGATCGGCCTGCTTAACGACGGCCGGCTGGTCGCCGAGGGCACGGTCGCGGAGCTCAAGGCGACCGTCGACAACGCCCGCGCGGGTGGCGCGACGATGCACGACGTGTTCATGACCCATACCGGACGCTCGCTCGATGACGACATCGAGGAGCCCCGCAACGAAGACGAGTAAGGACTGAACAGATGGCTCTGCTGACGCGCGAGCTGAGGGCGTCATACGCCTTCGTCGAGCGCAACTTCAACCTGTCGAAACGGTACTGGGGCTGGGAGGTCGCCTTCCTGGTCTACTCCGTCGCCGGCGCGCTGGCGGTCACGCTCATCGGGCTCGACCAGGCCAATGCCCGGCTGCTGCTGACGCTGATGGTCGGGGCCACCTTCTGGAACTACCTGTCAGTGGTCTTCTCGATCATCGCCGAGCAGATCAGCTGGGAGCGCTGGGAAGGCACGCTCGAGTACACCATGATGGCGCCCGTCCGGCGCCTGTCGCAGCTCTTCGGCTCGACCGTCTTCGCCATCCTGTGGGGCCTGCTCCACACGACGGTCGTGCTGATCGTGCTGATCCTGTTCTTCGGCATCGACCTGTCCAACGCGGACTTCCTGTCCGCCGGCGTGCTGATGCTGATCGGCTCGCTGTCGATCATCGGCATCGGCATGATCGCGGCGACGCTGCCGCTGATCTGGGTCGAGCGCGGTGACCAGATGGTCTTCGTGCTCCAGTCGTTGCTGCTGCTGATCAGCGGCGTGTACTACAGCGTGACCATCCTGCCCGAGTGGATGCAGGTCATCTCGGCATTCTCGCCGGCGACCTACATCCTCGACGGCGTCCGTTTGGCGCTGATCGACGGTGTCCCGATCACCGACCTGCTCGGCGGCCACGTGCTGCCGCTGGTCGTAATGGCCGCCGTCTTCATCCCGCTCGGCGCGTGGGTCTTCGGCCGGGCCGAGGCCTACGCCAAGCGCACCGGCAAGCTCAAGAGGGTCGGCTGATGGGCAGCAGCAGCCGACCCTCGCCGGCCTGATGCTGCGGGCGCACGCGCGCTCACAGGACATCCCTGGGTCCTATCGGGCATCAACGCCGAGTGGGCGCACGACGAGCTGCCCGCGCGGGTCACGGTGGGTCGCCGCCGACCTCGGCGAGAGTCACGTCGCGCGCCGGGCCAAGTGCTCGCTGGGGTGGCGGTACTCGGCCTTCTTGCCGGTCCCGTCGGCTATGCCTACGCCGCTGGAGCCGCTCCCTCGTACGACTTCAGCGCACATGTCGGGGTATCGGCGTCCACGCAAGCAGGGCGGTGGTCAGGCCGCGCTCGCGCCGCCGCACGAGTTGGCTTTCGGGTCGAAAGCACTCCGCGGCGCGGCGCGAACCCGCGGACCCGTCAGGTGCCGGAACACGCAACTCAGACGCCATGCGCAGCGACTTCGCCCATGCCAGCGCGTATCAGGTCGTGAAGCTTGGTGGTCCCTACATCGGCCTCGGACAAAAGTCGCACCCGGACGGAAGTGGTCCGCTACTGGAGCCACTCACGAATCCGCTAGATTACCAATGACGGCGACGGGTATGCCCCTGATCATGCTCGCCGTTCTGGCAGCCGGTTGTGCCACCGCGGTCGTCCCAACCCCGAGTCCGTCGGGGTCGGTTACATCTTCATCACCGGCCACAACTCCAACCGCCACGCCGTCGGCCTTGGCGGGCTGTCCAACTCTCGAGCCAGCGTCGCTGCCGCCAGACCTAACATCACGTGAGGTGCGCGAGAGCGATGGACTCAGGGTCGTGATCTGGTCAGGCAGTGGCGATGCAAACCGGACCGCGTACATACTGACTGGCGGCGGAGGCGAAGCCGAGGGCGGGTCACCCGCGGGCGAATTGGTCACACTGCTGGGCAGCTCCGTGGACGTGTACGCGGACGAAAATGACGTGCTATACGCAGCCCTCGACTACTCGGCGCAAAGCGGCGGGACCTGCGATTGGGTCGCAGTCGGATCCACCGGTCTTAGTCTGGAAGAATTCAGGCAGGTTGCTGAGTCGGTCGCCGAACGTTAGCGCCTGAGGCGCCCCTTGCGGAGCCTAGAACGGCAGCCGGCGGTCCTGGCCGACCGCCGCCAGCCAGCGCTGCTCGCGCTCGAGCGTCGTCTGCGACCCGTGGCCGGGAAGGACGCGCAGGTCGGGGGCGAGGCTGGACAGCCGGGCGAGTGACTCGATCATCTGGGCGTCGCTGCCGCCGGGCAGGTCGGTACGGCCCCAACCCTGAGCGAAGAGCGTGTCGCCGGTGAAGAGCAGCCGCTCGGAGCCGGCCAGCAGGCAGACTGAGCCCTCGGTGTGGCCGGGTGTGTGGAGCACCTCGAGCTCGATCTCTCCGAAGCGGATGCGCGAGCGCTCTTCGAGGTCGACCGCCGGCACGCTGGGCGGGATCTCGAAAGGCAGATCACGTCGAGCCGCCTGCGCATCTGCACGCGAGTTGCCCATCGGATCGATCAGGCCGTGGCGATCGAGGATGTGGGCCGCGATCTGCGCGCCGGTCGCCTCGGCGACCGCAGCGTTGTCGCCGATGTGGTCCCAGTGGCGGTGCGTGGAGACGATGAGCTTCAACGTCCAGCCGCGCTCGGCCAGCGTCTCGGTCAGCCAGCCGACGCACGGCGTGGCGGTGTCGATTGCGATCGCCTCACGGCTCGGCTCGTCCGCCAGCACGTACAGGTTGGTCGAGATCGGCCCGACGACGCGTTGGAGCAGCTTCACCGTTCCAGCCTGAAGTAGACGCCCACGGCGCGCACGTGACCGCGGCCGAGCCGGTAGACCAGGTTGCCCGGGAAAGGGTGCTGGCCCGTGGCGCGAATCGCAGACTCGCGCTCGTCGCCGGCCTCCAGCTGGCGCGCAGCGACGCGGACGGTCATCCCGTCGGGCCAGCGGATGGTTCCCGCGCCGGCCGCCGCCAGGTCGCGCGTCCAGCCGACGGGGCCATTTGGATGGCCCAGATACCAGCGCTCGCCGACGCGCAGCAGCCCGAGCAGCCGCGTCCGCGTGCCCTGGGCGTCGCGCCGCGGCACCTCGAAGGCGACGACGTTGCCGATGCCGAAGCGGCGCCAGACTCGTCGGATCAGCGGGTCCATGATGGCCAGCAGCCGATACTGCATTCGGAAGGTGGCACGCCAGAATCGGGTCACGCCGAGAGCATGGCAGGAGGAGCGCGACATGGGCAAAGAGGCGAGCTTCACGTGGTACGGCCACTCGTGCGTCGAGCTGCGTACAGCCGATGGGCAGGTCTTGCTGTTCGACCCGTGGTTCGGCAACCCGACGTCGCCGCGGGCCGTCGATTCGGTGTCGAAGTGCGATGTCATGCTCGTCTCCCACGGGCACCACGACCACCTGGGCGCCTTCCCGATGCAGATCGACTCGGCCGACGCGCTGACCATCGCCCGCCGGACCGGGGCCGCGTGGCCGTGCATCCACGAGATGAGCCTTTGGCTGGGCGAGGTGGGGGCTGGCGACGCCGAGGTGATCGGCTTCAACAAGGGCGGCACGGTCGATGCGCGCGGGCTGAGCGTGTCGATGGTCCAGGCGCAGCACTCGGCCGGCGACTGGATCGGCGGCGGCGCGACAGGCGGCTCGGTCTACCTCGGCGAACCGGCCGGCTTCGTCGTTGGGGCGGGTGACGGGTCGCGGGTGTACTTCGCGGGCGACACCGATGTGTTCAGCGACATGGCACTCGTCGGCGAGCTGCACCAGCCGGACGTGGCGTTCCTGCCGATCGGGGGCCACTACACGATGGGCCCGCGCGGCGCCGCCCGAGCGGCGCAGATGCTCGGCGTGCGCGCGGTCGTGCCCATCCATTACGGCACCTTCCCGGTGCTGGTGGGCACGCCCGACGAGCTGCGTCGCGAGCTCGACGCGCTTGGCGCGCCGGTCGAGGTCGTGGCGCCGGAGCGAGGCGCGGAGACCGCGCTGCCGTGACCCGAGTCCGGTCCGGCGGTTCCAGGAGCCGGCGCCGAATGGGTCGTCGGCTCGCCGGAACGCGACGAGAGAGCCGACCTACCGTAAGCCGCCGATAAGCAACGCCCGCCAGCATGGCGCCGTGGACACGGTTGGCGCGGGAGTTCGTTTCAGAGCGGTGCGCCTGAAGAAGCGCTGGCGTCAGGAGGACGTCGCGGCGCGCGCCGCTGTCTCGCGTTCGGTAGTGTCGCGCGTCGAGCGCGGGCTGTGGGATGGGCTGACGGTGGGCAGCATACTTGCCGTGGCCGCCGCCCTCGGCATCCGATTGCGCATCTCAGCCTACTGGCAGGGCGCGGACCTGGACCGCCTGCTGAATGCCCGCCACTCGCTGCTTCACGAGGCGGTCTCGGGCGAGCTTCGGCGCATCGGTGGCTGGGAGCTCGCGCCCGAGGTTTCGTACTCGATCATGGGCGAGCGCGGTGTGATCGACATCCTGGCCTGGCATGCCGTCAGCCGCACCTTGCTGGTCGTCGAGCTGAAGACCGAGATTGTTGACGTCAACGAGCTGCTCGGCAAGCTCGACCAGAAGCGACGGCTAGGGTCCCGGGTGGCCCGCGATCGTGGCTGGCGGCCGGTCGCCGCCGCCGCGTGGCTGGTCGTTGCCGAAGGCTCGACCAATCGCCGACGAGCTCAAGCGCACGCAGCGATGCTTCGGGCGGCACTGCCTCTGGACGGGCGGTCGATGCCAGCCTGGCTCCACCATCCGAATGGGCCGGTTGGCGCGCTCTCGTTCTGGTCAACCGCTCGCGGAGTGAGCAGTAAGGGAGGTCTCGCCACGGTCAGGCGGGTCCGGCGACCAAACGATGCGGCGGCCTGAGCGTGCGCACGTTCGGCGAGCGCGTCTCGCGTACGGAGCGGGACGAGCACGGCGACCCCGAGCGCGGATTGCGCTCACTCCACGAGCGTATGGCGGCTCAGGCCACCGATCGGACCGGTAATGAGCACCTGACGAGCATCTGAGCAACCGGGCGGGGGAACGCCCACAAGCGGCGTGGCCGGGCCGGCCCAATCGGCCAGCAGGCGACCGGGGTCTGGTCGCAGCCAGTCCCTCACGCGCGGAGCGCAGCCGAGCGGCCTACACTCGCCGCCTCATGAGCGAGCAACCGCCGGCCAGGTCGATTGACGACGCCGCCCGACGCCAGCGCCTCGATCTGCTGCCCGGCCTGATGCGTGAGCGGATCCTGGTGCTCGACGGCGCGATGGGCACGCTTATCCAGGGCTACGAGCTGGGCGAGCAGGAGTTTCGCGGCCAGCGATTCGCCGATCACCCGAGCGACCTGCGCGGTGCCAACGACCTGCTCGCGCTGACCCAGCCAAAGGTCGTGGCCGAGATCCACGCCCGCTACCTCGGCGCCGGCGCCGACATCATCGAGACGAACACCTTCAACGCCAATGCCGTCTCGCTGGCCGACTACGGGCTCCAGGCGCACGCCGAGGAGATGAACCGTGCCGCGGCCGCCCTCGCGCGCCGGGCAGCCGACATCGCCGAGACATCCGATCGCCCGCGCTTCGTCGCGGGGGCGCTCGGGCCCACGACTCGGACCGCCTCGATCTCGCCCGACGTAAACGACCCCGGCGCGCGCAACGTCACCTGGGCCCAGCTCGTGACCGCCTACCGCGACGCCGGCCGCGGCCTGGCCACCGGCGGCGCCGACCTGCTGCTGATCGAGACGATCTTCGACACGCTCAACGCCAAGGCAGCGATCTTCGCGCTCGAGGAGCTCTTCGACGAGCTGGGCTACCGGCTGCCGGTGATGATCAGCGGCACGATCACCGACGCCTCCGGCCGGACGCTCAGCGGCCAGACCGTCGGCGCGTTCTGGAACAGCGTCCGCCACACGCGGCCGTTCAGCGTCGGGCTCAACTGCGCGCTCGGCGCGGAGATGCTGCGCCCGTACCTGACCGAGCTGGCCGCGATCGCCGACGTTCCGCTCTCGGCCTACCCCAACGCCGGGCTGCCCAACGCCTTTGGCGGCTACGACGAGCCGCCCGCCGAGACATCGCGCGTGCTCGGCGGCCTCGCCCAGGAGGGCGCGCTGAACCTGGTCGGTGGCTGTTGCGGCACCACGCCAGAGCACGTCGCGGCCATCGCCCGGGCAGTCCACGGCATCGCCCCGCGCACGCCGCCACGTGTCGAGCCGCGCCTCCGGCTCTCCGGCCTCGAGGCGCTGGACCTCGGGCCGGGCAGCCTGTTCGCCAACATCGGCGAGCGGACCAACGTCTCGGGCTCACGCCGGTTCGCCCGCCTCGTTCGCGAGGGCGACTTCGGGACGGCGGTCGAGGTCGCCCGCCAGCAGGTCGAATCGGGCGCCCAGATGATCGACATCAACATGGACGAGGCGCTGCTCGACTCGGCCGCGGCGATAGCGCGCTTCCTCGACCTGCTCGCCGTCGAGCCCGACGTGTCGAGGGTGCCGTTCGTCATCGACTCGTCGAACTGGGACGTCATCGAGGCCGGCCTGCAGCACGTCCAGGGAAGGCCGATCGTCAACTCGATCTCGATGAAGGAGGGCGAGCAGGAGTTCCTGCGACAGGCCCGTCTCGCCCGCCGCTACGGCGCGGCCGTGATCGTGATGGCCTTCGACGAGGCCGGCCAGGCGGACACCGTCGAGCGCAAGGTTGACATCTGCACGCGCGCCTATCGGCTGCTGACCGAAGGGGTCGGCTTCGACCCGATCGACGTCATCTTCGACCCGAACATCTTCGCCGTCGGCACGGGCATCCAGGAGCACGCCGACTACGCGGTCGCCTATATCGAGGCGACGCGGCGGATCAAGGCCGAGCTGCCCGGCGCGTGGGTCAGCGGCGGCGTGTCGAACGTGTCGTTCTCCTTCCGCGGCAACGACCACGTGCGCGAAGCGATCAATGCCGTATTCCTGTATCACGCCATCGCCGCCGGCATGGACATGGGCATCGTCAATGCCGGCGCCATGCCGGTCTACGACGAGATCGAGCCCGAGCTGCGCGAGCGTGTCGAGGACCTGCTGATGAACCGCCGGGCGGATGCGACGGAGCGGCTGCTCGAGTACGCCGAAGGGCTCGACCCGGCCGGCCGTGCGGTAGCCGGCCGCGACCTGGCCTGGCGCGAAGCGCCGGCCGAGGAGCGGCTCAAGCACGCCCTGATCGAAGGCATCAGCGACTGGATCGTCGAGGACACGGAGGAGGCCCGAACAAGGTCGGCGCGGGCGCTGGACGTCATCGAGGGCCCGCTGATGGCCGGCATGGACGCCGTCGGCGACCGCTTCGCCGACGGCCGGATGTTCCTGCCGCAGGTCGTCAAGAGCGCGCGCGTGATGAAGCAGGCGGTCGGCCACCTGGTGCCGTACATCGAGGCCGAGAAGGCGGCGCAGCCGGGCGGCAACGGCCACGGCCCGCGCAGCGCCGGACGGATCGTGATGGCGACGGTCAAGGGCGACGTCCACGACATCGGCAAGAACATCGTCGGTGTCGTCCTGGGCTGCAACGGCTACGAGGTCATCGACCTCGGCGTGATGGTCCCTTGGCCAAGGATCCTCGAGACGGTCCGCGAGCAAGGCGCTGACCTCGTGGGGCTGTCCGGCCTGATCACGCCCTCGCTCGAGGAGATGCGCGTGGTGGCGAGCGAGATGGAGCGCGCCGGCATGCTGCTGCCGCTGCTCATCGGCGGCGCGACGACGTCAAGGGCGCACACGGCGGTGCGGCTCGAGCCGGCTTACTCCGGTCCGGTCGTCCACGTCCAGGACGCGTCGCGCGCCGTGGGCGTTGCCGGGGCCTTGCTCAACGCCGACCAGCGTGACGACTTCGTGGCCCGCACCCGCGCCGACTACGAGGCGCTGCGCCGCCAGTACGCCGAGCGCGACGATCGGACGGCGCTGCTGACGCTGGAGCAGGCGCGCGCCAACCGGCTGCCGATCCAGCTGACTGACGCGCCGACACCGAGCTTCCTGGGTGCCAGGGCGCTGCGCGCAGTCGACCTCGCCGCGCTGGCGCAGGTCATCGACTGGACGCCCTTCTTCTCTGCCTGGGAGGTGCCCGGCCACTACCCCGAGGTGCTCGATGACGCCGTGCGTGGGCCGGCCGCACGCAGCCTGTTCGAGGACGCCCAGCGCCTGCTGGGCAGGGTGATCGACGAGAAGCTCCTGACCGCCGACGCGGCCGTCGGCTTCTGGCCGGCGGGGGCGACGGCGGACGACGACATCGTGCTGTTCAGCGACGAGGCGCGGACAGACGAGGTCGGGCGACTGCATGCACTGCGCCAGCAGATGGCCAAGCGCGACGGCCGCCCGAACGTGGCGCTGGTGGACTACGTG
Organism: Candidatus Limnocylindrales bacterium; assembly: GCA_035553915.1. Lineage (GTDB taxonomy): Bacteria > Chloroflexota > Limnocylindria > Limnocylindrales > CSP1-4 > JALYGJ01. Next base: position 4,927 of record DATMJK010000061.1, on the reverse strand, counting down.
GCGCCGCTGGAATCGGGCGTCCGCGATTACGTCGGGGCCTTCGCGGTCAGCACCGGCGGCGGGCTGGATTCGGCACGGGCCGAGTTCGAGGCACGCGGCGACGACTACAGCGCGATCCTCCTGACCTCGCTCGCCGACCGCCTCGCCGAGGCATTCGCCGAGTGGCTCCACCGCGAGGCCCGGACGACCCTGTGGGGCTACGCCCCAGATGAGGCACTGGACAACAGCGGCCTGATCGCCGAGAGCTACCAGGGCATCCGCCCGGCACCCGGCTACCCGGCTCAGCCGGACCATACCGAGAAGCGGACGATCTTCCGGCTACTCGACGCGGAGCGCAACGCCGGGCTGCACCTGACAGAGTCGATGGCGATGGTGCCCGGCTCGGCGGTCAGCGGCCTCTACTTCTGGCGGCCGGAGGCGCGCTATTTCGGTCTCGGCCGGATCGGGCGCGACCAGCTCGAGGACTACGCCCGGCGCAAGCGCTGGTCGCTCGCCGAGGCCGAGCGCTGGCTCGCGCTGAACGTCGTCCAAGCTGGCGGATCACCGGTCCGAGCCGCGGCTGGTTAAGGGCGGGCGCGGCGGTGGCTGCCCGCGCGTGCGCCGCTCGCCCGCCGCTGGAACCACGTGCAGCGATCATTCCACCAATGCGGAACAGTCACTCCGAGCAATACGCGACCCGTTCCCGCGGCAGAGCTCCCGTGGTCACGCTCGTGGCCACCCACCCGATCTATTCCCTCTCCGCTGAGGACTCCGATGCGCCCGGTCATTCCGCTTGAGCGGAAGTAGCGTCACTCATGCGGCCGGAACGGTCCCTTTGCGCGACGGGCATGATGGCCTCATGGACCAGTGGCGCTTCCTCGGCACGGCCCTGGCTTCGGCGGGCCAGGGTGACGGCTGGCGGGCCGCATGATCGAGCCACCGCGCTTCGCGGCCGGCGGCCGCGGCGCCGTCGCGAGCCCGCACTTCCTGGCCAGCCAGGCCGGTCTGGGCGTGCTGCAGCAGGGAGGCTCGGCGGTCGATGCCGCGATCGCGACCAATGCCGCGCTGTCGGTCGTGGCCGCCCACTCGTGCGGGCTGGGCGGCGATGCCTTCTGGCTGATCTGGGACGGCGAGCGCGTCCACGGCCTCAATGGCAGTGGCTCGTCTGCGGCCGCGGCCACGCTCGAGGCGGCCCACGCCGCCGGCCTCAGCGCGATGCCCTTCCGCGGGCCTTGGACGGTCACCGTGCCGGGCGCGATCCACTCTTGGGGCGAGGCGCATCGTCGGTTCGGCCGCCTGGCCTGGGCTGACCTGCTGGCACCGGCGACGGCCCTCGCCGACGGTTTTGCCGCGACCACGGGCTGGGTGACGAGCGTCGAACGCTCGGCCGGGGTCCTTGGCATGGACGGTGACTGGGCGCGGACCTTCCGTGCGCACGGCCGGCCGTGGCAGGTCGGCGAGACGGTCAGCCTGCCGGCCCTGGCCGCGACGCTGCGCCGGCTGGCCGCCGACGGACCGGAGGTTGCCTACCAGGGCGCCTTGGCCGACCGCGCCGCCGATTACCTGGCCAGTCGCGGATCACCGCTTCGGGCACATGACTTCGCGAACCATCTGAGCGAGTGGGCCGAGCCGATCAGCCTTGGCTACCGCGGCGTCACCTCTGTCACGCTGCCGCCCAACAGCAGCGGCCCGACTGCGCTCGAGCTGCTCGGCCTGCTGGCGCGCTTCGATCCCAGCCACAATGACGCTCGCTGGCTGCACATCGGCCTCGAGGCGGCGCGGATCGCGCTCGCCGATCGCGATACCCAGCTGACCGATCCTCGGCACATGCCCGCCGGCGCGGTCGAGCAGCTGCTCGACCCGGCCCGCCTCGACGTGCTGGCCGCGACGATCGACCCGGCCCGCGTGAGTTCGCGGCCGTCCGTCCGGCCCAAGGGTGGCGGCACGATCTACCTGTCCACGGCTGACGGCGAAGGCAACCTCGTCAGCCTGCTCGAGTCGAACTTCGCCGGCTTCGGCTCGGGACTGGTCGACCCGCAGACCGGCGTCGGCTACCAGAACCGTGGCGCCTTCTTCAGCCTCGACCCCGCTCATGCCAACGTCCTGGCACCGGCCAAGCGCACGCTGCACACGCTGGTGCCCGGCATGCTGCTGCGGGACGGCCGGCCGTGGATTGCTCACGGCTCGATGGGTGGCGAGATCCAGCCGCTGATCTATGCCCAGTTCGTCTCGGCGGTGGTAGATGGCCGGCTCGACATCGCCACCGCGCTGGACGCTCCGCGCTGGGCGACGGGCCACGCGGTGGGCAGCGACGATCCGACGCTGGCCGTCATCGAGCCACGCTTCCACCGCGAGGTCGAGGAAGGGCTCCGGCAGCGCGGCCACAGGGTCGAGCGGCTCGAGCCGTACGCCTCGGCGATGGGCCATGCCCACGCGATCCAGGTCCAGCCGGATGGCAGCTACGCCACGGCCAGCGACCCGCGCGTCGAAGGCGCGGCATTGGCCTGGTGACGGCTGTCAACGCGACCCTCGACCAGGGATCCGGCACGCCTGGCGAGGGCCGCTTCGCGGGCTATACTCGGCGTCGGCCGGTCGCGCCGCGCTCACAACCCCGCGGTCGGCCACATCCCCAGGTGCGGAGAAGCCCTTGAGCTCCAACGTGGCCCAGAGCTACCCCTACACCAGCGAGACCGAGGACGAGCGCGCGGCCGCCGTGGCTGCCGCGATCGAGCGCTTCGACGGCCTGGCCGACAAGATCGCCGCCGAGGCAAGCCCGATCCCCGAGCTCGGACCGGCCGAGCCCGGCCAGCCGCACAGCTGGTGGGTCTTCGTCTGCCCGCGCGATGACTTCTCCGGGCGCCTCCATGTCGCGGGCTACGCCATCGAGCGGCACGCGCTGTACACCGTCTGCGACACCTGCGGCAACACGTACCTGCGCTGACGGCGCAGGCGAGCTTATGGCGGCCCGCGCCGCCCCACGTCGAGCAGCAGTGCCGCCAGCAGCGTCGTCCGCGGGACGATCGAGTCCAGCTCGAGGTACTCGTCGGCCGAGTGGTCGCCGCCGCCGATCGGGCCCAGCCCGTCGAGCACCGGCACGCCCAACCCGGCAATGCCATTCGCGTCGGAGCCGCCGCCGGTAGCGACGTCGCGCAGCTCGAAGCCGAGCCTGGCGGCGAGCGTGATCGCACGCTCGGCCAGCTGGCCGATTGCCTCCGTCCTGGGCATCGGCGCAAACCGATCGCCGAGCTCGATGGTGCAGCTGACGTCTGGCACCATCGAAGACGCGCAGATGCGCTCGATCTCCGCCTCTGCCGCTTCCATCGCCGCCTGGTCAACGGCGCGCAAGTCCAGCAGGAGGTGGGCCTCCTCGGCGACGACGTTCGGACGCGTGCCGCCGCTGACCACGCCGACGTTGAGAGTCACGCCCGGCCAGCGGCCATTGAGCGCGGCCAGGGCGAGCGTCTTGTGTGCCGCCTCGACGACCGCGCTGCGGCCCTTCTCGGGCTCGACGCCGGCATGAGCCGCGCGACCCCGGAGGTGCAGGCGGATGTCAGCCACGCCCTTGCGTGCCGAGACGATGTCGCCGTTGGCGCGGGCTGACTCGAGCACGAATGCGACATCGCTCTGGCGCGCCTCACCGGCGATCAGCGGCGTGCTCTCTGGCGATGCGACCTCCTCGTCCGGGTTGCCCACGTAGGCCAGCCGGCTGAATGGCAGCCAGTCCGCGCCATCGGCTCCTCCGACACCAGCCACGGCGCGCAGAGCCCGCAGCGCATACACGCCGCTGACCAGGCCGCACTTCATGTCAGACACGCCCGGCGCATAGGCGCGGCGCTCGTCCATCCGGAACGGCCGCTCGCTGGCCGTGCCCTCGTCAAAGACCGTGTCCATGTGCCCGACGAGCAGCGCCGCCGGCCCGTCACTGCCACCGCCCAGCCGACCGACAACGGTGTCGCCGAACCGACTGCCCGGCACGACCTCCACGTCCGCGCCGAGCTCGCGCATCTGCTCGGCAAACCAGCGTCCGACCTCGTTGACGCCGTCCACGGTGTACGTGCCGCAGTCGATGCTCGTCAGCCGGCGCAGGTCGTCCAGATAGCCGGGCAGCCGTGACTCGATGTCTGCGCGCAACAGCTGGAGCTCGGTGTCAGTCACCACGCCGGCGAGCCTAAGCCATCAGCGCCGGTCGCGCCCATATACTCCGGGCCACCGTGCGCCTGGTCGAAGTCCGCCTGCTCGACGGCCCCAACGTCTATCGGCTCGAGCCTGCCGTGAAGCTGGAGCTGGTGGTCGGCCGGCGACGCACCTGGTACGGCGAGCGCCTGCCCGGGCGCCACTCCGTCGTGCGCCTGGGGGCGCACGTGCCGGCCAGGCTCGCGCCGGTGTCGGTCGGCCGCGTCGCCGCCTGGGTGCGGCGCCTCCACGCGGTCGCCCTGGGCGAGCGGCGCATCAACGTGACGGTCCACCGGACGAGCGAGCCCGGCCACTGGGTCGTGTCGTTCGCCTGGCGCGAGCGCGGGCGGGCGGAGGCGCTGGCCAATGCCGCCTTCAGGCTGACCGATCGCGGGCTCGACCCGCGCCGCTCTGTACCGCCGGCCCACATCGTGCGCCGTATTCGCGGCGCCGATGTCTCGCCGCCCGAGTGGATCACTGATGAGGCCCGCCGGGTCCCGTTGGTCAGCATCAGCGGCACGAACGGCAAGAGCACCACCACGCGGATGATCGCCCACATCCTGGGCACGGCGGGCCGGCGCGTTGGCATCTCGACCACCGACGGTGTGTACGTCGACGGCCGGATGATCGAGGAGGGCGACCTGACCGGACCGTACGGCGCGCACTCGGTGCTCGAGCGCGACGATGTCGATGTGGCGGTGCTCGAGACGGCGCGCGGCGGGATCGTGCTGCGCGGCCTGGGCTACCAGTCGAATGACGCGTCGGTGCTGACCAA